>NZ_JCALCF010000013.1:0-164797 GCF_059812185.1 Mycobacterium sp. NGS67
TACGGCAGGCGCCAATCGATGGGTTCGGCGTCCATGTCGGCGAGCAGCTTGTTGGCGCGACTGAACGGCCGCGACCCGAAGAACCCACGCGATGCCGACAACGGCGAGGGATGCGGCGATTCGATCGCGACGCAGCTGCCCTCGGCCAGCATCGGTTTCAGCGTCGAGGCGTCTCGGCCCCACAGGATCGCCACCAACGGCTGCTCCCGCCGCACCAGCGCGCGAATCGCGCACTCCGTCACCGCTTCCCACCCCTTGCCGCGATGCGACGCCGGGGTGCTGGGCCGCACCGTGAGAACCCTGTTCAGCAGCAACACCCCGCGTTGCGCCCACGGTGTCAGATCACCGCACGACGGGCGCGGAAACCCCAGGTCGGCGGTGTACTCGTCGAAGATGTTGGACAGACTGCGCGGCAACGGGCGCACGTCGGGAGCCACCGAGAAACTCAGGCCCACCGCATGGCCGGGGGTCGGGTAGGGATCCTGCCCGACGATCAGCACCCGGACATCGGCGAACGGAAACGTGAAGGCGCGCAACACGTTCGGACCTGCGGGCAGATACTGCCGGCCGGCCGCGATCTCGGCACGCAGGAATTGCCCCAGCTGGGCCACCTGATCGGCGACCGGCTGCAGTGCCGCCGCCCAACCCGGTTCGACGAGTTCGCTCAACGGGCGCGCGGTCACTGCAGTCCCTCCACCTTCTTGTTTGATCCTGCGCTCAGGGTGCCGCAACACCGTCAGATGCAGCCCTGCACCGCGGAGTCGAAGTATTCCGGCGACTCATCACCCTAGAACGACTGCCAGCCCGCGTGCCCGTCCCACTCCCTGCCGTCGACCAGCACCCGCGCGGTCCCCTCCAGCACCCACCCGATCGCCCGCCACCCGGCCGGCACCGCGCCGGGGAAGCACGCCACCAGAGCATGGTCTTCACCACCGCCGAGCACCCATGCCCACGGGTCGGCGCCGACGGCCGCCGCGGCATCGGCCACCGCGTCGCGGTCGGGTGCGAGCGCCTCGGTGGACAGCTCGAACCCCGTCCCGGATGCCTCGGCGACGTGCCGTAGATCGGCGATCAAACCGTCGGAGACGTCGATCATCGCCGTCGCACCGGCTGCCGCGGCCAGCGGTCCCTGCCCATACGGCGGTTGCGGCACCAGGTGCCGGCGCCGCAGGTCGTCGAATCGCTCGATTCCGTTGCGCACCAGCTCATATCCGGCGGCCGAGCGTCCCAGGTCACCGGCTGCCGCCAGCACCGAGCCGGCCTTGGCACCAGACCGCAGCACCGGCGCCCGGCCGTCGAGGTCTCCCAGCACCGTCACCGACACCACCCACTGCGGACAGCTGACCAGATCCCCGCCGGCGACGCCGGCACCTACCAGTTCGGCTTCCTCCCACATGCCGTCGACGAGCGCACTCACCTGGTCGGCCGGCGTCGTGCCCGGCGCCCCGAAGCCCACGACGAACGCGGTGGGGCGCGCCCCCATGGCCTCAATGTCGGCCGCGTTCTGGGCGATCGCCTTCCGGCCGATGTGGTAGGGGCTCGACCAGTCCAGCCGAAAGTGCCGGTCCTGCACCAACATGTCGGTCGACACGACGATGCGACCGTCACCAGCCGACACCACCGCCGCGTCGTCGCCGGGTCCGAGGGTGACGGCGGCGGGTTGACGACGGCCGCGGACCAGTCGCTCGATCACGCCGAACTCACCGAACTGCTCCAGGGTCGGGGATTCCTCCGATGCGTGCTCGCCCATGCCCCTCCTGCCGGCGCGTCCCTGGACCTCGGGACGCTCGTCGGACCCACGGTAAGTTGAATCTTGCGCCCGTTGGGGCCAAAAGCGTCAGTGTAGTAGTGCAATACGTTCGGAGGTCGTATGACAACCGGGCCCGATCCGGGCGGGCCGCCCCGTGGCGTGCTGATCGGCGCACTGCTGCTGGCCGTCGCCACAATCGCGGGTATCCTGATCTTCGCGGCCACCCGCCGCACCGCGCAGCAACCGGTCAGCATTCCCTCGGTGCCCGCGCCGCAGGCCTCCAGTTCCGCCTGCCAGTCCCTGAAGACGGCCCTGCCGCCCCGACTCGGGGATTATCAGCGCACCGCGGTCGCCGAGCCGGTGCCCGAGGGGGCCAGCGCCTGGCGATCCGCACCCGACACCGAGCCGGTCATCGTGCGTTGTGGGCTCGAGCGTCCGGACGACTTCGTGGTGGGCGCGCCGATCCAGGTGGTCGACCGGGTGCAGTGGTTCCAGGTCCAGACCGACGTGGCCGGGCCGGGCCAATCCACCTGGTACACGGTGGATCGTGCGGTGTATGTAGCGATGACGCTGCCCGCGGGATCCGGGCCGACCCCCATTCAAGACCTGTCCAGCGTCATCGACCGCACCATCGCCGCACAGCCGATCCAGCCGGGCGAGGCCCGGTAGCGGGCGGCTACCGCAGGCCCACGCCTCGCGCCAAGGCGGTGTCCACCATGGTGGCCAACAAGGTCGGGTAGTCGACGCCGCTGGCCGCCCACATCCGCGGATACATCGAGATCTTGGTGAACCCCGGCATCGTGTTGATCTCGTTGATCACCGGGCCCTCGTCGGTCAGGAAAAAGTCCACCCGAGCCAGACCCTGACAATCGATGGCTGTGAAAGCTCGAACGGCCAACTGCCGCACCGCATCTGCGATGTCGTCGTCGACCTTGGCCGGTACGTCCAATTCGGCTGCATCGTCGAGGTACTTGGTGGCGAAGTCGTAGAAGGAATCCTCGCGCCCGCGCACCCCGGCCACCCGGATCTCGCCCAGCGTGCTGGCTTCGATTGTGCCGTCCGGCTTTTCAAGCACGCCGCATTCCAGCTCGCGCCCGCTGATCGCAGCTTCCACGATGACCTTCGGGTCGTGGCGACGGGCCTGGGCGATGGCGTCTGGCAACTGCTCCCAGCTCGACACCCGGCTGACGCCGATGGACGACCCGCCCCGCGCGGGTTTGACGAACGCGGGCAGGCCCAACCGTTCACGTTCCTCGGGCTCCAGGGTGTCCTGGGACGGGCGCAACACGGCGTAGGCACCCACTGGAAGTCCTTCGGCGGCCAGCAGCTTCTTGGTGAACTCCTTGTCCATTCCGGCCGCACTGGCCAGCACGCCCGCCCCGACGTAAGGCACACCGGCGAGTTCGAGCAACCCCTGGATGGTGCCGTCCTCGCCGTAGGGACCGTGCAGGACCGGGAACACCACGTCGACCTGCGTCAGCACTTTCACCGGATCTCCCGCGTCGCGAGTGGTGCCAGGCAGGGCCACCAGTTGTCCGCCGCGCTGCGGATTGGTCGACAACGCCAGCTCGGCGCCCGAGTCGGCGCTCACCTGCGGAAGTTGGCGGTCGGTGATGGCCAGCGCGTCGGGGTCGCCGTCAGTGAGCACCCACGACCCTTGCGGCGTGATGCCGATCGCGACGACCTCGAACCGGTGCGGGTCGAGGTTGCGCAGAATGCTGCCCGCAGACACGCAGGAGATGGCGTGCTCGTTGCTGCGCCCGCCGAAGACGACGGCAA
Organism: Mycobacterium sp. NGS67; assembly: GCF_059812185.1. Lineage (NCBI taxonomy): Bacteria > Bacillati > Actinomycetota > Actinomycetes > Mycobacteriales > Mycobacteriaceae > Mycobacterium > Mycobacterium sp. NGS67. The sequence continues at coordinate 3,530 of NZ_JCALCF010000013.1, forward strand.
CGCGCACTCGGCTGGCAGTCACAACCTAGAGAGGCTACCGGTCGGGACGCGTGCGGGCCCTATTCGGGCTTTGTGCTGCGGCCCAGCAGTAGCGCGATCGCCTCGTTGACCGACAGACCCTTGTGACAGACCCGGTGCACGGCGTCGGTGAGCGGCATCTCCACGTCGTAGCTGGACGCCAGCGCCAGCACCGACTGGCACGACGTCACGCCCTCCACCACGTGCCCCTCCTTGCTGTGCAGCGCGGAGTAGATCGTGTCGCCGCGGCCCAGGCGCTCACCCAGTGAGCGGTTTCGCGAGTAGGGCGAGGTACAGGTGGCCACCAGATCACCCACCCCGGCCAGACCCGCCAGGGTCGCGCCCTTGGCGCCCAGGGCCAGGCCCAGCCGCATGATCTCGGCCAGACCCCGGGTGATGATCGCCGCGGTGGTGTTCTCGCCCAGCCCGACGCCGACCGCCATCCCGCAAGCCAGCGCGATGACGTTCTTGCACGCCCCGCCTATCTCGGTCCCCACCACGTCGGAGTTGGTGTAGGGACGGAAATAGCCGCTGTTCAAGAAGCGTTGCAGCGCCACCGCACGTCCGGAGTCGCTGCACGCCACCACGGTCGCCGCCGGCTGGCCCTGGGCGATCTCGCTGGCCAGGTTGGGTCCCGAGATCACCGCCACCTGCGAGGCGTCCACTCCGGTGACCGAGACGATCACCTGGCTCATCCGCATCAACGTGTCCAGTTCGATGCCCTTGGCCAGGCTGACCAGCGTCGCGCCGTCGGGCCACAGTCCGTTCCAGTTTTCGAGGTTGGCCCGCATCGTCTGGGCCGGCACACCCAGCAGCACCGTCGTGGCACCGGACAGGGCCTCTTCGGCGTCGGACGTGGCGCGAATTCCCGACGGCAACTGCGTATCCGGGAGATAGTCGGGGTTGGACCGGGTGGTGTTGATCCGGTCGGCGACCTCGGCGCGCCGCGCCCACAACGTCACCTCTCCTCCGGCGTCGGCGAGCACCTTGGCCAATACGGTGCCCCAGGCACCGGCGCCCATCACCGCGACAGTTCCCGTGCCCGCCATCCGCTACCCCTCGTGTGTTGCCTACGCAGGCGACACCCTAAACGACCGGGCGGGCGTCACGCGACGCTCGGGCCCGACTCACCGAAACCGACAGGACTGACGCTGGCAGGATGACCGTATGGGCGGCTCTGGGACTGACGGTGGAGTCGGTTTGATCATCGCCGTCAAACGGTTGGCCGCCGCCAAGACCAGGCTGGCTCCGGTGTTCTCAGCGCCGACCCGCGAAGCGGTGGTGCTCGCCATGCTGGTGGACACCCTGACCGCCGCGGCGCGGGTGAGTGCGTTGCACTCGATTACCGTGATCACCCCCGACGAGGAAGCCGCGGCCGCGGCGAGCGCCCTCGGGGCCGAGGTGCTGACCGACCCGACGCCCTCCGATGATCCTGACCCGCTGAACAGCGCCATCGGCGCCGCCGAACGGGCGATGACCGTCGACATACCCAATCTTGTTGTGTTGCAGGGTGATTTACCTGCCCTGCAGACACCGGAACTCGCCGAGGCGGTCTCGGCCGCCCGCGCCCATCGGCGTAGCTTCGTCGCCGACCGGGTCGGGACGGGGACGGCCGCACTCTGTGCGTTCGGGACACCGCTCGATCCCCGGTTCGGACCGGATTCCGCGGCGCGCCACCGTAATTCGGGCGCCGTCGAGCTGACCGGAGCATGGCCGGGTCTGCGCTGTGATGTCGACACACCCGCCGACCTGGCCGCCGCGCGACAACTGGGCGTGGGGCCGGCGACCGCGCGTGCCATCGCGCATCCTTGATTCCGTCGGCTCCCCGCATATGGCGGGACGGTGAACGCCATGTGGATATAGCCGGACTGCTGGCAGCATCGCCGGGTGATAGGCGATGATCGCAGGGTGACCGACATCGAAGCCAGCCCAGAGACAGCGGCACGCCCGGACGAGAACGTATGGCAGCCAGGCGACACCGCTCCCGGTGCGCTGCCGGCCGCGACAACCGCGGCGATCAGCGATTCGCTGCCCGAGGAGCGCTATCTCAATCGCGAATTGAGCTGGCTGGACTTCAACGCTCGCGTGCTCGCGCTGGCCGCCGACAACTCGATGCCGCTGCTGGAGCGAGCCAAATTCCTGGCGATCTTCGCGTCGAATCTCGACGAGTTCTACATGGTTCGGGTCGCCGGTCTGAAACGGCGCGACGAGATGGGCCTGTCGGTGCGCTCGGCCGACGGTTTGACGCCGCGCGAGCAACTGCGCCGCATCGGTGAGCAGACCCAGCACATCGCCAGCCGGCATGCCCGGGTGTTCCTGGATGTGGTGCTGCCCGCCCTGGAAGAAGAAGGCATCTACATCGTCACGTGGGCCGACCTGGACGAGGCGGAATGCGACCAGTTGTCGACCTATTTCAACGAGCAGGTCTTCCCCGTCCTCACCCCGTTGGCCGTCGACCCCGCCCACCCGTTCCCATTCGTCAGTGGACTGAGCTTGAACCTGGCCGTCACCGTCAAGCAACCCGAAGACGGCACCCGGCATTTCGCCCGAGTCAAGGTGCCCGACAACGTCGATCGCTTCGTCGAACTCGAGCCCAAGCCGGGCGGCGACGGAGACGACCGGGTGGCCGTGCGGTTCTTGCCGATGGAGGAATTGATCGCGGCGTTCCTTCCGGTGCTCTTCCCGGGCATGGAAATCGTGGAACACCACGCGTTCCGGATCACCCGCAATGCCGACTTCGAGGTGGAAGAGGACCGCGACGAAGATCTCCTCCAGGCCCTCGAGCGGGAGTTGGCGCGCCGCCGGTTCGGTTCCCCGGTCCGGCTCGAAGTCGCCGACGACATGACCCAAAGCATGCTCGAACTGTTGCACCGCGAACTCGACGTGCATCCCGGCGACGTCATCGAAGTCCCTGGACTGCTGGATTTGTCGTCGCTGTGGCAGGTCTACGGCGTGGATCGGCCCGACCTCAAGGACCGCGCCTTCGTCCCCGCCACCCACCCGGCGTTCGCCGACCTGGAGACGACCAGGGGCATCTTCGCCACCCTGCGCGAAGGCGATGTGCTGGTGCATCATCCGTACGACTCGTTCTCCACCAGCGTGCAGCGATTCATCGAATCAGCCGCCGCCGACCCGCACGTGCTCGCGATCAAGCAGACGCTGTACCGCACCTCCGGTGATTCGCCGATCGTGCGTGCGCTGATCGACGCCGCCGAGGCCGGAAAGCAAGTCGTGGCAATGGTGGAGATCAAAGCCCGCTTCGACGAACAAGCCAACATCCGTTGGGCGCGAACGCTTGAGCAGGCGGGCGTGCACGTGGTCTACGGGTTCGTCGGGCTCAAGACGCACTGCAAGACCTGCCTGGTGGTGCGCCGCGAGGGTCCGATCATCCGGCGCTACTGCCATGTCGGCACGGGCAACTACAACGGCAAGACGGCACGGCTGTACGAAGACGTAGGTCTGCTCACCGCGGATCCCGACATCGGCGCCGACCTGACCGACCTGTTCAACACCCTGACGGGCTACTCGCGCAAGCTGGCCTATCGCAATTTGTTGGTGGCCCCGCAGGGGATTCGCACCGGCATCATCGAGCGCGTCGAGCGCGAGGTGGCCGCGCACCGCGAAGGTCGTGACGCCCGGATCCGGCTGAAGATGAACGCCCTTGTCGACGAACAGGTCATCGACGCGCTGTACCGCGCGTCGCAGGCAGGGGTACGGGTGGAAGTGGTGGTGCGCGGCATCTGCGCGCTGCGCCCCGGCACCGAAGGCTTCTCCGAGAACATCGTCGTGCGCTCGATTCTCGGCCGCTTCCTGGAACATTCGCGAATCCTGCACTTCAATGCGATCAACGAATTCTGGATCGGCAGCGCCGACATGATGCACCGCAATCTCGACCGTCGGGTCGAGGTCATGGCGCAGGTCAAGGATCCCCGGCTCACCGCGCAACTCGACGAATTGTTCGAGTCCGCATTGGATCCGTCCACCCGTTGTTGGGAACTCAACTCCGACGGTCAGTGGACGGCCTCGCCCCAGGAAGGTCGCAGCGTTCGCGATCACCAGGTCTCACTGATGGAACGACACCGCAGCCCCTGATCCCGCGGACGGTCTGCTACGGAGCCAGTCCACTGCCGCGCCACCTGTTCGAATTGACCTGCAGGAGTTGGAGTGTCGTCCCAGAACTCGTCTGCCCGCCGGGACCGGATCGTGTACGCCGCGGGCGCGGTGTTATGGCGGCCTGCCCACGGCTCGGGCAAGTCGGTCGAGATCGCAGTGATCCACCGGCCCCGCTATGACGATTGGTCGCTGCCCAAAGGCAAGCTGGACCCGGGTGAGACCGCCCCCGTCGCCGCGGTGCGCGAAATCCTGGAAGAAACCGGGCACCGCAGTCATCTGGGCAGGTGCCTCACCACCGTCACCTACCCCGTCGACCAACGTGTCAAAAAGGTGCACTACTGGGCCGCACGCAGCTTGGGCGGGACTTTCACGCCCGGCGACGAGGTCGACGAACTGCTCTGGCTGCCCTTGTCGGCGGCCATGAAGAAGCTCGACTACCCGCCGGATCGAAAGGTCTTGCGGCGGTTCGCCAAACAACCGGCGGACACCAAGACGGTGTTGGTGGTGCGGCACGCCACCGCGGGAAGCAAGGCGCGCTTTCGTGGCGACGACACCAAACGGCCGCTGGACAAGAAGGGACGCGCCCAAGCCGAGGCACTGGTGGCTCAACTGTCGGCGTTCGGCGCTACGCACGTCTATGCGGCCGACCGGGTGCGCTGCCACCAGACGGTGGAACCCCTCGCCGAGGAACTCGGGGTCACCATCCACAACGAGCCGCACCTCAGCGAAGAGGCCTACGCCAAGAACGCCAAACGCGGCCGGCAGCGGGTGTTGCAGATCGCCAAGCGGTCCGGCACGCCGGTGATTTGCACGCAGGGCAAGGTGATTCCGGATCTGATCAGCTGGTGGTGCGAACGCGACGGGGTACGTCCGGACAAGTCACGCAACCACAAGGGCAGTACCTGGGTGCTGTCGCTATCAGGCGGCCGGCTCATCGCAGCCGACCACATCGAAGGCGCGCTGCCCCCTAACATGCGGGCCTGACGCACAAATTCCCTCCGGGGGCATCGCTGCCGCCCGAAGGGAATTCGCGTTAGGAACTACTTGCGGCCGCGCCGCGTCGACGTAGCCTTCTTGGCCGGAGCCTTCTTGGCCGGAGCCTTGCTTGCGGCCTTCTTGGCCGGAGCCTTGGTCGCAGCCTTGCGAGCCGGCGTCTTGGTGGCGGCCTTCTTGGCCGGAGCCTTGCTTGCCGCCTTCTTGGCCGGAGCCTTCGTGGCCGCCTTCTTGGCCGGAGCCTTGCTTGCGGCCTTCTTGGCCGGAGCCTTCGTGGCCGCCTTCTTGGCCGGAGCCTTGCTTGCCGCCTTCTTGGCCGGAGCCTTGCTCGCCGCCTTCTTGGCCGGAGCTCTCTTGGCCGCGGTCTTCTTCGCCGCACCACCGACCACGCCGCGCTTCACCGCGGGGCCGTCAGACGGGAGCTTTTGTGCGCCAGACACAACCGCTTTGAATTGGGCGCCCGGACGGAACGCCGGTACCGAGGTGGGCTTCACCTTCACAGTCTCGCCGGTGCGTGGATTGCGGGCCACGCGAGCCGCGCGGCGACGCTGCTCGAAGACACCGAAGCCGGTGATGGTCACGCTCTCGCCCTTGTGAACCGCACGCACAATCGTGTCGACGACATTCTCCACGGCGGCGGTCGCCTGCCGGCGGTCTGAGCCCAATTTCTGTGTGAGCACATCTATGAGCTCTGCTTTGTTCATCCAACCCTCCGAAGCCAGTGGTCCTCGATTAGGAACCGACTAGAGGACACGGTAAACCCTCAGCTGGCAAATTGCCAAGAGCCACGCGCAATTTCAGGTCGCGCATCTTCGCAAAGGGGCCGAATTTTCGGAATCCGATTGCCGCCCTTGACCGGTGGTGCGAGCGCGAATTTGCCTTGCCTTACCGGCTGACTCGGCAGCAATTCCGCGTCGCGGGGCCGGGTCAGGAGACTGGCAAAGTGCTCGGTTTCCAGGACGGACGAGCCGCCTCGAAATCCTGAATTTCGTCGAGTTTTCGCAGCGTAAGGGCTATATCGTCAAGACCTTCGAGCAGTCGCCACGCGGTGTAATCGTCAATCCTGAACGGCAACACCGTCGTTCCCGCGGTGATAATTCGATCTTCAAGATTGACAGTGACTTCCAGCCCCGGACTCTGCTCGATCAGCTTCCAGAGCAGTTCGACTCCGTCTTGGTCGACTTCGGCCGCCAGTAGACCCGCCTTGCCGGCGTTGCCGCGAAAAATGTCGCCGAAGCGGGAGGAGATAACTACTCGGAATCCGTAGTCCATGAGCGCCCAGACCGCATGTTCGCGAGAGGATCCGGTGCCGAAATCGGGGCCAGCAACCAAGACTGAGCCGCGGTCAAAGGGGCTGAGGTTGAGCACGAATGACGGATCCGAGCGCCAACTCGCGAACAAACCGTCGTCGAATCCAGTTCGGGTGACGCGTTTGAGAAAGACCGCCGGGATGATCTGGTCGGTGTCGACATTCGACCGCCGCAGCGGAACACCGATACCGGTGTGGGTGTGAAAGGCTTCCATGTCTTTTCCTAATTCTCAGCGTGAAATCAATTCAAGTCGGCCGGTGCGGCGAGCGTGCCGCGGACCGCGGTGGCCGCGGCAACGGCGGGAGATACCAAGTGCGTGCGGCCGCCCTTGCCCTGTCGCCCTTCGAAATTGCGATTGGACGTCGCGGCGCAACGTTCGCCCGGCGCAAGCTGATCGGGGTTCATTCCCAAGCACATCGAGCAGCCCGCCTGCCGCCATTCGGCACCGGCGGCGGTGAAGATCTCCCCCAGGCCTTCGGCTTCGGCTTGGGCCCGTACCCGCATCGAGCCGGGAACCACCAGCATGCGCACCCCGGGCGCCACCTTGCGGTCCCGCAACACGTCGGCGACGACCCGCAGGTCTTCGATGCGACCGTTGGTGCAGGACCCGACGAACACCGCGTCGACCGCGATGTCGCGCATGGCCGTTCCGGGCCGAAGGTCCATGTACGCCAACGCTTTCTCCGCTGCCTGGCGCTCGGCGTCGTCGGTCATCAACTCCGGGTCGGGCACGGCCGCGGCCAGCGGCACACCCTGGCCCGGGTTGGTGCCCCAGGTCACGAACGGGCTCAACGAGGCCGCGTCGAGATAGACCTCGGTGTCGAAGACCGCACCCGGGTCGGTGCGCAACTGCTGCCAATAGGCCAGCGCGGCGTCCCAGTCGGCTCCCGTCGGCGCGTGCGGACGGCCGCGCAGGAATTCGTAGGTCGTCTCGTCGGGAGCCACCATGCCCGCCCGGGCACCGGCTTCGATGCTCATGTTGCAGACCGTCATCCGGCCTTCCATGGACAGCGATTCGATGGCGCTGCCGCGGTATTCGATGACATAGCCCTGGCCGCCGCCGGTTCCGATCTTGGCGATCAGCGCCAAAATGATGTCCTTGGCGCTGACCCCCGGGGGCAACTGACCGTCGACGTTGACCGCCATCGTCTTGAACGGCCGCAGCGGCAACGTCTGCGTGGCGAGCACGTGCTCCACCTCAGATGTGCCGATGCCCATGGCAATTGAGCCGAACGCGCCGTGGGTCGACGTGTGACTGTCACCACACACGATCGTCATGCCCGGCTGGGTGAGGCCCAGTTGTGGTCCGACGACGTGCACGATGCCCTGCTCGATATCGCCCATCGGGTATAGGCGGACACCGAATTCGGCGCAGTTGCGCCGCAACGTCTCCACCTGAGTCCGCGACACCAGATCCGCGATCGGCTTGTCGATGTCGACAGTCGGGACGTTGTGATCCTCGGTGGCGATCGTCAGGTCGGTCCGCCGTACCGGACGCCCGGCCAGTCGCAGCCCGTCGAAAGCCTGTGGGCTGGTGACCTCGTGCACCAGATGCAGGTCGATGTAGATCAGGTCCGGCCCGGTGCCTTCACCGGACACGACCACATGGTCGTCCCAGACCTTTTCCGCCAACGTGCGCGGTCGCTCCGCCATTTCAACCTCGATTCACTCGTCCGCGGCTCGCCGATCATTGGGCTGGCGATCTCACAATGCGAGACGCTAGTATCTCTCTGTGAGACAGCATAGCGGTATCGGCGTCCTCGACAAAGCCGTCGGCATCCTGCACCAGATCGCGGAATCCCCGTGTGGGCTGGCCGAACTGTGCGACCGGACGGGTCTGCCCAGGGCGACGACCTACCGACTGGCGGCGGCCCTGGAGGTGCACCGGTTGCTGGCACGCGACGAGGAGGGTCGCTGGCGATTGGGACCCGCGGTGACCGAACTCGCTGCGCGCGTGAACGACCCGCTGCTGGCCGCGAGTGCGGTGGTGCTGGCACAGTTGCGCGAAACCACCGGTGAGAGCGTGCAGTTGTACCGTCGTGAAGGTACGTCGCGGGTCTGTATCGCCGCGCTGGAACCGCCTGCGGGCCTTCGCGATACCGTGCCGATCGGGGCGCGCCTACCGATGACGGCCGGGTCGGGGGCCAAGGTGTTACTGGCGCATAGCGACGGGGCCACCCAGAAGGCCGTGTTGCCGGACGCGAAGTTCAGCGAGCGGGTGCTGGCCGAGGTGCGCAAACGCGGCTGGGCGCAGAGCGTGGCCGAACGCGAGCCCGGTGTGGCCAGCGTGTCGGCACCGGTGCGCGACGGTCGAGGCGTTGTCGTTGCAGCGATTTCGGTCTCCGGCCCCATAGACCGGATGGGCCGACGACCGGGTGAGCGTTGGGCGGCCGACCTGTTGGCCGCGGCCGAGGAGCTGGCGCGGCGTCTGTGAGGGTCGGTGCCGAACTGCATCCCGGGCGGGTAATTCGCGAAAGATCCGCCCTCAGTTCGGTGTCGGCGGCCTCATTGCAGGCTCGCCGCAGGCACCCCGCGACCAAATGACACACTGACGCCATGGGAACCAATCAGCGCGCGAGCATCGTCATGTCCTCCGATGAAATCGCCGACTTCGTCACCAACAGCCGCACCGGCACGCTGGCCACCATCGGTCGCGACGGCCAGCCGCACCTGACGGCGATGTGGTACGGGGTCGTGGACGGTGAGATCTGGCTGGAGACCAAAGCCAAATCGCAGAAGGCGGTCAACCTCAAGCGGGATCCGCGAGTGAGTTTCCTGATCGAGGACGGTGACACCTACGACACGCTGCGCGGGGTCTCCTTCGAGGGCGTGGCCGAGATCGTCGACGATCCCGAGACCTCGCACCGGGTCGGCGTCAGTGTGTGGGAGCGCTACACCGGCCCGTACACCGACGAGATGAAGCCGTTCGTCGAGCAGATGATGAACAAGCGCGTCTGTGTGCGCATCGTCAGCCGTCGCACCCGATCCTGGGATCACCACAAGCTGGGGATGGCCCCGATGCCGCTGGGCGGCTCGACCGCGCCCGCCGCGGACTGACGAGCAGACGCAAAATCCCCCTGTTTCGCACCGAAAAGGGGGATTTTGCGTCTGCTCGGCATTTGTAGCCCCGATGGGATTCGAACCCACGCTACCGCCGTGAGAGGGCGGCGTCCTAGGCCGCTAGACGACGGGGCCAGACACGATCCGGAGTGTCAGCATAGCCGAACCCGGAAAGCCTACCTAATCATTCGATCGGGTGACGCTTTGCTGGGGTACCAGGACTCGAACCTAGAATGGCTGAACCAGAATCAGCTGTGTTGCCAATTACACCATACCCCATTGGCCGCCTAAAACCGCTGCTCAGAGCCCGTTTTCGGGTTGTGCCCGGTCGCGGAACCGCTGAGATCAGTCGTTGAAGACCTTTTGAAAGCCGAAGAGCACACTACCAAAGACTCAGACCGCGATCCCCTCGCGGGCTGAACGCAGTCTGCTCAGGCTGCGGTCCCGCCCCAGCAGTTCCAGCGACTCGAACAACGGCGGGCTGATGGTGGTGCCGGTGGCGGCGACTCGGATCGGACCGAACGCCTTACGTGGTTTGAGCGCCAGGGCTTCGATCAGCGCACCCTTCAGCGCCTGCTCGATGTGCTCAGTGGTCCACTCGGTCACCGTGTCCAGCGCCGAGATCGCCGCATCGAGTACCGGACCCGCGTCCGTGCCCAGTTCCTTGGCGGCCGCCTTCGGGTCGAGGCTGTACTCGTCGTCGTTGAGGAACCTCAGCAGGGCCCACGCGTCACCGAGCACCACAATGCGAGTCTGGATCAGCTCGGCCGCGGTGGTGAAGTCAGCCTCGTCCAGTTCGAGCCGCTGACCGTGGGCGGCCAGATAATCGCGCAACCGGCCGGTGAAATCCTCGAGGGTGAGCCTCCGGATGTGTTCGGCGTTGAGTGCGTCGGCCTTCTTCTGGTCGAACCGGGCCGGGTTGGAGTTCACGTTCACCACGTCGAAAGCCGCAACCATCTCGTCGAGACTGAACAGGTCGTGGTCGTCGGCGATCGACCAACCCAGTAGCGCAAGATAATTCAGCAATCCTTCGGGGATGAAACCCCGGTCACGGTGGGCGAAGAGATTGGACTGCGGATCGCGCTTGGACAGTTTCTTGGTGCCCTCCCCCAATACCGTTGGCAAGTGGGCGAATTCCGGAATACGCTGGGCCACCCCGATTCGGATGAGCGCTCGGTACAGGGCGAGCTGGCGCGGCGTCGACGGCAACAGGTCCTCGCCGCGCAGCACGTGGGTGATCTCCATCAGCGCGTCGTCACAGGGATTGACCAAGGTGTACAACGGATCTCCGCTGGCTCGGGTCAGCGCGAAGTCCGGCACCGAGCCCGCCGCGAACGTGGTAGGTCCACGCACCAGATCGTCCCAACTCAGATCCTCGTCAGGCATCCGCAACCGCACCACCGGCTTTCGGCCCTCGGCCAGGTACGCAGCACGCTGTGAATCGGTCAGTTGCCGATCGAAGTTGTCGTATCCCAGTTTCGGATTGCGGCCGGCAGCGACGTGGCGTGCCTCGACCTCGTCGGGCGTCGAGAACGCGTAGTAGGCCTCGCCCGCTTTGAGCAGCCGGCCCACCACGTCCCGGTAGAGGTCACCGCGCTGAGACTGTCGATACGGTGCGTGCGGCCCCCCGACGTCGGGACCTTCGTCCCAGTCCAGGCCGAGCCAGCGCAACGCGTCGAGCAACGCCGAATAGCTTTCCTCGCTGTCCCGCTCGGCGTCGGTGTCCTCGATGCGGAACACGAAGGTGCCACCGGTGTGCCTGGCGTAGGCCCAGTTGAACAACGCGGTGCGCACCATCCCGACGTGCGGTGTGCCGGTGGGCGACGGGCAGAACCGAACTCGTACTGTCACGACTTTCCTTTGTGCACAAGCGGATTCGATTTTCGCAAAACGGGATTCGTGAGGGTGCCGATCCCCTCGACGGTGATCGAGACGGTGTCGCCGTCCTCGATCGGGCCGACCCCGGCGGGTGTGCCGGTGAGAATGAGATCGCCTGGCAGCAAAGTCATTACCGCCGAGATCCACTCGATGACGGCGCCGACGTCGTGGATCATCAACGAGGTACGCGCGTGCTGCTTGACCTCGCCGTTGACCTCGGTGCGCAGCTCCAGATCGGCCGGATCGACGTCGGTGACGATCCACGGTCCGATTGGGCAGAAGGTGTCGTGGCCCTTGGCCCGGGTCCACTGGCCGTCGGACTTCTGCTGATCGCGCGCCGACACATCATTACCGATGGTGTAGCCGAGGATGTTGTCTGCGGCCTGCGCCGCCGACACGTCCTTGCAAGCCCGGCCGATCACCACGGCCAACTCGCCTTCGTAGTGCACGGGTGATGCGTTGGCGGGCAATCGGATCGGGACGTTCGGTCCGACGATCGCGGTGTTGGGTTTCATGAAGATCACCGGATCCGCCGGTGCCTGGCCGCCCATCTCGGCGATGTGGTCGGCGTAATTCTTCCCGACGCAGACGACCTTGCTGGCAAGTATCGGCGCCAACAGTCGGACGTCGGCAAGCGGCCAGGAGCGGCCGGTGAAACTCGGCGTCCCGAATGGATGTTCGGCGATCTCGCGGGCCGTCATACCGCCCGGATCGTCCAATGGGCCTTCGACGCTGACGAAAGCCACTCCGTCGGGGCTGGCGATTCGACCAAGGCGCATTCGGAAAAGCCTAGCGAGGGTCGCGAGCGCGGCGTAGCCGGGCGCTGCGGGCCCTCGCCATCAGACCCCGCGAGGGTCGCGAGCGCGGCGTAGCCGGGCGCTGCGGGCCCTCGCCATCAGGCCCCGCGAGGGTCGCGAGCGCGGCGTAGCCGGGCGCTGCGGGCCCTCGCCATCAGGGCCCGCGAGGGTCGCGAGCGCGGCGTAGCCGGGCGCGCCTCGATGACATCGAAGAGGAAACGGCCGGTGCCCACCTCGATAACTCCTTTGCTCAGCACCTCCTTTCCACCTGACATGTGTGCAAGCATGGCTTGATGTCCTCGGACGCGATCAGCGCCGTCACGCGCTGGTCGATGGTCGCCGTCGCGCTGGTGGTGACTGCCAGCGCGTTCAGCTTCATCAACGCCGTCCCATTCCTGATCCCTGCGCTGGAAGCCGCGCGCGGGACACCGCTGTCCGAAACCGGTTTGTTAGCGGTGATGCCGAGCCTGGGCATGGTGGTGACGTTGATCGCCTGGGGCTACGTGGCCGACCTGATCGGCGAGCGCATCGTCCTGACCCTGGGTGCGATGGTGACGGCGGCGGCGGCCTACGCCGCGTCGACGGTCGATTCCCTGCTAACCCTGGGAATCCTGCTGTTCATCGGCGGCATGGGCGCGGCCAGCGCCAACCCCGCCTGCGGCCGGCTGGTTGCCGGTTGGTTTCCCCCGCAGCAACGCGGTCTGGCAATGGGAGTTCGCCAGACCGCACAACCGCTCGGAATAGCGATGGGAGCCTTCGTTATCCCGGGGCTCGCGCAAGATGGCCCGCCCGCAACGGGACTGCTGTTTCCGGCTTTGGCGTGCGCGGTCTCGGCGGTGGTCGCCGCCGTCTTCGCCCACGACCCGCCACGCAAACCGCGCCCGCAAGCCGTCCCGGCAGAGTTGACCAGCCCCTACCGCGATTCCACCGTTTTGTGGCGGATCCATGCACTCTCGGCACTGATGGTGATGCCGCAGTCGATGACCGTGACCTTCATGCTGGTCTGGCTACACAAGGATCATGGCTGGTCCGTGGAAGCGGCCGGGACGCTCGTCACCGTCACCGCACTGCTCGGCGCGATCAGCCGCATCGCAGCGGGTCGCTGGTCGGACGTCATCGGGTCCCGGATGCGCCCGATCCGAGCGATCGCGCTGTGCACCAGCGCGACCATGCTGCTGCTGGCGCTCACCAACGATCTCTACCCGGCGCTGGCCGTAGCGCTGATGGTGACGGTGTCGGTCGTCACGGTGATGGACAACGGCCTCGAGGCCACCGCCATCACCGAATTCGCCGGTCAGTTCTGGAGCGGACGCGCTCTGGGCGTGCAGAACACCACTCAGCGCCTGATGACGTTGGCCGGACCGCCGATGTTCGGCGCGGTCATCGGCGCGTTCGGCTACCCGGTGGCGTTCGCGTTGTGTGGACTTTTCCCGTTGGCGGCCGTACCGGTCGTCCCGACGGGGTTGCTGGTGCCCGGAATGGAGGAGCGGCCACCGCAAAGACCTCGCGACGAGGTTGCCCGGTTGCTCGAGTAGCGGGTCGCCGACGGCCGCTGTGCGAGCATTAGCGGATGTCCGAAGAGCCGGCGGGCCCCATCGCGCGTTGGTCGATCGTCGTCGTCTCGCTGTTCGTGACTGCCAGCTCGTTCCTGTTCATCAATGGCGTCGCCTTCCTGATACCCAGGTTGCAAACCGCGCGCGCGATACCGCTGAACCAGGCGGGTTTGCTGGCGTCCATGCCGAGTTGGGGCATGGTGCTCACACTGATCGCGTGGGGATACGTGCTGGACCGCGTCGGCGAGCGCATCGTGCTGACGGCAGGCACGGCCCTCACCGCGGTGGCGGCCTACGCTGCTGCTTCGGCGGATTCGCTGTTCCTGATGGGAGTTTTCCTTTTTCTGGGCGGCATGGCGGCGGCCAGCTGCAACACCGCCGGCGGCCGGTTGGTGTCCGGGTGGTTTCCGCCCGAGCAGCGCGGGTTGGCGATGGGAATCCGCCAGACCGCCCAACCGCTGGGAATTGCCGTGGGCGCGTTGGTCATTCCAGAGCTGGCCGAGCGCGGCGCCCAGGTTGGGCTGATGTTCCCGGCCGCCGCGTGTGCAGTTTCCGCGCTCGCCAGCCTGCTGGGCGTCAAGGACCCGCCCCGCAAGCCCCGCGCGACGGCCACCGACGAAGAATTGGCCAACCCATATCGCGGTTCGCCGATGTTATGGCGGACACATGCGGTGTCGGGATTGCTGATGATGCCGCAGACGGTCACCGTCACCTTCATGCTGGTCTGGTTGATCAACCATCACGGCTGGTCGATCGCCGCCGCCGGTGGCCTGGTCACCATTTCCCAGCTGATCGGCGCCGCGGGCCGCATTCTGGTCGGGCGTTGGTCGGATCGCATCGGATCCCGGATGCGACCGGTTCGGATCATCGCGGGGGCGGCCGCCTTGACGATGTTTCTGCTGGCCTTCGCCGACCACCTCGATTCCCGGCTCGACGTGCTGCTCATGATCGCCATCTCGGTGATCGCGGTGCTCGACAACGGACTCGAGGCCACCGCCATCACCGAGTTCGCCGGACCCTACTGGAGCGGGCGTGCGCTGGGCATTCAGAACACCACGCAGCGATTGATGGCCGCGGCCGGGCCGCCCATGTTCGGTGCGCTGATCAGCGCGGCCGCGTATCCGCTGGCGTGGGCGCTGTGCGGGCTGTTCCCGCTGGTTGCGACACCGTTGGTGCCTACCCGCGTGCTGCCGCCCGGTCTGGAATCTAGAGCGCGGCTGCAATCCGTTCGCCGGCATCGCCGGTGGCAGGCCGTTCGTCCCCGCGAGTCGCCAGGTAAGTCGCGACCGCCCGATCCACTCGCGCCGCCGCCTCGTCCTCGCCAAGATGGGCCAGCAGCAACGCCACCGACATGATCGCCGCCGTCGGATCGGCGATGCCCTTGCCGGCGATGTCGGGCGCGCTGCCGTGCACCGGTTCGAACATGGACGGATTGGTCCGCGTCGCGTCGATGTTTCCGCTGGCCGCCAAACCGATACCACCGCAGACCGCGGCGGCCAGGTCGGTGATGATGTCGCCGAACAGGTTGTCGGTGACGATCACGTCGAACCGGCCCGGGTCGGTGGCCAGGAAGATGGTGGCCGCGTCGACGTGCTGGTAGGCCACCTCGACGTCGGGGTACTGCTCACCGATCTCCTGCACGGTCCGCAACCACAGGCCGCCGGCGAACGTCAGCACGTTGGTCTTGTGCACCAGGGTCAAGTGCTTGCGACGCTTGCGGGCCCGTTCGAACGCGTCGGTCACCACCCGTCGCACCCCGAAGGCGGTGTTGACGCTCACTTCGGTCGCCACCTCGCGGGGGGTGCCGACGCGGATCGCGCCGCCGTTGCCGGTGTAGGGGCCTTCGGTTCCCTCGCGAACCACGACGAAGTCGATCTCGGGATTCCCGGCCAACGGACTGTGCACACCGGGATACAGCCGGGCCGGGCGCAGGTTGACGTGGTGGTCGAGTTCGAAGCGCATCCGCAGCAGCAGGCCGCGTTCCAGGACGCCGCTGGGCACCGACGGGTCGCCGATGGCTCCCAGCAGGATGGCGTCGTGCTCGCGTAGCTCGGGCACCACCGACTCCGGCAGCACTTCCCCGGTGGCGTGAAACCTGCGGGCGCCCAGGTCGTACTCGGTCTTCTCCACGCCGGGCAGGACGATGTCGAGGACCTTGACTGCCTCGGCGACGACCTCAGGCCCGATCCCGTCGCCGGCGATCACCGCTAACTTCAATTGCGCCGCTCCTCCTCATCACTGCGTTCTGCATCGTCGCCGGCGCGTTTCATGACAGGTCGACCACTTCGAGCTTGTTGGCGCCGACCGCCTCGGTGATCTCCGAGCGCACGCCGTCGGGGACGTCCTGGTCCAGCCGCAACAGGATGGTCGCGCTGTCGCCCTCGGTGTCCTCGGACAGCTGCGCGGCCTGGATGTTGACCCCGGCCGCACCGAGCAGCGTGCCGATCTTGCCGAGCGCGCCCGGCTGGTCGGCGTAGTTGATCACCAGGTTGATGCCCTGGGCGCGCAGGTCGTAGTTGCGGCCGTTGATCTGGACGACCTTCTCGACCAACTGCGGTCCGGACAGCGTGCCGGCGACATTGACCACCGACCCGTCGGCGGCGACGGCTCGCACGTCCACCATGCTGCGATGGTTCGGGCTCTCGGTGGCCTTGCTGATCTCGGCCGTCACACCCCGGTCCGCGGCCAGGGCCGGCGCATTGACGAACGTCACCGTCTCTTCGATGACAGCCGAGAAGAGCCCGCGCAGCGCGGAGAGCTTGAGCACCTCGACCTCTTCGGCGGCGAGCTCACCGCGCACCTGCACCTGCACGGTTACCGGCAACTCGTCGGACAGCGCGGCCGCCAGCACGCCGAGCTTGCGGGCCAGATCCAGCCACGGAGCCACCTCCTCGCTGACGACGCCGCCGCCGACGTTCACCGCGTCGGGAACGAACTCCCCGGCCAGCGCCAGCCGCACGCTCTCGGCGACGTCGGTGCCGGCGCGGTCCTGGGCCTCGGCGGTCGAAGCACCCAGGTGCGGGGTGACGACCACCTGCGGCAGCTCGAACAGCGGGCTGTCGGTGCAGGGCTCGGTGGAGAACACGTCCAGACCGGCGGCGCGCACGTGGCCGCTGGTGATCGCCTCGGCCAGCGCGGCCTCGTCGATCAATCCCCCGCGCGCGGCGTTGACGATGATGACGCCCGGCTTGGTCTTGGCCAGCGCTTCCTTGCCGATTAGACCCTTGGTCTCGGGTGTCTTGGGCAGGTGCACCGAGATGAAGTCGGCGCGGGCCAGCAGGTCGTCCAGCGAGAGCAGTTCGATGCCCAACTGGGCGGCGCGGGCCGACGACACGTAGGGGTCGTAGGCGACGATGTGGGCGCCGAACGCGGCGATCCGCTGCGCGACCAGCTGCCCGATCCGGCCGAGCCCGACGACGCCTACTGTCTTGCCGAAGATCTCGACGCCGGAGAACTTCGACCGCTTCCAGGTGTGCTCGCGCAGCGTGGCGTCGGCGGCCGCAATCTGGCGAGATGCGGCCAGTAGCAATGCGATTGCGTGTTCGGCGGCGCTGTGGATGTTCGACGTGGGGGCGTTGACCACCAGCACGCCGCGCGCGGTGGCGGCGTCGACGTCGACGTTGTCCAGGCCGACGCCGGCACGGGCGACGATCTTCAGCTTGGGCGCCGCGGCGAGTACCTCGGCGTCGACGGTGGTGGCCGACCGGACCAGCAGCGCGTCGGCCTCGGGTACCGCGGCCAGCAATTTCTCCCGGTCCGGGCCGTCGACCCAGCGCACCTCGACCTGGTCTCCCAGGGCAGCGACGGTCGATTCGGCCAGTTTGTCGGCGATCAGTACAACAGGCAAGTTCACGCGGACAGCCTAGCGGCGACCGTCAGCGCGACGGAGTCGGGCGCAACGGGTCGCCGCCATCGCGGCCAGCGGCGACCGTCAGCGCGACGGAGTCGGGCGCAACGGGTCGCCGCCATCGCGGCCAGCGGCGACCGTCAGCGCGACGGAGTCGGGCGCAACGGGTCGCCGCCATCGCGGCCAGCGGCGACCTTGCGGCGGCCAGACATCGCTGCGGCAGATTCCCAGAACGACGACCGGCGCTGCTGAGTACGATCCGGCCGTGTCCTCCCCCACCCGCCCGGCGATCTGCGTCAACATGATCGTCCGCAACGAGGCCGCGATCATCGAGGAGACCCTGGACAACATCGCGCCCTATATCAGCTCCTGGGTGATCGTGGACACCGGCTCCGAGGACGGGACCCAGGAACTCATTCGCGATCACATGGCCCGGCTCGGCATTCCCGGGGAGTTGCACGAGCGACCGTGGCGCAACTTCGGACACAACAGGTCCGAGGCGCTGACCCTGGCCCAGGGCCGCGGAGACTACATCTGGGTCCTCGACGCTGACGACAAAGTCACGGGCACTATCGATTTCGGCCAGCTGGGCTATGACCTCTACCAGCTCCGGTACGGCCAAAGCGAAAGCTCCGAGGTGTACTGGCGCCCGAACCTGTTCCGCGACGGGTTACCGGTCCGCTACGAAGGCGTGGTCCATGAGTACGTGATGGTGGACTCCGATTTCAGCCACGACCGGCTCGACGGCGACTACTACATCGATTCTCGCCGCCTCGGAGCGCGCAACCGCGACCCGCAACAGAAGTACGAGAGCGACCGCGACCTGCTGCTCGCCGAGGTCGAACGCAATCCCGACGACGCCCGGTCGGTGTTCTATCTTGCGCAAAGCTATTTCGATCTGGGCGATTTCGAGAATGCCCGCAGGTGGTATCTGAGGCGCGTCGACATGGGAGGGTGGGCCGAAGAGGTCTACCAATCGATGTACCGGGTCGCGGAGTCGATGTGGTCGATGGGTGCGTCCTGGCCGGAGGTGCAAGACGCCTACCTGCGGGCCTGGGAGTTCCGGCCGACCCGCGCGGAACCGTTGTACGCCATCGCATTTCGGTACCGACTCGACGAGCGTTACCGGCTCGGCTATCTGTTCGCCAAGCATGCCGCCGAGATCGCGTTTCCCGCCGAGGACACGTTGTCTGTCAGCGCAGACACCTACAACTGGGGTGCGCTCGACGAGGCAGCCGTCTGCGCATCGTGGATCGGCGAGCACGCTGAGGCGGTCGCACTTTGGCGGCGAATCCTGGCCCGCCCCGGCGTCCCCGAAGAAGATCGGCAACGCATCGCCGCCAACTGCGACAACAGTGCCGCGCGGATGATCGACGGCGCCGCCGCGTACCCCGGTGAGCTGGCGCGGCAGCTGACGGGTGGTCGCCGCCACGCCGAGGTGACGCTCAGCCTGATCGCCGGGCCGGATCGCGCCGGCACCGAGGTGACGCTGAACTCACTGCTGAACTGCTGCACCGACGTCTGGCGAGTCGGGCTATTTCTGGTGGTCGATGCCGGGCTGTCTGCGGCCGACCGCGCGGTACTGCTCGAGCGGTATCCGTTTCTGGAGTTCTGCCCGATCGCTGTCGCCGCGTCCCCGGCGTCGCTGTTGGCACAGGTCCGGGACCAGATCTACGGACGGTTCTGGCTGCATCTGGACCAGGGTTGGCGGTTCTATGCCGCCGACAGCCTGATCACCCGCCTGACCAGCGTGTTGGAGGCCGCGGACCACGTGTTCCAGGTAGCGGTCAACTTCACCGACGCGGACCAGCTCATCGGCGCCAGCGCGACGGACGAAATGGTGTCTCAGGCGCCCGGTGCCGGACGCTACGTGCTGGGTAAGCAGGTGGCGCAGGGCCCGGCGATGTTCGACACCGCACGACTGGACCGCCTCGGCGGTATCCGTGCCGATGACCCCGATGCGCTCGCCGAGCTGGGCCGACGAGCCGCAGCCGCCGGGTTGGCGACCGCGAGTCTCGACCAGGTGTTGTGCATCACCTCGGCCTGACCGGTAGGCCCGGTTTGCGCCGAGGATGTCGTCGGCTGTAATTCACAGATGGATGTCACCGTCGTCGGCAGCGGACCCAACGGATTGGCCGCGGCCGTTATTCTCGCCCGCGCCGGACTGAAAGTGCAGGTCATCGAGGCCCAGCCGACCTTCGGCGGCGGCGCCCGCAGTGCCGTCGACATCGACTATCCGGGGATCCTGCACGACGTGTGCTCGGCGGTACACCCGCTGGCACTGGCCTCGCCGTTCTTCGCTGAGTTCGATCTGCCCGGCCGGGGCGTCAACCTTGCCGTGCCGGAGATCTCCTACGCCAACCCGCTACCCGGGCGGCCCGCGGCAATCGCCTACCGGGATCTGGAGCGCACCTGCGCGGAGTTGGACGACGGCGCGTCCTGGCGGCGTCTGCTGGGACCGGTCGCGGCAGACAGCGATGCGGTGGTGGCATTCCTGCTGGGCGACAAGCGCTCGGTTCCGCGCGCGTTGCTCACCGTCGCGCGGTTGGGGTTGCGCATGCTGGCTCAGGGCACCCCGGCGTGGGGGACGCTGGCCGGCGAGGATGCGCGCGCGTTGTTCACCGGCGTTGCCGCGCACGCGATTACGCCGCTGCCATCATTGGCGTCGAGCGGCGCCGGGATGATGTTGGCGACGCTGGCCCATGCGGTCGGGTGGCCGTTACCGGTGGGCGGCAGTCAGGTCATTCCGGACGCCCTGATCGAGGATTTGCGGGCCCACGGTGGCGAATTGACGGCCGGCGTCGAAGTCACCGAGCCGCCAGAGGGTGTCGCGATCTATGACACGGCACCGACCGCGCTGCTGCGCATCTACGGTGATGCGATGCCGTCGCACTACGCAAAAGTGTTGCAGCGCTACAAGTTCGGTGCGGGCGCGGCCAAGGTCGACTTCGTGCTCAACGACGACATCCCGTGGTCTGACCCGCGCCTGCAGCAGGCACCGACCCTGCACCTGGGCGGCACCCGAGCGGAAATGGCGAGCGCCGAGGCGGATATCGCGGCCGGTCGGCACGCAGAGTTCCCCATGGTGCTTGCGTCGCTTCCGCACCTGGCCGATACCGGCCGGCTCGATGCCGACGGCCGTCGGCCGTTCTGGACCTACGCGCACGTACCGGCAGGATCGCCCGTCGACCCCACCGAAGCCGTGACCCGGGTGGTCGAGCGCTTCGCGCCGGGGTTCCGCGACATCGTCGTGGCCGCACGCAGCGTTCCCGCCGCGCGAATGTCCGAGCACAACGCCAACTATGTCGGCGGAGACATTTCGGTGGGCGCCAACTCGCTGTTGGGAGCGCTCACCGGCCCCAGTCCGCGGCTAAATCCTTGGAGCACACCGATTCCCAGGGCTTATCTCTGTTCGGCAGCGGCCCCGCCGGGCGCCGGGGTGCACGGCATGGGCGGGTACTACGCGGCGCGCACGGTGTTGCAGCGGGAGTTTGGGATTCGGGAGGTCCCTCCTCTGACGCCGTTGCCCCCGCGAACGTCACGCTAGCGTGACTGCCGACGCCGAGCGTCACGCCAGCGTGACCGCGACACCGCGCGAAATGGTAGGACCTACTCCGCTGGGTATCACCCCCGACGGCCTCGGGACTGGTTTGGGTTGCGGCTAACCCCGCTCTGCAACAGCACCTGGATCAAACCGCGATTCCACTGCCCTTGTCCGCCGCACCGACAACCACCAAGGTCCCTCTGGGCGGGCCTCCACATGCCTTTCGACGCTTGCCCACCGGTTCGCAAGGTGGATCAACTGATCCCAAGCCGGCTTGCTGCCGATGGCGCCATACAGATGAATCACCTTGAGCTTGTGCGCAATTGCCAACGTTGCCTCTGCTGGTCGGGTGCGCAAACGCCGGTCATTGGTGATGATCACCCAACCGCGATCGCCGACGATCGGTATCCATTCCGGGTCAGTGATGCCGCGAGGCAACAGGTGGTCGACGGGCGGACGACTGAAACGAGCGGTGTCTCTGCGCAATGCCGCCATGCCATTGCCGAGGCTCAACAAATTCTCGTCAACGACGTACCTGATGTCATCGAGCGCCAACATGGCAATGCCTTATGCCGCACTCAGCCCGTACCTTTCGGTGTAGGTGACTGCTTGATCGACCTGCTCCAAGCTCAGGCCGTACTCTGCGGCCAACACGTCGCGAGGTTCGCCGCTCTTCACCATGCCCGCGATAGTCACGGGCGATACCCTGCGACCCGCAAACGTGGGTTGCCCGCTGTAGCGCAGTGGGTTGATCACGATGTCTGGGAAATCGGTATCTGCAGGGATTTCCGCAATGATGGGCCGTCCCTGGTCATCGTGCTCCAGGCCAGACTTCCTGGCCAGCCAACGACCGTCGCCGAGCAGTTGCTGCCCGGTCCGGATGACGAGTTCAGCTTCCGACGAGCGACCATCGGCCGGCATGTTCGAGGCGAGCGTCAGGTCGCGATCGTGGACGGAGAGGAACGGTTGCAGATGTGCCAGCGGGTATTGCGTGGCGTACTGCTGGCGTAGGTGCTCGATCGCTGCCCGGAGGCGCGGTATCGGCACTTTCTTGACGTCACGGAATTCAGCGAGCATGCGCGTCTCGACGAATTCACCCCACGTCACCCACGAGGTGGCGGAGCACTCGAGCCGCAGAATCGGGTCGTATTCCTTGCCGTCCCGCTGGTACCCGTTTATCCAACGCTTGGCCGTGCCGCCGCGGAGGCCGACGAGGCGGTCTACCTCGGCATATACGTAGACCTCGCGGTCGAGCATCGACGCAGCAGCCATGATCGTAAGCATGGCACAACGTTATAGTCTATGGCCGACAAAAGGCCTTCGTGGATGTGCCATCTCAGAGGCAAGTCAAAGCACCGAGTCGTTTATCCGGTGCAGGAGTTCTCGGCGGCTCTGGCTGCCTTCCACTGGCGGGCCCGATCGTCGACGCGAATGCCCTTCGAGGGCATAGGTTCTCGGTTGCGCTGCCCGACGAACTGGCGCGGCATACGTTGGGCGCGCGGTGGGTGATGTGGTGCACGCGCGCAAGGCGTGGGCAGAAGAGCGAACGGTGGTGCGGCCAGGGAGCTGAATTCATGCATTTAGGTGCCCCGAGTCGAAAGCCTACGCTGGTGTCATGACCAAACTTGCGATCATCTACTACTCCGCCACCGGGCACGGCACCACCATGGCCAAGCGCGTCGCTGCGGCGGCCGAGGCCGCCGGCGCCGAGGTGCGGGTCCGCCACATCGCTGAAACGCGCGACCCGGCCTCGTTCGCCGAGAATCCGGCGTGGACGGCGAATTACGAAGCGACCAAAGACCTTCCGGCGGCCACCGGCGACGACATCGTGTGGGCCGACGCGGTGATTTTCGGCTCGCCGACCCGCTTCGCATCCACCACGTCGCAATTCCAGACGTTCATGGACTCGCTCGGCGGCTTGTGGGCGCAGGGCAAGCTGGCTGACAAGGTCTATGCGGCATGGACTTCGACGCAATCCCCGCACGGCGGGCAGGAGACCACGCTGATCGGCCTGTACACCTCGCTGATGCATTTCGGCGGCATCCTCGTGCCGCCCGGATACACCGACCCGTTGAAATTCGTCGACGGCAACCCTTACGGGGTTGGTCTGATTGCCACTCGCGACAACATCGACGAGCTCGATGACGCGACGACGGATGCGCTGGACCACTTGGCCCAGCGGGTGGTCGCGGTGACCGACCGCCTCACATCGGCTGGCGGTTAGGCGCCCCTGATTAGTCCGCTGGCCAGTAGCCGACAACGCCGCCGTCGAATCTGAGGTCGGTGCGCGAAAAGCCCTCTCCCACAGCTGCTCTTGCGTCGGGTCGCCGAACGTCACGCTAGCGCAACGGCAGACGCCGAGCGCCACTCCAGCGTGACGCTCGGCGCGAAACCCAAGCACACCTGGCCTAGCCGACCGTCCCGCCTCGCCGAACGTCACGCTAGCGCAACGGCAGACGCCGAGCGCCACTCCAGCGTGACGCTCGGCGCGCCACCCGACTTCCTAGCGCGAGCAGACGCAAAAGCGCCCTAAATCCGCAAGGATTTGGGGTGCTTTTGCGTCTGCTCGCGCAAACCTTAAGCGGTCTCGGTGATCGGCCGGTCGACCCAACTCATCAAGTCGCGCAGCTTCTTGCCGGTCACCTCGATCGGGTGCTCGGCGTTCTCCTTGCGCAGCTGCTCGAGTTGCTTGTTGCCGCCCTCGACATTGGCGACCAGCTTCTTGGTGAAGCTGCCGTCCTGAATGTCGCGCAGGATGGCGCGCATCCGCTCCTTGGTGTCGGCGTCAATCACCCTGGGACCCGACAAATACCCGCCGAACTCCGCGGTGTCGGACACCGAGTAGTTCATCCGCGCGATCCCGCCCTCGTACATCAGGTCCACGATCAGCTTCAGCTCGTGCAGCACCTCGAAGTAGGCCATCTCCGGCGGATAGCCCGCCTCGACCATCACGTCGAACCCGGTCTTCACCAATTCCTCTGTGCCACCGCACAACACGGCCTGCTCACCGAACAGGTCGGTTTCGGTCTCGTCCTTGAACGTGGTCTTGATGACGCCCGCGCGGGTGCCGCCGATGGCCTTGGCGTACGACAACGCCAGCGCCTCGCCCTCACCGGTCGGGTCCTGGTCGACGGCGATCAACGCCGGCACACCCTTGCCGTCGACGAACTGGCGCCGCACCAGGTGGCCCGGCCCCTTGGGCGCGACCATCGCGATCGTGACGTTCGCGGGCGGCTTGATCAGGTCGAAGTGGATGTTGAGCCCGTGGCCGAAGAACAGGGCGTCGCCGTCCTTGAGGTTGGGCTCGATGTCGTTGGTGAAGATCTCGGCCTGCGCGGTGTCCGGCGCCAGCAGCATGATCACGTCGGCCCACTTGGCCACCTCGGCGGGCGTGTCGACCTCCAAGCCCTGCTCGGACACCTTCTCCCGGGACTTCGAACCTTCCTTCAACCCGACGCGAACCTCGACGCCGGAGTCGCGCAGGCTCAGCGAGTGCGCGTGCCCCTGGCTGCCATAACCGATCACACCGACCTTGCGGCCCTGGATGATCGACAGGTCTGCGTCGTCGTCGTAGAACATCTCCAACGTCTGCGCTGGCACATCTGCCACGTGAATATCTCCTTCTTGTATCGGCTTATCGAAAATTACTTGGCCGTGCCGATGCTGCGCGGGCCACGGGCCATCGACACCACCCCGGACTGGACGATCTCTTTGATACCGAACGGCTCCAGCAGCCGTAGCAGCGCTTCGAGCTTGCCGCGGTTGCCGGTGGCCTCGACGGTGAGCGACTCCGGGGATACGTCGATCACGTTGGCGCGGAACAGGTTTACCGCCTCGATCACCTGGCTGCGGGTACCGGCGTCGGCACGGACCTTGATCAGTGCCAACTCTCGATCCACCGAATTGTCGTCGTCCTGTTCGACGATCTTGATCACGTTGATCAGCTTGTTGAGCTGCTTGGTGATCTGCTCGAGCGGCGTCTCCTCGGCGGAGACCACAATCGTCATCCGCGACATGTCCTTCTGCTCGGTACCGCCGACGGCCAGGGACTGAATGTTGAAGCCCCGCCTCGAGAACAGCGCTGCCACGCGGGCAAGCACCCCGGGTTTGTCCTCGACCAGCACCGAGAGCGTGTGCGTCTTGGTCTGCATCAGGCGTGCCCTTCGGTGATGTCGTCGAACAGCGGACGGATACCGCGCGCGGCCTGGATCTCGTCGTTGCTGGTGCCGGCGGCGACCATCGGCCAGACCTGCGCGTCGGCGCCGACGATGAAGTCGATGACGACGGGGCGGTCGTTGATCTCCCGCGCCTTCTGAATCATCTCCGCGACGTCTTCCTCACGCTCGCAACGCATTCCGACACAACCCAGCGCCTCGGCCAGCT
This sequence comes from Mycobacterium sp. NGS67, assembly GCF_059812185.1. Classification (NCBI taxonomy): domain Bacteria; kingdom Bacillati; phylum Actinomycetota; class Actinomycetes; order Mycobacteriales; family Mycobacteriaceae; genus Mycobacterium; species Mycobacterium sp. NGS67. Next base: position 29,026 of record NZ_JCALCF010000013.1, read on the forward strand.
TCACGAAGTCCGGGATGCGATGCGAGTGGGTGGCCAGGTCGGTCTGCGAGTAGCGCTCTCCGTAGAACAGCGTCTGCCACTGGCGGACCATGCCCAGGTTGCCGTTGTTGATCAGCGCCACCTTGATCGGGATGCCTTCGATGGCGCAGGTGGCCAGTTCCTGGTTGGTCATCTGGAAGCAGCCGTCGCCGTCGATGGCCCACACCTCGGTGTCGGGCAGCGCGATCTTGGCGCCCATGGCCGCCGGGATGGCGAAGCCCATCGTGCCCAGGCCGCCGGAATTCAGCCAGGTGCGCGGCTTTTCGTACTTGACGAACTGCGCGGCCCACATCTGGTGCTGCCCGACGCCGGCCACGTATATCGCGTCCGGACCGGCGAGCTCGCCCAGCTTCTCGATCACGTATTCCGGGCCCAGGCTGCCGTCGCTCTGCGGGTCGTAACTCAGCGGGTAGGTCTTGCGGACGTCCTCCAAATACGCCCACCAATCGGTCATTTCGATGTTGCCCGGAACGTCGTAGTGGCGCAGCATCTCGATCAGCTCGGTGATGACGTTGCGGACGTCGCCGACGATCGGCACGTCGGCGTGCCGGTTCTTGCCGATCTCCGCCGGGTCGATGTCGGCGTGGATGACCTTGGCCTCGGGCGCGAACGAGTCCAGGCGCCCGGTAACCCGGTCGTCGAAGCGGGTGCCGAGCGCGATCAGCAGGTCGCTGCGCTGCAGCGCCGCCACCGCGCCCACCGTGCCGTGCATGCCCGGCATGCCGAAATTCTGCCGGTGGCTGTCGGGGAACGCACCGCGCGCCATCAGGGTGGTGACCACCGGGATGCCGGTCAGCTCGGCCAACTGCAGCAACTCCTGGGTCGCCTCGCCGCGGATGACACCACCGCCGACGTACAGCACCGGCTTGCGCGCGGCCGCGATCAGCTTGGCCGCCTCCCGGATCTGACGGTTGTGCGGCTTGGTGTTGGGCTTGTAGCCCGGCAGCTCCATGCGCGGCGGCCAGCTGAAGGTGCACTGGCCCTGCAGCACGTCCTTGGGGATGTCGACCAGCACCGCGCCCGGCCGTCCCGACGCTGCGATGTGGAACGCTTCGGCCATCACCCGCGGGATCTCGTCGCCGGTGCGCACCAGGAAGTTGTGCTTGGTGATCGGCATGGTGATGCCTGAGATGTCGGCTTCCTGGAAGGCATCGGTACCGATCAGCTGCCGGCCGACCTGGCCGGTGATCGCGACCACCGGGATGGAATCCATCTGCGCGTCGGCCAGCGGGGTGACCAGGTTGGTGGCCCCGGGTCCCGAGGTCGCCATGCACACCCCGACCCGACCGGTGGCGTGCGCGTAGCCGCTGGCGGCGTGACCGGCGCCCTGCTCATGGCGCACCAGGACGTGGCGCAGCTTCTGCGAGTCGAACAGCGGGTCGTAGACCGGCAGGACGGCGCCACCCGGGATCCCGAAGATCACGTCGACGTCCAGCGCCTCCAACGACAAGATGACGGACTGTGCGCCGGTAACTTGTTGGGGTGCAATGCGTTTCGCCGGCGGCGGGGCGGACTTGACACCGTTGGCCGGTCCTTGGCGCGACGGCGTCGGGGCCGGTGAGGGTGGCTTGGTCGGTGCGCTCACTTTGTCCTCTTGAATCTTTCGGCTTCGTGGAGTCTCGGGGCAACAAAAAACCCCCGTCAGCTCAGCTGCTGCACGAGGGTCGCGTTGGTGCTCGATGGCTAGTCAGGCACCAACGCGCCGACTAAGTACTACGAGCATTCCAGGCTTCATAGCGTCCGACGGTAGCCTTCGCACAGCTCAGCAGTCAAATCCGGGTCCCGCCGGCAGCGGTGGAATGATGCGAGGGTGGTCACCAAGTCATCGGTCGTGCTCAAAGTCTCCCCGATTGCCCATCTCGCCGTCGGTTTCCTGACGCTGTGCCTGCTGGTGCCGGTGCTGGCCTGGCCGCCCAGCGCGCCGGTACTGCTGATTCCGGTGCTGTTGTCGGCGCTGATCGTGCGGCTGCGCACCGTGGCCGACGACGACGGCGTGACGGTGCGGACACTGCTGGGCAGCCGGCGGGTGGCCTGGGAGGACATCGAAGGGCTGCGGTTCCACCGCGGTAACTGGGCGCGGGCGCAACTCAAGAGCGGCACGGAACTGCGGTTGCCCGCGGTGACCTTCGCGACGCTGCCGCAGCTGACCGAAGCCAGCTCGGGGCGGGTACCGAACCCCTATCGGTGATCAGCCGATTCTGTCGAAACATTCGTCGGTGTTGTCCAGCACGCCACCACGGAAAGCGACGATCCGGGTGAAGCCGGCGGGCGTGTTGGCGCCGTTGACGTCGCTGGCGGCGATGCCGTTCATCAACAGTCCGATGACCGCCTTGTCCAGGTCGCCGGCCGTCAGCACCAGCTGCTTACCGGACGGGATGCTCACCGGCTGAGCCATGCCACGCTGCGCGGCGCCGGTCAGACAGGCCGTGCGCACCGCGGTCACCGCCGAGCTCAGTGGCAGATCGCGCTCCCGCTGCAGTGCCAGCACATACCGGGAAGCGACGATCGACAACGCGGTGTTGTCGCCCTGCAACATCTGCGGATCGGTCATGCCCTTGCGGCCACCGGGCTTGCCGATCTCCTGCAAAGTAGGCAGGTCGGCGACGACGGTATTGGTGGACGGGCAGTAGGAAGCGCCCTTGGTGGGCTTGGCGTCCGAGCAGCTGGTGGACGAAAAGACCACCGTGGGCGCCGTTTTCGGGGCGAACACCACGTTGAGGATGTCGACCAACGTTTGCACGGTGTCTTCGTTGATCTCCACTTCGCCGGCATTGGCATCGCGCGATGAGCCCTCTTGCAGCGCCACCGGCAGACCTTCGCGGCGTTTCTTGATTTCGGCGGTGTCGATCTTGGCGCACGTTCCGGACCCGCTGTCGAAGCCCATCTGCAACGCGCTGACCCGGTCGAATCCGGAGCCGTGCTCGGAGTCTTCGGTCTCCTCGTACTCTTCCTCGCCCATGATCGGGTCGGAGATCTTCAACATCCCGGCGATCACGTGGCTCAGCGCGTCACCGGTGCTCAGCGTGAAACGCGACGAGTGCCCCTCGGCGACCCAGCGCAGATAGACCCCAGCGAAACAGTCCGCCTGCTGCTCGCCGACGATGGTGGGCGCCGTCCGACCGAGAATCCCGCCGTTGTGCTGAATCGCGTGGCCGTACTCGTGGGCGAGGATTCCGACCACCGCCATGTCGCCGAAATACTTTTTGGCCGCCGGGAACAGCTGTCCCCGATCCCATTTGACGGAGTTGCAATTCAGCGAATAGGAGGCGTTGACGTTCTGATATGTCTTGGCTCGGCACACAACCGGGCTGCGCGGATCGGTCGAGTCGTAGGACGTCACCTCGCTGACGGCCTTGAAGGGCTTCTTGGCGTCGTCGGGCCAGTTCTTCTTCCAGAACTCTTCGAGGTCGTTGAGCGCCAGCATCGACAGTCGGTCGATCTCACCGTTGTCGGTGTTCTTCACGGTGCCGGTCGGCCGGGGCGCATTGGCCCGAGGTCCGCTGGCGCCCTCATTCAACGGCAACCCGGCTACCCCGGCCGGATCGTAGAGTCCCGACACGGCGCGCCCAGTGATCATGCTCGTCTTGCCTGACGAGCTGCTGCAGCCGGTCAAAGCCAGCAGCGCGCACGCGCCGACGACGACGACGGCCCTGGCCCACCCCGCGCGCTTCACTTGCCACCGTCCAACTCGGGCAATCCGACCTGGTACGTCCCGTCGTCGTCCTTGAATTTCACCGTCAGCTTGCGCGGCTTACCGCGAACGCTGACGTTGCAGGTGAAGCTCTCGCCCTTCTCCACCGTGGGATCTTTGCCGTCATTGCACTTGACGTCCTTGATGTCGCCGGAGGCATAGCCGGTGACGCGGTCCAGCAGGACTTGCTGGACCTGGGTCTGCACGTCGGCGACGGCGAGTTTCTTGACGTCGCGGTTGACGACGGCGGTCGTCACCAGCAGGACGACCAACACGACGGCCAGCACCGCGACGACGGCCCCGACGATGAGTAGCGGTCTGCTTTTCGAGGTTTTCTTCTTCGGCGGGCTGGGCGTCGGCGGCGCAGCGGGCGGTCCGTATTGTGCGGGCGGCTGGGCCCAGTGGCTGGGCCGCTGGCTCGGCGGTGCGGGCGGCTGGGCCCACTGGGTCGGCTGATGTGCCCATGGATTCGCGGGCTGCTGCGGGTATCTGGGCGCTCGACGCGGATCGTGTCCTGGATTCGGCCGTGGCGGCCAAGGAGGCTGGTTGTAATCGCGGGGTGTGCTCAAAGTATCCCCAATGCTCGACCCGACACCGGCGCATCCCAGGCTAGGTCATCGCCCCCGCAGCGGCGAAAAAATGTGGCTCAGGCCAGCGGATTGACCCCGTTGAGCAGCACCCACACGGCGATACCGGCGGCGATTCCGGCCAGCAACGCCACGAATGATCCGATGAAAGGCCGGTTGGCCCAGCCCCGCCGCGCGTCCAGGCCATAACGTCCGGGACCGGACAGGATCACGGCAACGGCCATGACGATCAGACTGATCTGGTATTCGTGCCCGTCGGGCAAGAAGTAGGCGAACGTGTTCGAACGTGGCTGCGCCGAGGCGTTCGCGAGCAGGCCGTTGATCAGGAAGGCCAGCGCGCCCGCCGCCGCGATCGGAGTGAACAAGCCCAGCACCAGCAGCACACCCGCGACGATCTCGCCGCCGGCACTGACGTAAGCCAGGATGTCGGCGTGCTGGTAGCCGACGTCGGATAGCGAATTCCGGAACCCGTGCAGCCCGGAGCCACCCCACCAGCCGAACAACTTCTGCAGCCCATGGGTGATCAGGACCGCGCCCAGTCCCATCCGCAGGATCAACAACCCGAGATGCTGGGTGCCGCGCCGTCCGGCCGTACGCAGCCGATCGTCTTCGTCGTCGATATCGATGGCTGCCGGAGCGACCGGGTGCGCTCGGGCGGGTTGCTGCGGTTGGACGTAGGGCAGCGGTTCGTCGAGCGGGCTGTAGCCAGGTCCGCCGACGCCGGGACCGGGGTCGTAGGGCGGGATGATGGTGGTCGTCCCGGTGTGTTCGCGCTGAAACGCCGCTGGGGTCAGGTCGTCTTCCGGGTCGACCAGCCTTGCCGAGGCGGGCGGGGCCGCGATCGGCCCGTGGGAATCGTCCGGGCGCTGCCAAAGTGCGTCATTCGAACTGCTCACGGGTGTCAGGGTAAGGGCAATTTCGCTGGAAGCTGGGATTTGACAGGCGCTTTTGCCCGACAAATCCGCAGTTTGCCCGCCGATACGCCCCGACGGCCCGCAAGGCTCGTATTCTGGCTCTCCTTGAGCGCGCTATCTCGCCGACCTCCCGATCCCTGCCAACCATGGGCCACTGATCGAGCACGAAATGAATATATGAGAGTAAGCGGCGCTCCATCGGGCAATCGGGCGTCCAGCTGCGGTATCAGTGCCTACCCGGTAGCAGGCGGCGGTCACGACAGCAAATTCCCGTAGCCTGTCGGTCATGCGGATACGGCGGTCGGTTCGGTGCGTGCTGGTTGCGCTGTGCGCCGCGGCCCTGGTGTCGAGCGGCTGCGCACGGTTCAACGACGCCCAATCGCAGCCGTTCACCACGATGCCCGAACTCAAGCCCCAACCCAGCTCCACGCCTCCCCCGCCGCCCCCGTTGCCGGCCACGCCCTTTCCGAAAGCCTGCCCGGCGCCGGGGGTGATGCAGGGCTGCTTGGAGAGCACCAGCGGCCTGATCATGGGCGGTGACAGCAAGACCGCGCTGGTCGCCGAGCGCACCACCGGTGTGGTCAAAGAGGTGTCGGTCAGCGCCGAGCCCAAGGTGAAGATGGTCATCCCGGTCGACCCGTCCGGTGACGGCGGCCTGATGGACATCGTGCTGTCCCCCACGTTCTCCCAGGACCGACTGATGTACGCCTACGTCAGCACCCCCACCGACAACCGGGTGATCCGCATCGCCGAAGGCGACGTACCCAAGGACATCCTGACCGGCATCCCCAAAGGAACCACCGGCAATACCGGTGCGCTGATCTTCACCAGCCCGACCACCCTGGTGGTGATGACCGGTGATGCCGGCAACCCGGCGTTGGCCGCCGACCCGAAGTCGTTGGCCGGCAAGGTCTTGCGCATCGAACAGCCCACGACTCTGGGCCAGGCCCCTCCGACGACGGCACTGTCGGGCATCGGCTCGGCCGGGGGCTTGTGCATCGATCCCGTCGACGGCTCGCTGTATGTCGCCGACCGCACTCCCAGCGCGGACCGCTTGCAACGCATCACGAAGAAGTCCGAGGTATCCACGGTGTGGAGCTGGCCGGACAAACCCGGGGTGGCCGGGTGCGCGGCGATGGACGGCACCGTGCTGGTCAACTTGATCAATACCAAGCTGACCGTGGCGGTCCGCCTCGCGGCCAAGACGGGGGCGGTCACCGGCGAACCCGACGTCGTCCGCAAGGACACACACGGGCACGCGTGGGCGCTGCGGATGTCGCCGGACGGCAACGTCTGGGGCGCCACCGTGAACAAGACCGCCGGCGATCCCGAGAAACTCGACGACGTGGTGTTCCCACTGTTCCCGCAGGGCGGCGGCTTCCCGCGCAACAACGACGACAAGGTCTGAGCCGTCGGTCTGTTAGGGCACGTCGAGGGTGAACCTCATGCCGTAACGGCCCGTCGCGTCGGCGCGCCTGCCCTCGTATAACCGCTGCGGGGCTTCCTGACCCGGATCGACATCCTCGTCGAGATCGGACAGATACAGCAGCTCCTCGCCGTTCTCGGAGGCCCAGGCGGCAACCGGGTCCAGGAGGTAGGCCACATGGTCACCGACTTCGCTGCGGCTCAGTGTCCGGGCGACGAACCACCCCACGGCGTCGTCGAGAATCGGCATCCCGGCCGGACCGGCCCGCCAGGAGCAGTGCGCGAATGTGTCCGCACCGTCGCCGCTTTGGCGTGCGAACATCTCGGCCAGCACCTGCTGGTGTCGCGGCAGAACGTGTACCGCCACATACTCGGAGTGGCTCGCCACCTCGTGGGTGGGACTGTCCTGCGGCATACCGATCATGAAACTGGGCGGTTGCACGCTCGTCTGGGTGGCGAAAGCGATCAGACTGCCCGACGGCTGACCGTCGGCCTGAGTTGTCACCACGAACACCGGGGCATCCAGCATGGACATCATGCCGTCGAAGGGTTCCTCGATCACTTCACCATGATGCTTGCCAACCGGTCTTGCAGCAGTCATTTCGCGCCCGATGGTCGGCGAGTTCATATCCGATTGGCTCAAGGGTCGTGGCCGGGCTCGACATCGATCACGTCCGTGAACCGGATCGCATCGGCGTCGGTGTCTTCGAACCACCCGTCGACAGGTTCGAGCAAGTAGCCGAAGTGGTCGCCGAATTCGATGCGATCCAACGTTCTGCCCACCACCCAACCGATCGCATCGTCGAGGATCGGCATGCCGTGCGGGCCGGTGTGCCACGCGCAGTGCTCGAACTTGTCGACTTCGTCGTCGGTTTCACCGCCGAACAGGTGCGCCAGGCTCAGGTCGCGGCGCGCCAGGACGTGGACCGCGAGATGATCGGATCGGCGCGCCACGTCAAACGTGTGATTGGTGCGCGACAAACCGACCAGAAATCGAGGGGGGTCGATGCCGACTTGTGTGGAGAACCCCACCAGACAGCCGGATTTCTCACCGTCGGCTTCGGTGGTGACGGCGAGCATGGTGCCGTTCATGGTCTTGGTCAGCCGCGACAGCCAGTTTTGTGCCACGTGATCATCATGAATCAACGCCCCGCTCAACGGGTAGTGATCGCGATATCGGCTGAGCGCTGATCAGCCCTGGCCGCAGGCAGCCAACACGAGTTCGCGCACCCGCGCCGCATCGGCCTGCCCGCGGGTCGCTTTCATCACCGCACCGACGATCGCTCCCGCCGCGGCCACCTTGCCGCCCCGGATCTTCTCCGCCACTTCGGGATTGGCGGCCAACGCGTCGTCGACGGCAGTCTGGGTCACCGAGTCGTCACGGACCAGTTCCAAACCGCGGGCCGACATCACTTGCGCCGGTTCGCCTTCCCCGGCCAGCACCCCTTCGACGACCTCGCGCGCCAGCTTGTTGGAGAGCTTGCCTTCTTCGACCAACGCGACGACGGCCGCGACCTGGGCCGGGGTGATGGGCAATTCGTCAAGTGAGATGCCGGCCTCGTTGGCCTTCTGCACCAAGAAGTTTCCCCACCAGGACCGCGCCTCTTTGCTGGACGCGCCGTGCTTGACGGTCGCGGCCACCAGTTCGACCGCGCCGGCGTTGACCAGGTCGCGCATGACTTCGTCGGAGATCCCCCACTCGTCCTGAATCCGCTTGCGGCTCAACCACGGTAGCTCCGGGATGCTCTGACGCAGTTGCTCCACCAGTTCCCGGCTGGGCGCGACGGGCTCGAGATCGGGCTCGGGAAAATACCGATAGTCCTGCGCGGTCTCCTTGGCACGACCCGGACTCGTGTAACCGGCTTCGTGGAAGTGCCTGGTCTCCTGGATGATCTGGCCTCCGGCCAGCAGAACGGCGGCCTGACGCTGCATCTCGTAACGCACGGCAACCTCGACGCTTTTCAGCGAGTTGACGTTCTTGGTCTCGGTGCGGGTGCCGAATTCCGTTGTCCCCTTGGGCATCAGCGACACGTTGGCGTCACAGCGCATCGAGCCCTGGTCCATCCGAACGTCGGACACATCCAAGGAGCGCAACAGATCCCGCAACGCGGTCACGTAGGCTCGCGCGATCTGCGGTGCCCGCTCGCCAGCCCCGACAATGGGCTTGGTGACGATTTCGATCAGCGGCACCCCGGCCCGGTTGTAGTCGATCAGTGAGGTCGTGGCCCCGTGAATCCGGCCCGTCTCGCTGCCGATGTGGGTGAGTTTGCCGGTGTCCTCTTCCATGTGCGCGCGCTCGATGTCCACCCGCCAGGTGGTCCCGTCCTCCAGCGGCGCCTCCAGGAAGCCGTTGATCGCGATCGGCTCGTCGTACTGCGAGATTTGGTAGTTCTTGGGCATGTCAGGATAGAAGTAGTTCTTGCGGGCGAACCGGCACCACGGCACGATCTCGCAGTTCAGCGCCAGACCGATGCGGATCGCCGACTCCACCGCCACCTGGTTGAGCACCGGCAGCGAGCCGGGCAACCCCAGGCACACCGGGCACACCTGGGTGTTGGGCTCGCCGCCGAAGGTCGTGGCGCAGCCACAGAACATCTTGGTGGCGGTGGAGAGTTCGACGTGTACTTCCAGACCGAGCACCGGGTCGAATCGTTCGATGACCTCGTCGTAGTCCAGCAGATCAGCCCTGGCAACCGTCATAGGGACCGATCCTAGTGGTGACTGACAGAGCCTCCGGAGTGCGTCGCACCCAGCCGGCCCGGAAACATCTGGGCCAGCGCGGCTGCCATCTGCAGGTACGCGCGTCTGCTGTCCTTGCTCATCCGGTCCAGCCCGATCTCTGTGCCCTGACGGATGTGCCGGTCGAACGGCAGTGCCACGGTAGCGCCCACCCGGTCAGACAACTGCTCGAGTTGCTTGGCCGCCAACGGTTCGGGCTTTGTCCGCTCGATGTGGTTGACCGCCAGCACGGTCGATTCGGCCAACCGTCGGTGGCCGTTGTTGGTCAGCCAATCCAGCGTCGTACTCGTCTTGTGTATCGCGTCGAGCGACGTGCTGGTCACCACCACCAGCGCACGCGACTCAGCCAGCACCGCTCCCATCACCTCGGCCTTGAGAGCTTTCGGGCAGTCCACCAGCACCACCGAGTAGTGGTTTCGCAGGATCGAAAAGGCTTTGACGAAATCCTGCCGGGTGGGGCTCCAGTGCGTCTCGGCGTAGTCCGGCGGACCCAGCACTTCCAGTCCCGCACTGTTCATGTAGGTGTGTGCTCGCACGTCGGCATAGCGCGCGATGCGACGATCCAGCAGGAGGTCGGCCAGGGTCAGCGGGTTGCGGCGACCGTGCCGATCTGCCAGGTCACCGGCATCGAGGTCGACGGCGATGACCCGGTCGTCGCGCAAGCTGGCGAATGTCGACCCGAGGGCTTCGACCACTGCGGTCTTGCCCACGCCACCCTTGAGGTTCAGGACGGCGATGGGGAACGCGCCGCCGACGGCGGTGTTGATCTGACCGCGTACGGCCGTTTCACGTACCGCTCCCTTACCGGAGCCCGCGCAGCGCGAGACCAGATCCCGCCAGTTGCTGCGGGCGAAGTCGTCGGCTCCGAGCTGCTCGATCGCGTCCAGCGCCAACCCGCCGGGTACCCGCTGGAGTGGGCCCGGTGGCCGCTGCTGGGCGGACGTACTCGGTGCGTCGGCGGTACGCGCTGAGCCAGCCGGTTGCCGGTTTGCCGGGCTTGGCGCGCGGGGCGGCTGTGCCACCGTGACGAGTCCGGTTTCGGCGTCCACCGACCACTTCGGTGGGGGCTGCTGAACCGGTGGGGCGGGGGGTTGAAGGACTCCGCTAGCCTGACCGCGGTTGCTCATACATGACGTATAACCGACGCCGATAAACCAGAAACCGGCCTGTTGGTTAAGACGACACGACCGTTTGGCGAACAACGCCGGGCATCACCCGAAGAAAGCGGCGGCGTCGTCGTACCGGCTTTCGGGTACCAGCTTGAGTTGGCGCGTTGCGTCGGCCAGCGATACCCGCCCGATGTCCTGCCCGCGCAGTGACACCATCTGCCCGTACTCCCCCGCGTGCGCCGCGTCGGCGGCGTTCACCCCGAACCGGGTGGCCAGCACCCGGTCGTAGGCCGTGGGGGAACCACCGCGCTGCACGTGACCCAGTACCGTCACGCGCACGTCCTTGTTGATGCGCTTCTCCACTTCGAGCCCGAGTTGGGCTGCCACGCCGGTGAACTTCTCGTGACCGAATTCGTCAATTCCGCCTTCGCGCAATGCAATTGAGCCTTCGACGGGCTTCGCGCCCTCGGCCACTACGCAGATGAAGTGCGAATCCCCGCGCTGGAAGCGCCGTTTGACGAGCCGGCACACCTCCTCGACATCGAAAGGCTGCTCGGGAATGAGCGTCATGTGCGCGCCGGACGCCAGACCGGCGTTCAACGCGATCCAGCCGGCGTGCCGACCCATCACCTCGACCAGCATCACCCGCTGGTGGGATTCGGCGGTGCTGTGCAACCGGTCGATGGCGTCGGTGGCGACGGTCAACGCGGTGTCGTGGCCGAAAGTGACGTCCGTGCAATCGATGTCGTTGTCGATGGTCTTCGGAACCCCGACCACCGGGACGTTCTCCTGGGAAAGCCAGTGCGCGGCCGTCAGCGTGCCCTCCCCGCCGATCGGGATCAGCACGTCGATGCCGTTGTCGTCCAACGTCTCCTTGATCTGTTCCAGGCCGGCCCTCAGTTTCTCGGGATGCACGCGCGCCGTGCCCAGCATGGTGCCGCCCTTGGCCAGCAGTCGATCGTTGCGGTCGTCGTTGCGCAGTTGCATGCGGCGGTTTTCCAGCAATCCGCGCCAGCCGTCCTGGAAGCCGACCACCGACGAGCCGTACCGGGCGTCGCAGGTACGCACTACCGCCCGAATGACTGCGTTGAGGCCGGGGCAGTCGCCGCCGCCGGTGAGTACTCCGATGCGCATGCCTTCATCTTGCCCCGCGCCCCGCCCGATCGCGCGAGTTGGGGGAACCTCCCGCTCGCGAGCAGACGCAGAATCGCACCAGAAGTCGCATTTTCATGCGATTCTGCGTCTGCTCGCGGGGCCTAGATTGCGGTGGGCAGCGCGCCGCGAGCGGCCTCGTAGGCCGCGCCCACCCGATACAGCCGGTCGTCGGCCAGCGCGGGCGCCATGATCTGCAGCCCCACCGGCAGCCCGTCGTCCGGAGCCAACCCCGACGGCACGGACATGCCGCAGTGACCGGCCAGGTTCAGCGGCAGCGTGCACAGGTCGAACAGGTACATCGCCAGCGGGTCGTCGACCTTCTCCCCCAGCCGGAACGCGGTCGTCGGGGTCGCCGGCGACACCAGCACGTCCACGGACTGGTATGCCTCGTCGAGATCGCGGGCGATCAGCGTGCGCACCTTCTGCGCCTGGTTGTAGTAGGCGTCGTAGTATCCGGCGGACAGGGCGTAGGTGCCGATCATGATGCGGCGCTTAACTTCTGGTCCGAATCCGGCCGCCCGGGTCAACGCCATCACCTGTTCGGCGCTGTGCGTGCCGTCGTCACCCACGCGCAACCCGTAGCGCATCGCATCGAAGCGCGCCAGGTTGCTCGACACCTCCGACGGCAGGATCAAGTAGTAGGCGGGCAGCGCGTAATCGAAGTGCGGACAGTCGACTTCGCTGATGACCGCGCCCAGCGCCTTGAGCTGCTCGACGGCGGCTTCGAACGAGGCCAGCACGCCGGCCTGGTAGCCCTCGCCGCTGTGCAGCTGGCGCACCACGCCCACCCGCACGCCGCTCAGGTCACCGGAAGCGCCGGCCCGAGCGGCGCCGACCACGTCGGGCACCTCGGCGTCGATCGAGGTGGAGTCGCGCGGGTCGTGCCCGGCGATCACCTGATGCAGCAGCGCGGTGTCGAGGACGGTGCGCGCACACGGCCCGCCCTGGTCCAGCGACGACGCGCACGCCACCAGGCCGTAGCGGGACACGGTGCCGTACGTCGGTTTGACCCCGACGGTCGCGGTCAAAGCGGCCGGCTGCCGGATCGAACCCCCGGTGTCCGAGCCGATGGCCAGCGGCGCCTGAAAAGCGGCCAGCGCCGCCGCGCTACCGCCCCCGGAGCCGCCCGGAACCCGATCGACGTCCCACGGGTTGCGGGTCACCCCATAGGCGGAGTTCTCGGTGGACGAGCCCATCGCGAACTCGTCCATGTTGGTCTTGCCGAGGATCGGGATGCCGGCTTCGCGCAGCCGGGCGGTGAGGGTTGCGTCGTAGGGCGCCTGCCACCCTTCGAGGATCTTGGAGCCGCAGGTGGTGGGCATGTCGGCGGTGGTGAAGACATCCTTGAGCGCCAGTGGTACCCCGGCCAGCGGCGACGGCAGCGGGTCGCCGGCCGCCACCGCCCGGTCGACGGCCGCCGCGGCGGCCAGCGCCTCATCGGCCGCAACGTGCAGGAAGGCTCCGTAGCGGTCGTCGGTGGCCTGGATCTGGTCCAGACAGGCCCGGGTGACCTCGGCCGACGACAGTTCCTTGGCAGCGATCCTGGCGCCCAGCGTCGCCGCGTCGAGCCGGATGATGTCCGTCACTGGCTCTCCCCGAGGATCTGCGGGACGGCGAAGCGGCCGTCGACGGCTTCGGGCGCGGCGGCCAATGCCTGCTGCTGCTGCAGCGACGGCCGCGTCTCGTCCGGGCGGGTGACAACCTGATCTTTCAAGACGTCCTTGAGCGGGTTGTCGGTGGCTTCGACGCCGGTGACGTCGACGGCCTGGATCTGGCTGACGTGACTGATGATGGCGTCGAGTTGACCGGCGAAGCTGTCCAACTCCGCCTCGGTCAACGCCAACCGGGCCAGCCGGGCCAGGTGGGCCACCTCGTCGCGGGAGATCTGGGACACGAGCGGAAAGCCTAGTCGTCGGCGATCAAAGCCTGTCGGCTAGCACCTCGCGTGGGGTTACCCTCATGCAGGGATCACACCAAGCATCGGATCGATAGTCGTGCTCAACGAATTCGGGCATTACCGCTTGCTACGGCTGCTGGCCGGGGCGCGCTGCGACGTGTACGCCGCCGAGAACACCACCAGCCGACGACAGGTCGCGTTGAAGATCCTGCCGGATTGGACCGATTCAACCGAGCTGCGCGATCGGCTGCGGCAAGACATGGCCGTCGCGACCCAGTTACGCGAGCCCCACCTCGTTCCGGTCGAGGAATGGGGTGAGATCGACGGTCGCATCTATCTGGAGATGCCGCTGCTGAGCGGCACCGATCTGCAGACGATGTTGGATCGCGAAGGTCCACTGGGTCTCTCGGAGGCGGCCGACCTGGTGTGTCAGATTGCCGACGCGCTGGAGGCTGCGCACCACGCAGGGCTGATCCACTCCGGCGTAGCACCGCAGAACGTCTTCGTCGCAGACGACGGGTCGGCGCATCTGATGGGCCTCGGCTACCGCGATTACCTGGCGCAATGCCAGTCGGGCGACGACGACATGGCCGACCCCGAGCCGCTGCTTGCCAATCTGGTCGGGTTGCCCCCAGAACGGTTGACGGCCGACGAGCGGTCCGAGCGCGCCGACGTCTACGGACTCGCCCAAGTCGCATATGCCTGCCTGACCGGGGCGCTCCCCCATCCGGCTACCGACGCGCGCCAGCACATGGCCGAGATCCTGACCGTGACGCCGCCACCGCCGAGCGAGCTGCGCCCAGATTTGCCGGCCGGCATCGACGACGCGATCAGCCGTGGCATGGCCAAAGATCCCGCGGAGCGCTTTGCCGGCCCGGGCCATCTGGCCAACGCGATCCGCGACGCGCTGGGCACCGAGGACGCCGAGGAGCCGGTGCCGTTCGGGCCGTATCGGTTGCTACGCAAGCTATCCGACACGAACGTCCCGTGCTGGGAAGCCGAGGACGCCACGACCTCGGCCCGGGTCACCCTGAAAATGTTCGCGACGGGCGATGCGGAGGATCCTCTGGTCCGTCGGGTGAAACGGGACGCGAGCATGGCGGCCATAGTGCTCAGAGCGCTCGGTGAACCGCAGCTCGTCGTGGTCGACCACATCGGCGAGGTGGACGGGAAGTTCTATCTGCAGATGCCGTTCATCGACGGGATCGTCCTGGACACGATGTTGGAGCGCTACGGACCGCTCACCCCCTCACGCGCGGTGCAGATCGTCAGTCAGATCGCGCGCGTGCTCGACGCGGTACACAAGGCGGCGCCCATACCCGGAGCGGTACTGCCGGACAAGATCCTGGTCGGCCACGACAACATGGCCTACCTGCTGTGCGACCCGATACTGCAGGACGGCGGACGCGACTCGGACCTGCCCGGCCAGGTCTATTTCGCACCCGAGCGTCTCGACAGCGGCGACCGCACCAATGCCGGGGACCGTTACTCACTGGCGTGCATCCTCTACGCATGCCTGACCGGGACGCCACCCGACTGCGGCGACGAGCCACCAAAGCCCAGCGTGGTCAACGAGTGGGTGCCTGCCACGTTCGACGACGTCATCGCGCGCGGCATGGCCACCGACCTACAACAGCGGTACCCGACCGCCGGCGAGCTGGCCACGGCTGCCCGCGGGGCACTGGCGTCGGTGGCGGCCCAGACCATGGAGCAAACGAGTCCCGTTCAGACGGTGGAGATTTCGACGGTGAGCAGCCCGGTCTGGTCGCCGGTCTGCACGGTCTGCGGCGAGGTGGCCGAGGCGGGCCAGCACGCGATGTTGTGCCGCAACTGCCGAGAGCAGGGACTCCCGCACGAATTGGTGCGACGAGTGGGGGGCGACTCGGTCGAACCGGTCACCGTCGCCGGCTACACCCTGCTGGACCTGCTCGACCGGCGTGGGCCCGGGCCCGTCTTCCGCGCCCGCTCCCAGCAGACCGGACAGATATGCGCCCTGCGGGTCGCACCCAAGGCCGCGATCGCGCCCGACGAGATGCGCCGGCCGCAGCCGTTGTCTGACCTCGCGAGCCTGCGCCACGCCAACATTGTGCAGTTTCGGGAAGCCAAGGCCGTCGGCGAGTTCGTTCTGATCGCTTCGGAATACTGCCCGGGCGACACCGTCGAGGATCTGGTCCGGCGGCTCGGCCGGCTCTCGGTTCGTCAGGCGATGTCGCTGATCCTGCCGTGTCTGGACGGTCTCGACGCAGCCCACAGCTGCACCCGCGGCGACCGGTCGCGGGGCGTCATGCACCGCAACATCACCCCGGCCAGCCTGCTGCTGACCTGGTCTGGAGCCGATCCGGTCACCAAGATCGCCGACTTCGGTTTCGCCACGCCCATTCCGCCCGACCCGGCGTTCACCCCGCTGGCCCAGCTGCTCAAACCCGAGCGGGCGGCGCGGGACGTCGACACCTGGCGGATGGGGGCGTGCCTGTATTACCTGCTGACCGGGGAAGCGCCCCGGCACGCCGCCGCCGGCCAGGATCCCGTCGACGTCGTGATGACCACGACCGCCCGGCCGATCCGTCGGCTCAATCCGGATATTCCGCCTCGGCTGGCCGCCGTCATCGACGAGGCCGTCACCGACACTCCGCATATCAGCATTCCCACCGCGAGCCATCTGGCCATAGCGCTGCGCGAAGTCGTGGCCGCGCGACCCGGCTGAACCGCCCACCACCCCAACGTGCGGGTATGAGCCGACATGCCGTATCCGCGCCGCTGTGCGACAGTGTTGGCCGTGCCGTCGTATCTGTTGCGCATCGAGTTGGTCGACCGACCAGGTAGCCTCGGGTCGCTCGCGGTCGCGCTCGGCTCGGTCGGGGCTGACATCCTCTCGCTGGACGTGGTCGAGCGCGCCTCGGGATACGCCATCGACGACCTGGTGATCGAGCTGCCGCCGGGATCGATGCCCGACACCCTGATCACTGCCGCCGAAGCGCTGTCCGGCGTTCGAGTCGACAGCGTCCGTCCGCATACCGGACTGCTCGAGGCCCACCGTGAGCTGGAACTACTGGACCTCGTCGCCGCGGCCGCAGATCGGGCGGCGAAGCTGCAGGTGCTGGTCGATCAGGCGCCCAGGATCCTGCGGGTTAGCTGGTGCACCGTGCTGCACAGCGCGCAGGGCAAGGTGCAGCGACTCGCCGGCAGTCCGGGCGCGCCGGAAACGCGCGCCGATTCGGCGCCGTGGCTGCCGATCGAACGTGCCGCGACGTTGGACAGTGCTGCCGAATGGGTCCCGCCGGCCTGGCGTGACATGGACACCACGATGGTCGCGGCCCCACTGGGCGACCCACATACTGCGATGGTGCTGGGCCGTCCGGGCCCGGAATTTCGCCCGTCGGAGGTAGCTCGGCTGGGTTACCTGGCCGGCATTGCCGCGACCATGTTGCGCTGACGACCCGTGGCTCAACTCGTCTTCTTCGAATTCGTCGCGTTATATTGAGGGTCCCACTCGGGCGGAGCGACATTTTGCTGTTGCGGTTCCGGACCGGACCGGTTCGGAATCGTCAAGCAGGCACCGCGAACTTTCGACAGGAAACGCGGCACGACTGAATGGAGAGCTCCACTTCCCCCGCTGGTTTGAATTCGATCGTCACCGCCGTGGCGACCAAACTCATGGGGGTCACCGCCCGCAATGCCGCGACTGTCAGCACCGAGGTGCTTTCCGATCTGGTGGGCTTTCTGGGGGTCGATGTCAGCTTTCTAAGGCACAACGACCACCGGACCCAGGCGACGGTGTTGGTGGCCGAGTGGCCACCGCGGCTCGATGTGCCGGACCCGGACCCGCTGCACACGATCTACTTCGCCGACGCCGACCCGGTGTTCGCGATGGCCGAGAACGCCCGAGAACCGGTCATTCTGCGACCCGAAGCCCAGAGCGGGGAATATCGCCGAACCATCGCCGAGGCGAGCGGCGCACCGGCCATCTCGATGGCATGTGTCCCGCTGGTATCCGGCGAGGTCACCACCGGGGTCCTCGGTTTCGTCAAATTCGGCGATCGGGAATGGGACGACGACGAGATCAACGCGCTGACGGTCGTGGCCACCATGTTTTCCCAGGTTCAGGCACGTATCCAGGTCGAGGACCAGTTGAGTTATCAAGCCGGGTACGACGATCTGACCGCCCTGCCTAACCGCCGTACCCTGCTGGCGCACCTCGACGAGCGACTGGCCGCCGACGACGGGCCGGTGCCGGTGTTGTCCTTCAACCTCGATCGGCTCAAAGCCATCAATGACTATCTCGGCCATGCCGCCGGAGATGAGTTCCTGCGTGACTTTGCCACCGAAACCCGGGCCGCGCTGGCGGGTCAGGGACTGATCGCCCGAGTGGGTGGCGACGACTTCGTCGTGGTGCCCGCCGCGGCGATGGACTCCGGGGAGGCACGACGACTGGCCGAGAGTCTCGGCCAGCGACTCACCGACCTGGTGCAGATCGACGGGGAGATGCTCACCCGCACCGTCAGCATCGGCGTCGCGATCGGAAATCCCGGCCGGGACTCCGGCCTGGACGTGCTGCGGCACGCCGACGAAGCGCTGCTGGCGGCGAAAACCTCGGGGGCAGAACGGATCAGCGTCTTCTCCAGCGAGATGCGCGGCCGGCGCGAGATCCACGCCGAGATGGAACTGCATCTGCAGCACGCCATCGAAGCCGACGCCCTCACCGTCGTCTACCTTCCCGAGATCGACATGGTGACCGGCAACGTGCTGGCCGTAGAAGCGTTGGTGCGTTGGCAGCACCCGACCCGCGGACTGTTGCTGCCGGACCTGTTCATCCCCGTCGCGGAATCCCTCAATCTGGCAGGGCAACTCGGGGAGTGGGTGCTCAACGCGGCATGCGCCGACATGGCCAGCTGGCGGGCGGGCGGCGTGGGGACCGGCACCATGTTGCGCGTGAATGTGTCTCCGGCACAACTGGTGGCCCACGATTTGGTGGGCACGGTGAGCCGCGTGCTGGACAGGTTCGGACTCGACGGCAGCGCAATGGGTCTCGAGATCACCGAGAGCATGTTGATCAGGGATCTGGTCAGCACCAGGACCGTGCTGAGCGGACTCACCGACATGGGCGTCGACATCGCCATCGACGATTTCGGCACCGGTTTCAGCGGGATGGGTCTGTTGCGGACTTTGCCGGTGAGCACGTTGAAGATCGACCGCGGGTTCGTCCGCGATCTGGAGCACAGCAGTGATGATCTGGCGATCGTGCGGGCCGTCATAGGCCTGGCCGACGCCCTTGATCTCAACGTCGTCGCCGAGGGCGTCGAGACGCCAGGGGCGGCCCGTTCGCTGCTCGACGAGGGATGTTTTCGCGCGCAGGGCTTCTTGTTCTGTCGCCCGATGACCGCCGCGGCCACTCGACGACTACTGACCGTGGGCTCCGTCTCAACCAATATCTAAGCGCGCGAACGAGATTCGGACGCCACCACTGGGTCGTCATCTTCCCACAGCAGCAGCTGCCGGACCGCCGGGCGCGGGCCGTACGGCCGCAGCATGGTGCTGGCCGGGCGCGGGCGCACCCGTTGTGGCCACCAGAACCATCGTCCGAGCAGCGTCGCGATCGACGGCGTCATGAACGAGCGCACGATCAGCGTGTCGAACAACAGCCCGAGTCCGATTGTGGTGCCGATCTGGCCGAGTACCTGGAAACCGCTGAACAAGAACGCGCACATGGTGATTGCGAAGACGAGACCCGCGGACGTCACCACCGAACCGGTCCCGGCCATCGCGCGGATGACCCCGGTCTTCAACCCCGCGCCGATCTCCTCGCGGAACCGGGATATCAACAACAGGTTGTAGTCAGAACCCACCGCCAGCAGCAGGATCACGGCGAGCGCCAGCACGACCCAGTACAGCTTGATGCCGAACATGTACTGCCACACCAGCACCGACAATCCGAACGACGCCCCCAACGAAAGCGCCACGGTGCCAACGATTACCAGCGCGGCGACCAGGCTTCGGGTCAACAGCATCATGATCAGCAGAATCAGGCTCAGCGCCGCGATTCCGGCGATCATCAGGTCGTATTTCGAGGCGTCCTGGATGTCGGAGTAGGTGGCCGCGGTGCCGCCGAGATAGAACTTCGATTCGGCCAAGGGGGTTCCCTTGACCGCCTCGTGCGCCGCCTTCTTGATCGGCTCGATATGCGAGATGCCTTCGGTGGTGGCCGGATCACCGTCGTGGGTGACGATCATCCGGACGGCCTTGCCGTCGGGTGAGAGGAACAACTTGAGGCCGCGTTGGAATTCGGGGTTGGTGAACACTTCCGGCGGCAGGTAGAAGGTGTCGTCGTTCTTGGCTTCGTCGAAGGCCCGTCCGAGCGCTGTGGCATTCTCGATCGCGGCGGCGGTCTGCGCGTAGATCCCGGACAGCGTCGCGTAATTCGTCATCGTCAGGTCATGGTTGGTCTGTTGACTGGCGATCTGCTCGGGTATCAGCGCCACCAACTTCGGCTGCAGCGCGTCGAGTTTGTCCAGCGTCGCCGTCAGATCCTCGAAACGCGCGCTGAGCTGGTCGATCCCGTCCAACGCGTCGAGTACCGACCTGATCGCGAAACAGACCGGAATATCGAAACAATGCTTCTCCCAATAGAAGTAGCTGCGCAGCGGCCGGAAGAAGTCGTCGAAGTTCGCTATCTTGTTCCGCAAGTCGTTGATGGTGGCGATGGTGTCGCGGAAGCTCTGCGCCTCGCTGTGCGTGGTGGCCGCGAGCTCCTGCTGCAGCGTGTACTGGCGATGCAAGAGGTCGATCGAGTTCGACAACTCACCCGCTTGGCGCAGCATGTCGTTGGCGCGATCACGCTGATACCCAAGGTTTTCGATCTGGTTTGCGCTTTGCGCGCTCATCTGGAACACCAGCGAGGTGTGGTCGAGCGGGGTCCCCAGCGGCCGGGTGATGGTCTGCACCTGGGCGATTCCGGCTGTGTGGAACACCGCCTTGGCTACCCGGTCCACGACCAGCATGTCGGCCGGATTGCGCAGGTCGCGGTCGGCTTCCATCATCAGCAGCTCGGGTTCCAGCCGGGCCCGGGAGAAGTGCCGCTCGGCGGCGGCGTACCCGACGTTGGCCGGGGCGCTGGCCGGCATATAGGGACGGGTGTCGTAGCTGGTCTTGTACCCGGGCAAAGTGAGCAGGCCGACGAAGGCCAGCGCGCACGCCACGGTGAGTACGGGGCCCGGCCAGCGGACGACGGCGGTGCCGATGCGCCGCCAGCCGCGGGTGCGCATCTTGCGTTTGGGTTCGAACATCCCGACGGCCGCACCCAGGGTCAACACGGCGGGCGCGAGGGTGAGCGCGGCCGCAAGAGCGACCAGGATGCCCAGCGCCGCTGGAATGCCCAAGCTCTGGAAATACGGCAACCGTGTGAAACTCAGACAGAACACCGCCCCGGCAACGGTCAGCCCCGAACCCAGCACGATGTGCGCGGTGCCGCGAAACATGTTGTAGTAAGCGGCTTCTCGGTCCTCGCCCACGCTGCGCGCCTCTTGATAGCGACCGACGACGAAGATCGCGTAGTCGGTTCCGGCGGCGATCACCAGCAGCGTGAGCAGATTGGTCGCATACGTCGACAACCCGATGATCCCGGCGTTGCCCAGCACGGCGACGATGCCACGGGCGGCGGCCATTTCGATCAGTACCGTTACCAAGACGAGCAGCATGGTGAGAAACGACCGGTAGACGAACAGCAACATCAACGCGATCACACCGACGGTGATCGAGGTGACCTTGGCGGTGCCCTTACTGCCCACGTCGAACTGATCGGAGATGATCGGCGCCGCGCCGGTGACATAGGCCCTGATCCCGGCCGGCGCCGGGGTGTGTTCGACGACGTCGCGAACCGCGCCGACGGACTCGTTGGCCAACGCCGAGCCCTGGTTGCCGGCCAGGTTGAGTTGCACGTAGGCGGCCTTGCCGTCGGTACTCTGCGATCCCGCCGCCGTCAGGGTGTCGCCCCAGAAGTCCTGGACGTGCTGGACGTGCTTGCGGTCCTGCCCGATCTTGTGGATCAACGTGTCGTAGTACCGGTGCGCCTCTGCACCCAGCGGCTTGTCACCCTCGAGCACCACCATGGCCGTGCTGTCGGTGTCGAATTCTTTGAACACCTGACCGATGCGCTTGGTCGCCTGCAACGAGGCCATGTCGGGTGAACTCAACGCCACGTTGTGGGTCTTGCCGACTTCCTCCAGCTGCGGGACCGACGCATTCGTGATCGCGGCGAGCGCGATCCACAGCAGCAGGATCGGCACCGACAGCCGCCGGATGGTATGAGCCAGGCGCGGCGGTTTCCGATCGCTCATCCGGACTTGTCCAGACAGAAGGTGTAGGCGTCCTTGGTGGTGACGGTGCGTTCGTCTTTGACCTTGCCGTCCACGGTGATCCGGCAGCCCAGGACACTGCCATCACCCTGTGCGACAACGTTTCCCAGCACCGCGGGTTCGGTGGTGGTGATCGTCAACGACCAGGGCAACGGTGCGTTGCGGACCTGCTGCGGCTGGGCGTGCACATCAAGGTAGTTGATGGTCGCCGTGGCTCCGGGCGCACCGAAGACCTCGAGCACCACGTTCTTGGGATTGAACGGGACGATCTGGTTCGAGATGCCGTTGTTGGCCGCCTCGTTGCGGTGGGCACCGAAGAGTCCGTGCAGGCGGTAGATGGCGAACCCGGCGGTCGCGACCACGAGGACGGCGACGATCGCCATCCAGCCCCGCCTGACCAGGCTCGAGAGTGAAAACACTTTCACCCGTTGACCTTTCGACTCCGGGGGGTCACCCCGAGCAGGGCGCCCCGCGCGGCGTCCTGGTCAGCACAGTACGGTACTGGACCGTACTGCACAATAGACGCGGGCGTTCCGGTCGACGGTTTGATCGCCCGGCCTCTCATCCGGTGGGTCGGGTGAGGCCCGGGATGATGAAGTTGTCGACGAGCAGTTGCACGGTGCGGCGGGTCGGCGGACTTCCGGGAACGATGCTGCGGAAGATCAGGTAGTGCGGCAACAGGTCCCATAACTCGTCGGTGATGGCGGCTTGGGTGATCTCTCCCCGGTCGACGGCCTGCTGCAGGACGTGCTGGAACACTGCTTTGCGTTGCTCCAGGAACTGCTGTTGCAACGCGTCGTTGAGGGCGGGGTGGCGCGACACCTCCACCAGCACCGCGCGGATCGTGCTGGCGAGCTGGCTGCCTTGCCGGCAGATGGTCTCGCCGAGGTGCAACAGGTCGCCGCGCAGTGTGCCGGTGTTCGGCGGCACCGCGACCTGACGGACGCCTTCGATGAACGCCGCCAACACCAACTCGGCTTTGGAGGGCCAGCGGCGGTACACCGTCGACTTGCTGGCGCGGGCGGTGTTGGCGACGGCGTCCACGGTCAACCCGTCGTAGCCGTGTTCCTGTAGCAGCTGCAACGTCACTGCCAGTAACTCGGCCTCGCGCGGCGACCACGGCGAGACGTCCGCGGACGGGTCGGCGGTCTGGGTCATAGCGCCAACCATAGAACCTATTGGCTGGCCAGCAACTCCCCCAGCACCTGCTGGTTGCGCTCTAGCCATTCGTGTTCCTCGCCGGGGGCAGGCATGATCAGCCCGGCCTCCATGATCGAGGTGGGATCGACGTCGTTGAGCCCGATCAGCAGTGAGCGGGGGTCCTGGCCGGTGATCGACACCCACGCCGTGGAGAGTTCAGTCAGCAGCCGCGCCCTCGTCTCGCGGTCCCGGCCGGCTCGGATGTTGCCGTTGATCACCGCGGCGTTGTTGGGTTTGCCGGCGGTGAAGTACATCCCGGGTTCGTATTCGACGAACAACACGTTGACGAATCCGCGGGGCGCGCCTGTCACGGCACAGTGAATTCCGGTGATCGCCTCGGCCAGCTTCGACCGGGCGTCGACGCTGAGCGATCCGGCCGGGACCAGGCACTGATAGAACGGCATCGTCCTAGTCTGCGCCATCTGCCGGCGTCGCGGG
Organism: Mycobacterium sp. NGS67; assembly: GCF_059812185.1. NCBI lineage: Bacteria > Bacillati > Actinomycetota > Actinomycetes > Mycobacteriales > Mycobacteriaceae > Mycobacterium > Mycobacterium sp. NGS67. Next base: position 52,568 of record NZ_JCALCF010000013.1, read on the forward strand.
ACCCTCGGCCAGCAGGTCCCGGAATCCGTCCTCGTCCAGGATCGGCACGCCGAGTTCGACGGCCTTGTCGTACTTGGATCCGGGCGCGTCGCCGGCCACCACGTAGGACGTCTTCTTCGACACCGAGCCGGCCGCTTTGCCGCCCCGGGACACGATGGCTTCCTTGGCCTGGTCGCGGGAGAAACCGGCCAGCGAACCGGTGACCACGATGGTGAGCCCGGTCAGGTTGCGCGGCACGCTCTCGTCGCGCTCGTCGACCAAGCGCACTCCGGCCGCGCGCCACTTTTCAACGATCTCGCGGTGCCAGTCGACGGTGAACCACTCGGTGACGGCGGCGGCGATGGTGGCTCCCACGCCCTCGACCGCGGCCAACTCCTCGGTGGTTGCCGCCACGATCGCATCGAGGCTGCCGAATTCGGTGGCCAGTGCCCGGGCCGCGGTCGGCCCGACATGGCGGATCGACAACGCCACCAATACCCGCCACAACGGCTTGGCCTTGGCTTTGTCGAGGTTGGCGAGCAACCGTTTGCCGTTGGCCGACAAGCTGCCGGCTTTGGTCCGGAACAACTCGGTGCGTAACAGGTCGTCTTCGGTGAGATCGAACAGATCACCTTCGCTGTCGATCACCTGCGCCTGCAACAACGCCACGCCAGCCTCGTAACCCAGGCCCTCGATGTCCAGCGCGTTGCGGCTGGCGACATGGAAAACCCGCTCTCGCAGCTGCGCCGGACACCGCTTGGTGTTGGGGCAACGGATGTCGGCGTCGCCTTCCTTCGCCGGCGCCAAGGTGGTTCCGCATTCGGGACATGTTGTGGGCATGACGAATTCGCGTTCGGAACCGTCGCGCAGGTCGACCACGGGTCCCAGCACCTCGGGGATGACGTCACCAGCCTTGCGGATCACCACGGTGTCGCCGATCAGCACGCCCTTGCGCTTGACCTCCGAGGCGTTGTGCAGCGTGGCTTGCGACACCGTGGAACCGGCCACCTTCACCGGTGTCATCCACGCGAACGGGGTGACCCGGCCGGTGCGTCCCACGTTGACCCGGATGTCGAGCAGTTCGGTCTGAGCTTCCTCGGGCGGGTACTTGTAGGCGATAGCCCAGCGCGGCGCCCGCGAGGTGGAGCCCAGCCGCCGTTGCAACACCACCTCGTCGACCTTGACGACAACTCCGTCGATCTCGTGAGCGACTTCGTGCCGGTGCTCACCCCAGTAGTCGACGCGCTCCTGCACGCCGGCCAGGTCGTCGACCAGGGTAGTGTGCTGGGAAACCGGCAGTCCCCACGCTTTGAGCGCCAGGTATGCATCGTGCTGGGTCACCGGACGAAAACCTTCGGTATGCCCCAGGCCGTGGCAGATCATCCGCAGTTTGCGCCGCGCGGTGACGGCCGGGTCCTTCTGGCGCAGCGAGCCGGCAGCGCTGTTGCGCGGGTTGGCGAACGGCGACTTTCCGTCCTCGACCAGGCTGGCGTTGAGCGCCTGGAAATCGGCCACTTGGAAGAAGACCTCGCCCCGGACTTCGAGCACGTCGGGCAGCGGATACTCGTCGGCGGCGGTGAGCCGGTGCGGGATGTCGTCGATGGTGCGGGCGTTGTTCGTGACGTCCTCGCCGGTGCGGCCGTCGCCTCGGGTCGCCGCACGAGTGAGTCGGCCGTTCCGATACACCAGGGACAACGCGACGCCGTCGATCTTGAGTTCGCACAGGTAGTGCGCGGAGTCGCCGACCTCGGCGTGCACCCGGGCTGCCCAAGCGGACAGTTCGTCGCTGCTGAACGCGTTGTCCAGGCTGAGCATCCGCTCCAGGTGCTCGGCCGGCTCGAAGTCCGTCGCAAACCCCGCACCGCCGACCAGCTGGGTGGGCGAATCCGGGGTGCGCAGCTCGGGATGCTCGGCTTCGAGCGCCTCCAGCCTGCGCAGCATCACGTCGAATTCGGCATCGGTGATGATCGGCGCGTCCCGCACGTAGTAGCGGAACTGGTGTTCGCGGACCTCCTCGGCCAGGTCCTGCCATTGCCGCAGAATTTCCGGGGCGGTGTGATCGGCTGCAGGAGAGCTCACTCTGGCAGGCTAGCCGAGCACGCCGACACCTCAGCGGCTCTGTCGCCCAGCAAAGCGACGAAAGCGCAGACCCGCCGCCCTGGGTTGCGATTACAGTTTGACGATGGCACCGCGACATTCGTTGCCTCAGCTGACGCAACAAGACGAGCTCACCGACCGCATCCTCGATGCGGCGCTGGCGGAGTTCATGGATCACGGTATCCAGCGGTCGAGTATCGACAGTGTGGCCAGACGGCTCGGTGTCGACCCGTGGGTCGTCTCGCGGAGATTCGAGAAGGATGCGCTGGCCAAGGCAGTGATGCTGCGCGAGGCGAAGCGTTATCTGGACAGCGTCGGTCAGAGCATCACCGGCGGTGATCTGCGCTCGGGTGTAGAGGAGGGCTTCGTGGCAGGGGTAGCCCGCCGCCGCGAACAGCACATTCTGGACGCGTTGCTCAAGCGCGACCCGACCGCGGCGATGGGATACCTCGTAGGTCCGGAGGCGGGCCTGCTGCTGGAATACGCGACCAAGATCACGCGCGAGGCGTTGCGGCGCGCACCCGATTCGTCTGAGTACACGGCGGCAAGCGTGGATGCGGTGGCGACGGCCATGATCCGGCTGGCGCACTCGTTTTCCAATGCCCCACCCAATACCGGGATGGACGACCACTACCTGCGCGAAATCGCGCGCAATGTGCTGTTGCCGGTCCTGATGCCGGTCAAGCCGCGCTCGGGCCGTCGGTAAATCCCGGATTCGGCACCGAACGATATTGAGACCAGGTCCTGGCGTCGTCGCTTGCCGGGTCAGATCTGGTCGGGGTCGTCGGCAAACGCTTCGGCCGCCTTGCGGGCGAGTTCGATCGCCGTGCGAGCCCAGGAGGGCGTGGCGCCGGCCAGACCGCACGCAGGGGTGACCCCGACGCGGCCGCGCAGCGCCGAGCGGGCGAAGCCGAGTCGATCGGTCACCGCGACCAACGAGGTGGCCACCTCCTCTGCCGACACCCGCCGCTCCGGCGCGCTGGCGGGGACCACACCGAGCAGGACGGAACGGCCGGAATCCACGAACGCCGCGATGCTTTCCAAGTCCGCGGCCTGCAACGTCCCGGCGTCCACCGACACGGCGCGGATTGCGCTGCGCTGCAACAGGTTCCAGGGCAAATCGGGCGCACAACAGTGCAACAGGACGTCCCCGCCGACGGCCTGTACGCAGCTGTCCAGCAGGGTGAGGGCCACCGCCTCGTCGAGCGGACGGACAGGACTCAGTGCGGTGACGCCGGTGAGCCGACCACCCAACGCGGTCGGCAGGGTCGGTTCGTCGAACTGCACCACTACCGGTGTGTCCAGCCGACGCGACAGCGTCGCGCGATGAGCGGCGACTCCCTCGGCCAGGGAAGCCGCCAGATCCCGCAGTGCGCCCGGATCGGTGATCGCGCGGTGGCCGTTACCGAGTTCCAGGCCCGCGGCCAGCGTGACCGGTCCGGGGGCCTGCACCTTGACCACCCGGCCGCCGCCGCGCAGACCGGCCGTCTCCCACGCCTCCTCCAGCGCGTCCATGTTCTCGTCGAGCAGGCTGATCGCTCTGCGCGTCACCGCTCCGGGACGGGCGACGATCCGATAGCCCCGCGGCACCGTGTCGACGGCGACGTCGACCAGTAGCGCACCGGCGCGCCCGAGCAGGTCGGCGCCTACTCCCCTGGCGGGCAACTCGACCAGATGAGCCATCGCGTCCGCCAGTTCACCCACGACGACCTCAGCGGCCTGGCGCGCCGCGGTGCCGGGCCAGGACCCGATCCCGGTCGCCTTGACCGGCAGCGCCGCCAAAACACTCACCCGGCAACCGTATTCGACATCGCATAGCGTGCTGGTCGGCAGGGGTGTTTACGGTCGCGTCCCGCGGGTAGGTTCGACGCAGAAGGGCGGCGGATGGTCAGACGGCTGTGGTGTCCCCGGCGATCGCAAGCGCGGCGAAGCCGGGCGCAGCGGGTCGCCGGAATAATGTCACCGCGGGCGCAAGCGCGGCGAAGCCGGGCGCAGCGGGTCGCCGGAATAATGTCACCGCGATCGCAAGCGCGGCGAAGCCGGGCGCAGCGGGTCGCCGCGTTAGGGCTAGCGATGTTGCTGACGGCGGCGTGCACCCGGGTAATCGACGGCGAAGCGCTCCCGGCTTTCGGCGCCCTCCCGCTCGGCGTGCTCGACGCCGGCACGCTGCTGCTGGACCAGTCACGGATGCGCGCGATCACCGGCGCCGGTGAGCATCTGACCATCATTCCGTCGATGGACGGCAGGTACCCGGTGGACGTCGACAGCCTCGCGTCGACGGCGCCGCGGGAATGCCGCTTCGTGTTCGCCGAGACCGCCACGTTCGGCCCGGACGTCAAGGCGTTCCACAAGACGACCTTTCAGGATCCGCCCGACGGCCGGTTGATTTCCGAAGGCGCGGCGAGCTACCACGACACCGCAACCGCCCGAAGCGCGTTCGACGCACTGGTGGCGACGGTCAACGCGTGCGCAACCAGCTCGATGGGCTGGCTGCTGGTCAGCGACTGGGAGGCCGACGCGGACTCGCTGCGCATGCGACCGGGCAACTGCGGCCGCGACTATCGGGTGTTGTCGGTGGCGCTGCTGGAAGTCACATTCTGCGGATTCACCGAGTCCGTATCGGAGATCGTGATGACGAACATGGCCGCCAACGTGCCGCAGTGACAACACAACTCGTCACCATGCCGCACTCGGACCCTGCGGCGACTCGCTGAGAAGCTCCGGTATCAGACAGCGGTCGCTATGGTCGCGCTGCCGAGTACCTCGTCGCCCTCGGGGTCGGCGCGGTAGAGCACCAGCGTCTGACCGCGCGCCACGCCCCGCAGCGGGGAGCGCAACTGCACGGAGAGCTCGTCGCCGACCAATTCGGCTATCGCACTGGTGGTTTCGCCGTGCGCACGAACCTGGACTTCGCACTCGATCGGTCCGGACGGTGCCGCGCCGGCGGTGAAGATCGGCTGCCGGCCGGTCAGGGCGTGCACGTCGAGGTCGGCCAGGTCGCCGACGTGCACGGTCGCGGTATCGGCATCGATCGCCGTCACGTAACGCGGTCGACCGTCTGGCCCGGGCCCGGGGATACCCAATCCCTTGCGCTGGCCGATGGTGAAACCGTGGACGCCGTCGTGTTCGGCCAGTACCGCGCCGTCCTGGTCCACCACGCTGCCCGGACGAACGCCGATGTGAGCGCCCAGGAACGCCTGGGTATTCCCCGAGGGGATAAAGCAGATGTCGTGGCTGTCCGGTTTGTCGGCGACCGCCAGGCCGCGCCGGGCCGCCTCCGCGCGGATCTGCTCCTTGGCGGTGTCCCCGATCGGGAAAGCGGCGTGGCGTAACTGGGCGGCGCTCAGCACGGCCAGCACGTAGGACTGATCCTTGCCGCGGTCAACGGCCCGGCGCAGCCGGCCGTCGCAGAGCCGCGCGTAGTGGCCGGTGACCACCGTGTCGAAGCCCAGTGCCAGCGCGCGCGCCGACAGGGCCGAGAACTTGATCTGCTGATTGCAGCGCACGCACGGGTTCGGGGTTTCCCCGCGCGCATAGGACGACACGAAATCGTCGATCACGTCTGCTTTGAACTTCTCCGCGAAATCCCAGACGTAGAACGGTATTCCGAGGACGTCGGCCACCCGCCGCGCATCCGCGGCGTCTTCTTTCGAGCAGCATCCTCGGGAACCGGTGCGCAGTGTGCCCGGCGCGGTTGACAGTGCCAGATGCACACCGACCACGTCGTGTCCGGCATCGACCATGCGGGCGGCGGCGACGGAGGAATCGACACCGCCGCTCATCGCGGCCAGGACCTTCACTACGAAAGCCCCGCTGCGGCCAGGGCGGCGCGCCGCGCACGCGCCACGGCGGCGGGCAGCACCTGCAACGCCGAGTCGACGTCGGCGTCGACGCTGCTGTGCCCCAACGACAGTCGCAACGATCCGCGCGCGCTGGCGGGATCGGCGCCCATGGCCAGCAGCACATGCGACGGCTGCGCGACACCGGCGGTACAAGCCGACCCGGTCGAGCACTCGATCCCGTTGGCGTCCAACAACATCAACAATGCGTCGCCTTCGCAACCGCGAAAAGTGAAGTGCGCGTTGCCCGGAAGCCGTAACGGGCCACGAGCACCGTTGAGGTGGACATCGTCGATTTCGGTGAGCACACCGTCGACCAGGCGGTCACGCAAGGCGCGCAGCCTGGCGCTGTTGGCGTCCAACCCGTCGACGGCCAGTCGAGCCGCTGTGGCCATGCCGACGGTGCCGGCGACATACGGTGTGCCGGAACGGATATCGCGTTCCTGCCCGCCGCCGTGCAAGAGCGGCACACAAGCCGCGTCGCGGCGCAGCAGCAGCGCACCCATCCCCGGCGGGCCGCCGAACTTGTGCGCGGCCACGCTCATCGCCGACAAGTTGCTCGCCGCGAAGTCCACCGGCAGCTGACCGATCGCCTGCACGCCGTCGCTGTGCATGGGAACCCCGAACTCCGCGGCCACCGCGGCCAGCTCGGCGACCGGCATCACGGTGCCGACCTCGTTGTTGGCCCACATCACCGATACCAGCGCCACGTCGTCGTGAGCCGCCAGCACCTCGCGCAGGTCCGCCGCGGACACCGAGCCGTCGGATGCGGTGGGCAACCAACTCACCTCGGCACCTTCGTGCTCGACGAGCCAGTTCACCGAGTCCAGCACCGCGTGGTGTTCGACCTGGGTGGTGACGATGCGCCGCCGGGTCGGTTCGGCGTCGCGGCGGGCCCAGTAGATGCCCTTGACAGCCAGGTTGTCGCTTTCGGTGCCGCCTGCGGTGAACAACACCTCCGACGGACGCGCGCCCAGCTTGTCGGCGATCAATTCCCGGGACTCCTCAACCCGACGACGTGCCGCGCGACCCGTGGTGTGCAGGGAAGCCGCGTTGCCGACGGTGCCCAGGACGGCCGTCATCGCCTCGATGGCAACGGGGTGCATCGGGGTGGTGGCAGCGTGATCGAGGTAGACCATGACCCGCTTTACGATACCGGCACCCTCGAGCGACGATGCAGCCCGGAAACTGGGCCGACGCGAATGCGCCACCGCACGGAACAGTTGTGGCCACTGTGACAGGTCACGGGCAGGACGCCTGGTTCTCAGACCAGGGTTATGCGGTCAGCTCGAATGCGTGACCCGTCAAGTGCCCCGTCGACGGCGTCCCTATCCGCACGGCGGTCTGGCACCGGCTGGCCAGCTCCCGACGGTCCGCACCCGGCAACACCAGGGACTCGACGTGCACCTTGGCCACGGTGCGGCGCACCCGGACCACGCGGCACACCGAGCGCAGCAACGTGTCCCCGCCGACGTAGGCCGGCGCCGTCGACACGCTGCCGTCGACGTGGTGGTAGGTGAGCCGCAGCGGCTGCACCGGCCGGGCGGCGTCGATCGCGGCCTGGAACATTGCCGGGTAGAAGTTCCCGTAGGCCAGACCGCACCAGGTGGTGCCCTCCGGGAACGCCACCACCGTGTGGCCGGCGCGTAACCGGCGCGCGACGGCGTCCACCACTGCGGGCAGGCGCCGCAGACTCGTCCGTTCGATCGGGATGATTCGCAGCAGGCGTGCCACGAGCCCGGTCGCCGGTCCGGTGAACATGTCGGCACGGGCGACGAACGATCCGGGCAGGACGGCGCCGACGGCGAAGATGTCCAGCCAGGACATGTGACTGCTGACCACCAGCACCCCACGCAGATTACGAATGGGGTTGCCTGACACGATGATTCGCACCCCGAGGCTGCGCAGCGCCAACCGGCAGTAGGTGCGCTGGAGCTGGGTCCGGCCGGGCAGCGGCATTGCGAGCAGCGGTAGCCCGGGGGCCAGCAGCATCAATAACGTGAGCCGTAGCGTGACCCGCAGCAGCACTCGCGTCGACCGCAGCGCAACCGCGCCGTCTGGACCCGTGCAGCTGACGTCGCACGATGTGCGCGGCAACCAGGCGTGGCCGGCCAATGCGGTCACCTGCCGGTCTCACTGCCGATCTGCGCGACGGCCGAAACCGAGCGCAGACGCTTGAGATAGCGGGTATCAGCGTTGCTCTTGCTCAACAGCACGCAGAAATCCCCGACACCGAAGTCGGGGTCGTGGGCGGGTTCCCCGCAAACGCGCGCACCAAGGCGCAGGTAACCCCGCAGCAACGGCGGGACCGACGGCCGCGCCGGTGGCGCGATGTCGTCGAGGCCTCTGCCGTCGACGCGCACCGGCCGGTAGGGCCGGACCCGCCGACCGGCGGCGTGGCGCTGCAGCACGAAGTCGCGTATGCCGCGCAGCTGGCTACCGGGTGCGTCGCCGTCGGTTTGAACCGGCACCGACACGCAGCCAGTCACGTGGTCGTAGTCGAAGCGATCCAGGTAGGCCAGAATGCCCGCCCACATCAGCAGCACTACCGCGCCGTTGCGGTGACCGTCGCGCACCGCGGCACGGCCCATCTCGACCAGCGAAGGCCGCAGCGGGTCGAAGGCGCGAACGTCGAATTCCGTTGCGGTGTACAGACCTCCGGCCGCGATCGCACCGGCCGGCGGCAGCATGCGGTAGCAACCCACCAGCTGCCCGGTGGCGTCGTCGCGGACCAGCAGGTGGTCGCAGTACTCGTCGAAGCGGTCGGTGTCGCGGCCATCGCCGTCCGAAGGCAGGGTGAATCCGGGTGTGCCGCTGAAGACGTCGTAGCGCAGCCGCTGGGCGGCCTCGATCAGGGCGGGGTCACTGGAGAGCAGCAGGGAGTAGTGCGGTCCAACGGACGACTGTGTCGAGGGACCACGCGGTTTGTCGCTGGGTATGAGGACAGAAGCGATGCTCATGCCCCCAACGTGGCGCAGCCGGTCAGCTAATCGGCATCAACGCCCTGACATGTCGGTGCACGCCAGGTGACCAGTTGGCCGAGCAGACGCAAAAGCCCCTCATTTCCGCAGGAAATGGGGGCTTTTGCGTCTGCTCGCGCAGACAAACTCAGCCTTTGCGGGCCTTGATCCCCTCGGTCAGCTGCGGAGCCACCTTGAACAGGTCGCCCACCACGCCGTAGTCGGCGATCTCGAAAATCGGCGCCTCTTCGTCCTTGTTCACCGCGACGATGGTCTTGGACGTCTGCATGCCGGCCCGGTGCTGGATCGCGCCGGAGATACCCAGGGCGATGTACAGCTGCGGCGAGACCGTCTTGCCGGTCTGGCCCACCTGGAACTGGCCCGGGTAGTAGCCGGAGTCGACCGCGGCGCGCGAAGCACCCACGGCAGCACCGAGTGAGTCGGCCAGCTCCTCGACGACCTTGAAGTTCTCTTCGCTGCCGACACCACGTCCACCGGACACCACCACGCTGGCCTCGGTGAGTTCGGGCCGGTCGCCGGCCACCGCGGGCTCGCGTGAGGTGATCTTGGTGGCGTTCTCGGCGGGTTCGGGCACGTCGACGTTCACCACTTCACCGGCGCCGTCGGACGGCTCGGCGTCGATGGAACCGGCGCGCACCGAGATCACCGGGGTGTCGCCGTTGGCCTGCGACTCGACGGTGTAGGCGCCACCGAAGATCGAGTGCACCCCCTTGCCGCCCTCCTGCACGCCCACCACGTCGACCAGCAGACCCGACCCGATCCGCGCCGCGAGCCGTCCGGCGATCTCCTTGCCGTCGGCGTTGGAGGACACCAGCACCGCGGCCGGCGCCGAGGACTCGGCCAGCGCAGCCAGCACGTCGACATAGGGGGTGATCAGGTAGTTGTCGACCACATCGGACTCGGCAACGTAGATCTTGGCCGCACCGGCGGACTTCAGTCCCTCGATGAGCGGCTCGGCGGTGCCGGGCGCACCGATGACGACGGCGGCCGGCTCGCCCAATGCACGTGCGGCGGTGATCAATTCGGAGGTGACCTTCTTCAGCGCACCCTCGGCTTGCTCGACAAGCACCAATACTTCAGCCATGAGTTATTTCGCTCTCTCGTCTCTTCGAAGTGCTCAGATGATCTTCTGACCGACCAGGTACTTGACGATCTCGTTGCCGCCCTCGCCCTCGTCGGTGACCTTCTCGCCGGCGGTTTTCGGCGGCTTCGGGGTCGAGGACAGCACGGTCGACCCGGCGTTCTCCAGGCCTACCTCGTCGCCCTCGACGCCGATCTCGCCCAGCGTCAGCACGGTGACTTCCTTCTTCTTGGCGGCCATGATGCCTTTGAAGGACGGGAAGCGGGGTTCGTTGATCTTCTCGTTGACGCTCACCACTGCCGGCAGTGTGGCCTCGAGGGCGAACACGCCGTCGTCGGTCTCGCGCTCGGCGGTCACCTTGCCGTCCTCGACGGACAGCTTGCGCACGTGGGTGAGCTGCGGCAGACCCAGGTACTCGGCGATGACGGCGGGCACCGCACCACCGGTGCCGTCGGTGGCTTCGTTGCCGGCGATCACCAGCTCGGTGCCTTCGATGGTGCCCAGCGCACGGGCCAGCGCCCACGCGGTCTGCACGACGCAGGATCCCTTGAGGCCGTCGTCCTTGAGGTGGACGGCCTTGTCGGCGCCCATGGACAACGCCTTGCGGATCGCTTCGGTGGCGCGTTCGGGACCGGCGGTCAGCACGGTCACCGTTCCTTCGCCGCCCTCGCGCTCGCGGATCTGCAGGGCTTCTTCCACGGCACGCTCGTTGATCTCGTCCAGGACCGCGTCGGCGGCCTCGCGGTCCAGCGTGTAATCGCTGTCGGACAGCTTGCGCTCCGACCAGGTGTCTGGGACCTGCTTGATCAGGACCACGATGTTCGTCATGAGTGTGGTTTGTCCTCCTAGAAGGAGTCCGCAGCGGTCGACTGCAGGACTTTGCGTTATTGCGACCGCACAGGCATGTTACTCGGCGGTAACTTTTTGCGGTCTGCTCAAACACCATAGCGGGTAGTGCTGGGCATTCTTTCGCCTGGATCCGGTACATGGTTCGCGAATCGGCTGCTAGGCATTAGCCTGCCTTAGCAATGAGCGCATTCGTCCCCGGCGGACCCCCGCAGACGCACGCCGACGACCCGGCGGCGCTGGACGCCGTGTTGACCCTGACCGGCGAGCGAACCATCCCCGACCTGGACATTGAGAACTATTGGTTCCGTCGCCACGAGGTGGTCTACGAGCGGCTGGCCGCCCGCTGCGCCGGCCGCGACGTTCTGGAAGCGGGATGTGGCGAAGGTTACGGTGCGGATTTGATCGCACGTGTCGCCCGGCGGGTGGTGGCGGTGGATTACGACGAGGCCGCGGTGGCCCACGTCCGCACTCGCTACCCCCGGGTCGAGGTGCTGCAGGCCAACCTGACCGAGTTGCCGCTACCCGACGATTCGGTTGATGTCGTGGTCAATTTTCAGGTCATCGAGCATCTGTGGGACCAGGGCCAGTTCGTGCGCGAGTGCGCGAGGGTGCTGCGGCCATCCGGACTGCTGATGATGTCGACGCCGAACCGGATCACCTTCTCCCCCGGCCGCGACACCCCGGTCAACCCGTTCCACACCCGCGAACTCAACGCCGACGAGCTCACCGAGTTGCTCATGGACGGCGGGTTCGAAGAGGTGGCTCTGCTGGGCCTGTTTCATGGCCCGCGGCTGCGCGCGATGGATGCACGTCACGGCGGATCCATCATCGACGCGCAGATCGAGCGGGCGGTGGCCGACGCCCCCTGGTCCCCCGAGCTGGTGGCCGACGTCGCCGCCGTAACGACAACTGACTTCGAGCTCGTCGACCGACAGCAACGCGACATCGACGCAAGCCTGGACCTGATCGCAATCGCGGTGCGCCCTTGACGGGGCCGCAGCACCGGGTGCCGGGCATGTTCACCCTGGTGCTGCACACCCACCTGCCGTGGTTGGCGCACCACGGGCGTTGGCCGGTCGGCGAGGAGTGGCTCTACCAGTCGTGGTCGGCGGCCTACCTGCCGCTGTTCCGGGTGCTGCGCGCGCTGGCCGACGAGGACCGGCGCGGCCTGATCACGCTCGGTATGACGCCGGTGGTCAACGCACAGCTCGACGACCCGTACTGCCTGGACGGGATGTACCACTGGCTGGCCAACTGGCAGCTGCGCGCCGCCGAGGCCGCCAGCGTGCGGACCATCCCGGCGTCTAAGTCGGCCAACTACCAGTCGTGCACGCCAGAAGCGTTGCGCGCCTTCGGCATTCGCGAGTCAGCGGAGGCCGACCAGGCTCTGGAGGATTTCGCGTCACTGTGGCGGCACGGTGGCAGCCCGCTGCTGCGCGGCCTGATCGACGCGGGCACGGTGGAGCTGCTCGGCGGTCCGCTGGCCCACCCGTTCCAGCCGCTGCTGGCGCCACGACTGCGCGAGTTCGCGCTGCGCGAAGGCCTGGCCGACGCGCGACTGCGACTGCAGCACAACCCGACCGGGATCTGGGCGCCCGAATGCGCCTACGCCCCGGGCATGGAAGACGACTACGCGGCCGCCGGGGTCAGTCATTTCATGGTCGACGGGCCGTCGCTGCACGGCGACACCGCGCTGGGCCGGCCGGTCGGGCACAGCGACGTGGTGGCGTTCGGCCGGGATCTGCAGGTCAGCTACCGGGTCTGGTCGCCCAAGTCCGGCTACCCGGGCCACGCCGCATACCGCGATTTCCACACCTACGACCACCTCACCGGCCTCAAACCGGCCCGGGTCACCGGCCGTCACGTCGGCTCGCAGGACAAGGCGCCCTACGACCCGGAGCGCGCCGACCGCGCCGTCGACGTCCATGTCGCCGACTTCGTCGAGGTGGTGCGCAACCGGTTGCAGACCGAGTCGCAGCGCATCGGCCGGCCCGCCCACGTCATCGCCGCCTTCGACACCGAGTTGTTCGGCCACTGGTGGTACGAGGGCCCGACCTGGTTGGCGCGGGTGCTGCGCGCGTTGCCGGACGCCGGTGTGCGGGTGGGCACGCTGCGCGACGCCATCAACGGTGGATTCGTCGGCGGGCCGGTCGAATTGCCGCCCAGCTCTTGGGGTTCCGGCAAAGACTGGCAGGTGTGGAACGGCGAGCAGGTGGCCGATCTGGTCCAGCTCAACGCCGAGGTCGTCGACACCGCTCTGACCACGGTGGACAAGGCGCTGGCGCAGACAGCGTCGCTGGACGGGCCGATCCCTCGCGATCAGGTGGCAGACCAGATCCTGCGGGAGACGCTGCTGACCGTGTCCAGCGACTGGCCGTTCATGGTCAGCAAGGACTCCGCCGCCGACTACGCCCGCTACCGCGCCCACCTGCATGCCCACGCCACCCGGGAGATCGCCGGGGCGTTGGCGTCGGGCCGTCGGGACGCCGCGCAGCGCCTGGCCGACGGCTGGAACCTCGCCGACGGCCTGTTCGGCGCGCTGGACGCCCGCAGGCTGCCGCGATGAGCTCCCGCCGGCCGCGCGAGCGGCCCCATATGGACGGCGACACGCCGCTTCAGGTGTCATTTTCCGGACGCTCGCGCCGGTACGGACGCTTCGCATGAAGATCCTGATGATCTCCTGGGAGTACCCGCCGGTGGTGATCGGCGGCCTGGGCCGGCACGTCCATCACCTGTCGACGACGCTGGCCGCCGCGGGCCACGAGGTCGTCGTACTGTCCCGCCGACCCACCGGCACCGATCCCAGCACCCACCCGTCCTCGGACGAGATCAGCGAGGGTGTGCGGGTGATCGCCGCCGCGCACGACCCACACGAGTTCAGCTTCAGCACCGACATGATGGCTTGGACGCTGGCGATGGGCCACGCCATGATCCGCGCCGGGCTGTCGCTGAAGCGATACGGCACCGACCGCCCCTGGCGTCCCGACGTGGTGCACGCGCACGACTGGCTGGTGGCGCACCCGGCCATCGCACTCGCCCAATTCTATGACGTGCCAGTCGTTTCCACGATGCACGCGACCGAAGCGGGGCGGCACTCCGGCTGGGTCAGCGGATCCATCAGCCGCCAGGTGCATGCCGTGGAGTCGTGGCTGGTGCGCGAATCCGATTCGCTCATCACCTGTTCGGCGTCGATGAGTGAGGAGATCACCGAGCTGTTCGGGCCCGGGCTGGCCGAGATCTCGGTCATCCCCAACGGGATCGACGCGGCGCGTTGGCCGTTCGCGGCGCGGCGCCCGCGCACCGGTCCGGCCGAACTGCTCTACGTCGGACGCCTGGAATACGAAAAGGGTGTGCACGACGCCATTGCCGCGCTGCCCCGGATCAGACGTACCCACCCCGGTACCACGCTGACCATCGCCGGGGACGGCACCCAGCAGGACTGGCTAATCGAGCAGGCGCGAAAGCACAAGGTGCGCAAGGCCGTCCACTTCGCCGGGCACTGCGAGCACACCGAGCTGATGGAGCTGTTGCATCGCGCCGACGCGGCGGTGCTGCCCAGCCACTACGAACCGTTCGGGCTGGCTGCGCTGGAGGCGGCGGCGGCCGGCACCCCGTTGGTGACGTCGAATATCGGCGGGCTGGGTGAAGCGGTGATCGACGGTGTCACGGGGGTGTCGTGTCCGCCCCGCGACGTCGCCGGGTTGGCCACGGCGGTGCGCACCGTGCTCGACGATCCCGCTGCCGCGCAACGACGTGCCCGCGCCGCGCGCGAACGCCTCACTTCCGACTTCGATTGGCAGACCGTGGCCACCCGGACCGCCCAGGTCTACATGGCTGCCAAGCGTGCCGAACGACAACCGCAGCCCCGGCTACCCATCGTCGAGCACGCTCTGCCGGACCGGTAGCGCTGGCCGACCGCCGAGATTGAAATCTGCCGGCCAGCCAGGATCCAGTCCCGGTGTTCGCTATCCCGCTTCTTTCGCCCGCAAGCCGATGGCTTCAGAGCAGTAGTCCCACAACCGTTCTCGCGCGCCGTCCGGATAGCGGGTCGCCAGCAGATAGTGCTGCGGCCGGGACCGCCGGTCATGCCAGAAGCGTCCGGTCGGCGGTGCCGGCCGGGTCGCTGCCAGCCACACGGCCGTATCGGCGCCCTGCTGCGGTGACCTCAGCAGCGGGCCGGTGACCCGTCGGAAGCCCGGTAGCGCCTCGGCCACTCCGGGAGTGTCGGCCCAGCCGGGATGCATTGCGTAGACACGGATTCCGGCCCACCGGCGAGCCAGGATGGGGGTGAGCGCGACCTGCATCCGCTTGGTCCGGGCATACGCGATCGCACCGCGGTATCTGCCGTGCAGGTATTCGGGGTCATCGGCGGCCAGCGGCTGGGTGTACATCCCACCCGAGGACATCAGGATCACCCGCGGGTCGCCGGACGCGGCAAGCGCCGGACCCAGGCACTCGGTGAGCAGCACCGGGCCCAGCACATGGGTTGCCAGGGTGAGCTCGTGCCCATCGGAGGTTTCGGTGCGCGTCGCGGGCAGCACCCCGGCATTGTGGACCAGCACATCCAGCGCGGAGCCGCGCTCAGCCAGTTTGGCGGCAAAGGCGTGCACCGCCGTCAGGTCGGACACGTCGCACACCTCGACCGCGATGTCGGCCCCGGGATGGTCCTCGAGGATTTCGGCGCGGGCCCGCTCACCGCGTTCTCGGTCACGCACGGTCAGCAAGACGGTGGCGCCCAGCGCCGCCAGGCCCGACGAGATTGCCTTGCCGATACCGCGATTCGCTCCGGTCACCAACGCGGTCCGCCCCCGCAGCGCCTGCGGCTGAGGGTCGTCCGCCCAATGCAGGTTGCGCAGGCGATACCCGACATTGGTGTAGCCCGGGACGACCGTCCGGTCCATGGCGGTGTCCAACATGCCCCGCACACCACCGAGAACGTCCATGCAGTTCTGTTCCCGCAAACGGCTTCCTCATACCGGCAAACTCACGGGTAGCTTCGTGAGATGGGCCTCACTTATTCGAGTGTGATCAACGTGCCGCGCGACGAGGTGTTCGCCTGGCACACCCGACCCGGTGCGTTCACCCGACTTTCGCCGCCCTGGTCGCCGATGCGGCTGATCGCCGAGGCCGACTCGGTCGAGGACGGGCGCGCCATCCTCGGGCTGCCCGGCGGGCTGCGGTGGATCGCCCAGCACAGGGGCGAGTCCTACGATCCGCCAAGACGTTTCGTCGACGAGTTGACCAGCGACGGCCCCGCCTCGTTGCCGCCGCGCATCATCGGGCGGTGGCGGCACACCCATGACTTCGAAGAGGTCGACGCGTCCGCGACCCGGGTTGTCGACACGGTGGACACCCCGGTCCCGGCCCCGTTGTTGCGTTCGATGTTCGTCTACCGGCACCGCCAGTTGGCCGACGACCTCGCCGCCCATACGCGGGCGGCCGAGCAGAATCTGGGCTCGGTGACCGTGGCCGTCACCGGCGCGTCCGGGTTGGTCGGCACCGCGTTGGCGGCGTTGCTCAGCACCGGTGGCCATCGCGTCATTCGGCTGGTCCGCGGCAGTGCACAAGGTCCCGGCGAGCGACGGTGGAACCCCGAAGAACCCGATGCGGACCTGTTGACCGGGGTGGACGCCGTCATCCACCTGGCCGGCGCTTCGATCGCCGGAAGGTTCTCTGCGAAGCACCGAAAAGCCGTCTACGACAGCAGAATCGGGCCGACACGCCGGTTGGCGGAGCTGATGGCGCGCGCCACCGACGGTCCGAAGGTGCTGATTTCGGCCTCGGCGATCGGCTACTACGGCTACGACCGCGGCGACGAGTTCCTCACCGAGGACAGCGAGCGTGGCGACGGGTTCCTGGCCGATGTGGTCGCCGACTGGGAGGACGCCACAAAGCCCGCCGAGCAGGACGGCGCGCGGGTGGTGCTCGTCCGCACCGGCATCGTGCAATCACCGCGCGGCGGCACGTTGCGATTGATGCGCCCGTTGTTCAGCGCCGGACTGGGCGGCCGGCTCGGGAACGGTCGGCAATGGCTGTCCTGGATCGGTATCGACGATCTGGTCGACATCTACCACCGCTCGCTCTGGGACACGGGTCTGTCCGGCGCGGTGAACGCTGTTGCGCCACAACCGGTTCAAAACGAGGAATACACCCGCACCCTTGCCGAGGTGTTGCACCGGCCCGCACTGTTACCGGTGCCGCCGCTAGGTCCCCGGGTACTGCTCGGCGCCCAGGGGGCCCGCGAGCTCGCGCTGGCCAGCCAACGGGTGACCCCCACCCGCCTACTTCAGGCCGGTCACGCATTTCGTCAGCCCGGCCTCGATGCCGCGTTGCGGCATCTGCTGGGACGTTCTTGAGCCGAAGGCCACGGCGGGCGTCAGCGGACCACGACACTGGACTGCGTCGCACGACCGATCATGCGCACGCCGACAGTCGACTCGGTCGAGTCCGGCGCACGGCTTTCCAGATAGAGCTGTCGCATGATCGCTTGCCACGACTCCACCTGCGGCGTCGACCCGGCCATGCCCCCGAGCAACCCCACGATCACCGCGTGGTTGTCGGTCAGCGTGTAGACGGGCCCACCGAGATCGCGCCGGTCCGCTTTGACATCGCTTATGTCGAAACCGTTTTCGGCCAGGTTGGCGACATGCCCGCAGGACTGTCCGGTCGATGTTCCGAAAAGGCAGACCGGTAAGCCCGGTTGGGCCCGTAGCTGCGGCGTCGCCTGCAGTCGACGTCCACCGGGTAGCAACTCGCTGGCGGTCGCCTGATCGGCGAGCTTGATGACTTTGAACTGCGGCCCGGACGATCCGTCGGCGGGTCGGACCGAGTTGCGGCGGACCAGGACGACGGTGCCTACCAGCTGGCCGCGGGTGTCGGTGACCAGCGGGGTGTCGTCGCACTGCACGCCGGTCAACGCGATGCGCAGCTGAGGCTCGACGAACCCAATCACGCAAGCGCTGTCACCTTGGCGAACCTGCATACCCGGGTGCACGGTCACCCCCGGGTCGCCCGCTGCGGTGACCGGTGACTGAAAAGTGCACAGCGCCAAAAAGATTGCGATTGCAAACCCGCCAGTGCGTCTTGCCAATCCCATTGGGCCACCAACCCGAATTCGTTCAGTGGCGGCTTCGCGGAGAGTTTCTCTCAGCGCAGCTGCCGTCCGATGAGCCGCGGTTACCCGCTCGCAACCGGACCAAACAATGCTTTTCGGGTCAGTTCAGTTGCCCGACACCGGATGATGGGTCGACTCGGTCTGGTACCTCGACAGGGGTGTTCGGCGGCGCTTGGTCACTCGGACGGCCCTGCCTAGCTCTGCGCTGCCACAGCGACCATGCCGTTGCAACCGCCGCAATCGCGACGACGAGGGTGGTGGGCCAGAACAGCAGCTGCGCCAGCCACAGGCGCCGCTGCAGACGCACCACTTGTTGCTCCCCGCTTCGGATGCGTCGCAAGGTTGAGTTCACAGACACCCCTATACCCTCACCAAGCCGGTCGAAACACCGCCAGTCGCTCGCAGGCACGTTGCCGATACTGAGATTTCGGTCACTCCGCAACTGCGTTCAAACTGCTCACGGCCTTGTAGCGGTGTCCGCATCAAGCATCGACCTGTTTGCCGTGGTTGCTCGACGGCGGCATCGGGAACTCTTCTTCCAACGCGGTAAGTGCCGCGCAGTATGTACCCGAAAACACCGAGGGGTGGACATGGCTAAGAGTGGACCGATGGAAGCTTTCAGTGGCGTCGTCGAGGGCGTCAAGGGCCTGATCAAGCAGGTCATCGGCTTGGTCTTCGGTAACGAGAGGCTCGCCAAGGAGGCCAAGGCTCAGCAGGACAAGGCTGATGCTCAGCGCGAAGCGGCCAAGAAGGAAGCCGCTGCCGAAAGCGCGCGCGGCGGCGCCAAGGCCGCGGAAAGCCGGCAAAAGGCCAACCAGTAGCACGATCAACGAAAAAGACCCAGCCAAGCGGCTGGGTCTTTTGTCGTGCATCAGGTTTCAGTCAGCGTCTCGGCCTTCCCGGCTGCGGGCGTAGGCGCTTTTGCGCAGACCCGCCAACCACCCGGGATACAGGGCGACGCCGGGTGCGGTGTTGCGCACCGGGTCGAACGAGAAGTCGCGCTCCGATTCGGTCTCGAGGATCGCGTTCAACACCAGGCGACCAAGTGGAGCGAAATCTCCCGTCCCGCGCGCTTGATCGAGTCGCAGTTCGATCCCGCCGCTGCGGATCGTGTCGCGCACGTCTTCGAGTGACAATCCTTTTCCGGTGATTTCGGTGTCGATGCATGCCCGCAACCACCAGTTCGTGCCGTGATAGCGCAGCGGCATCAGACTGGTCATCGTCTGTGCCGACCACGAGGTGACGGGCCGCAGTCCCACGATGCGCGTCAGCGCGCCGGATCCGGCGGACACGAGCAGCACGTCCCACGCCCGGTCGGATTCGAGTTGCGGCGGGATCCGCAACGCCAGACCGATGGCGTCCGGCACCGAACCGGGCATCCCCACCGCTTTGGAGAACCGTGCGATCACCGGCGAGGTCGGCACCGGCAGTCCCTGATCCGCCGGAGCGACACGCTCGAGCGAGCCTTCGGCCAGCACCCCGGTGGGGTGGAAAACCTTGCGACCCCGCAAAGCGGCCCCCCATTGAAACGGCACGGAGAGGCGATCTGAGATGTCCATCCGCGCAGGGTTCCCCGCCCCTCTCCGGTGAAACCGACAGTTGCGGCGGCCGACTCGGCAATTACTGTCGATCTAAAGCCGCGACGGGGAGGTAACCGATGAGTCTGTGTGATCGCCGGCCGCCGGGTACCGACGATGCCGCCGTGGAGGCCGCAGGAAAGGTATCCGAAGCGCTCGAGACCATCGAGCGGGCGCGCGGTCACTTGTACTCGTTCCATCAACTGACCGGGCATGCTGATCTGCAACTCGACACCGCCGTGGAGCTGCTACGCGAGAACGGGCACGCTGAGCTGGCCGATTCCATCAGCAGGGAACTGATCGGGCGAAATGTGTTGCCCGGCAGATGGAGCTTCCAGGTCATCGAAGACTATGACGACGGCTACTACCGCTGTTTCCAGGACATGGAGAAGCTGGTGCGGCACCAGCTGACCGGCGGCAACCGGCATGTGTTCGAAGCCGAGATGAAGGAGAGCCGACGCACCTCCGGAAGCCCGGACCACGCCGCCGAACCCCGAGAAACCTCCAGCGAGGACTGAAAGACGCAGTCTGACAGCCGCACCCGCGGGATCGTCGTAATCGCTTCCACTCAGGACTGGCGCGCCGGTCGATCATTCATTAAATTAACGATTAAACTAATGAAGATAGTCGCCGGCCGACCGCACCGCCGGTAAGTCTGGGGCCGGACACCGGTTTGTTTTCTCGGTCAGGGGGTACCACGCGTGAATCTGAGCCGTTCTGGTCAGCGACTCGTCGACGTTGCAAAGGAGGCTTCGGTGGGAGGTGTGCATGAATTTCCGCGGGTGCGTCTCGCCGAAGTAGCTTCAGCGAGCGCGGCGAGCCTGCCCACGGTGGACCAATTCGACGTCTGGCGAACGGATCTGCGCCGGCAGGTCCTCGACGAGGTTGCCGCGTTCGTCGGCGCGCGTTGCGCCCAGGAGTTGGGTGACTGCGGAGTCGACGTCGCCGGCAACATCCTGCTCGAGTTCGTCAAGGGCGGGAAATGTCTGCGGTCGACGTTCATGTACCTGGGCTGGCTGTGCGGGGCACCGCCCAGCGAAGCTGCTCTATCGGCTACGGCGAGCCTGGAACTGCTGCACGCATTCGCTCTGCTGCAGGACGACGTGATGGACGACTCGCCTGCCCGTCGAGGCCGACCCGCTGCGCATGTGCAGTTCTCCGACTGGCATCGCAAGCGGGGAATGTCCGGTTCGTCGCGCCGGTTCGGCGAGTCGGCCGCGACGCTGCTCGGCGACATGTGCCTGATCTGGGCGGAGCAGATGTTACGCGACTCCGGTCTTGACCAGCATCATCTGCAGCGTGCCTGGCCCCGTTACGATGCCATGCGAACCGAGCTCGCAGTCGGTCAATTTGCTGATCTGGCAATGGATTTGCGTAAAATCCCGAACATCGACTCGGTGCTGGGAGTGGCCCGGCGCAAATCCGGCAACTACACGGTGCGCCGCCCGCTGGAGATCGGCGCGGCAATGGCCGGCTGTGACGACCAGACCCTGACCAGGCTCGGTCAATACGGATACGCCGTCGGCGAAGCCTTTCAACTGCGCGACGACATACTCGGCATCTTCGGATCCCCCGCCAGCACCGGCAAACCCAATGGCGGAGATCTGTTGGAGCGCAAGGCCACCAGCGTCGTCGTCGCGGCTTACGAGATGGCCGACATCTCCACCCGCCGAGAATTCGGCGAATTGATGAACGTCGATCAGCTCGACGAAGCCGCGGTCGACTACTGGCGCAACCTGATCTCTGCCACCGGAGCGGTGAAATGGGTCGAGGAGTTGATTGCCAAGCGGGTCAGAGATGCACTGGACTCGTTGGATCGCAGCGGAATCGACGGCTTACTCAAGGTCGCCTTGACCGACATGGCCGGCGTGTGCACGCAGCGCGCCGCATGATCTCCCGGGAGCGCTGATGCACACGGTCCGAGGACGGACGGAACGCGTTGTCGTCATTGGGGCGGGGTTTGCCGGATTGTCCGCGGCGCTGCACCTGGCCGGCCGCGGTCGGGAAGTCACGGTCGTGGAACGCGAGCCGTGGCCCGGCGGGCGCGCGGGCCGCCGCGACATCGACGGTTACTCGATCGACACCGGCCCGACCGTGCTCACCATGCCCGACATCATCGACGAGGTGTTCGCCGCGGTCGGTGAAACGAGCGCGCGGCACGTGGAGCTGATGCCGGTCGAGCCCTGCTACCGGGCGATGTTCGCCGACGGCAGCACCATCGACGTGCACAGCGACGCAGACCGGATGGCCGCCGCGGTCGAAGAATTCGGCGGCCCCCGCGAAGCGGCGGGCTACCGCGCGTTGCGCGACTGGCTGGAAGGCTTGTACCGGACCGAGTTCGCCGGCTTCATCGACGCGAATTTCGACTCACCGCTGTCCATGCTGACTCCCCAATTGGCCAAGCTGGCTGCCATCGGCGGGTTCCGGCGGTGGGAGACGATGGTCAAGCGGCACATCAGCAACCCCCTGCTGCGAAGGGTATTCACCTTCCAGTCGCTTTACGCCGGGGTCGCCCCGCAGCACGCGCTGGCGGTGTATGCGGTGATCGCCTACATGGACACCGTCTCCGGGGTGTTCTTCCCTCGCGGCGGCGTGCGTGCGCTCCCGGACGCACTGGCAGCGGTAGCCGAACAAGCCGGCGTCCAATTCCTTTACAGCTCAACGGTTACCGATCTCGAACGCAGCGGCGACCGGGTCACCTCGGTGCTCACCGAGGGCGGCGAACGCATCCCTTGTGACGCGGTGGTGTTGACCACCGAACTGCCACTCACCTACCGACTGCTGGGTCGGAAGCCGAGACGGCTACTGCCACTGCGCGCGGCACCCTCGGCGGTGGTCATGCATGCGGGCTGCCGCGCCACACCCGCCCAGACGGCACACCACACCATCCTTTTCGGTGACGCCTGGGAGCACACCTTCACCGACATCATCCGCGACGGCCAACTGATGCGGGATCCTTCGCTGCTGGTGACCCGCCCGACCGCCAGCGACGCCAGTCTGGCGCCGGCCGGGCGAGATCTGCTGTATGTGCTGGCTCCGGCGCCCAACCTGTCCCGGCGCCGGGTCGACTGGTCCACGGCGGCGAAGCCCTATGCGGAGAACATGCTGGACGCGGTCGCAGAGCGACTGTTGCCGGAGGTGGGCGACGGGGCCGAATTGTTGCATCTCGACACCCCCGCCGACTGGGCCCGCCAAGGGATGACGGCCGGGACGCCGTTCGCCCTCGCCCACACCTTTGCCCAGACCGGCCCGTTCCGTCCGGCCAACCTGGTGCGCGGAATCGAGAACGCGGTGCTGGCCGGATCGTCGACCGTACCTGGTGTGGGTGTGCCGACGACCCTGATCAGTGGACGGCTTGCCGCCGACCGCATCACCGGGGTCCTCGACCGCTCCCCCACATCCATTGTGAGAGCCCGATTGCCGTGATTCGCACCGAATTAGACGCCGCCGGTATCGACAGCCCTGCGCTGCGCGCCGCGTATCGCCTGTGCCGGCAGATCGCCGCCGCGCATGGTCGCACCTATTTTCTAGCCACCCGGTTGCTTGCTCCCGACCAGCGACCGGCTGTTCATGCGCTCTATGCCTTTGCCCGCCACGCCGATGACATCCTCGACGAGTTCAATCCGGATCTCGACGTCTGCGCCCGCGCCGACCGCTTGCAGTGCCTGTCCGACAAGTTCTTCGCCGGTGGAGCCCGCCCGGACGAACCGATTCTTGCCGCCGTCGACGACACCGTCCGCCGCTACCGCATTCCGGCGGATCTGTTCGAGGACTTCCTCGCGTCGATGCGGATGGACCTCACCGTCACCGACTATCCCGACCGGCCCGCGCTCAACCGCTACATGCGCGGCTCGGCGGAAGTCATTGGGCTGCAGATGCTTCCGGTACTGGGCACCCGCGACACCGACGAGGCCACACCGTACGCCGCCGCACTGGGGCAGGCGTTCCAGTTGACGAACTTCCTGCGCGACGTCGACGAAGATCTGATGCGTGACCGGATCTATCTGCCGGCCGACGAACTCGCCGCACACGGGGTGGATCGCGAGTTGTTGATGTGGTGCCACCATCATCGTCGCACCGATGAACGGGTGCGCAGCGCGTTGCAGGCCCAACACGAAATCACCCGGGAGATCTATCGATTCGCCGCCGGCGGGATCCCGATGCTGGCGCGGCGGTCACAGCCCTGCGTGGCGACGGCCTTGACGTTGTACTCCGAAATCCTGGATTGCATTGAGGACAGCGACTTCTCCGTCTTCAGTCACCGCGCCACGGTTGGTACCACCCGCCGGATACAGGTCGCCGGTGGTGCCCTGCTGCAGTCGTGGCGGGTTCGTTTCTCGCATCCCGCCGGAGGGGCCCAGCACCGAAAGCCTGGTGCGGCGTGAGCGATCGCTGGCAGTATTTGATTGTGCTCGGCTTGTGCCTGCTGATCACAGCGCCACTGGAATTGTTCGGCAGCGGCGTCTACCGTCAAGCCCGCCGTCTCGTCCGCGCGGTGGCGCCGGTCGCGGCGGTGTTCCTGGTGTGGGATGCGGTGGCCATAGCGGCTGGGGTGTGGTGGTACGACGGCAAGTACCTCACCGGCATCGAGATCCCGCCGCGCATCCCGATCGAGGAAGTGCTGTTCTTCCTGGTGATTCCGTTGTGCGGATTGCTGACGTATAACGCGGTGTCCACGATTCTGGCGTGGAGCAGGCGCCGATGACCGGTCTGGGCTACACACTGCCGGCCGTGGTCGCGGTGTTGGGCGTGTGCGCGCTGGAGCTGATGTTGTTGCGCACCGGCCTGTTTCGCCGGCCCGCCTACTGGCTGTCGATGGTGATCGTGCTGGGCTTTCAGGTTCCGGTGGACGGCTGGTTGACCAAGCTCAGTGCACCGATCGTCAGCTACGACGAGCGGCACACCAGTGGGCTGCGGTTTCCGTTCGACATTCCGGTCGAGGACTTCCTGTTCGGCTTCGCGCTGGTGACCGGGGTGCTGTTGTTGTGGGAGTTCCAACCAGAGCGTGGCAGCCATGAATAGGACGGGCTTGGCGCGCGGCGACGTTCCAGCGGCATTCGACGAGGGCGCAGCGGCCTATGACCGGCTGGTGGGCGCCAACCCCGGCTATCACAGCAACCTGCGACGGTCGGCGCGCCGGATGGGCCTGCCGGACCGCGGACGGGGGTTGCGGCTACTCGATGCGGGTTGCGGCACGGGCGCCTCGACGGCCGCACTGCTCAGCGCGGCGCCGGAGGCCGAGATCGTCGCTGTCGACGCGTCGCGCGGCATGCTGGATGCGGCACTGGCCAAGTCGTGGCCCGCCACGGTCCGGTTCGTGCACTCGCGCATCGAAGACCTCGGCGAGCACGGCATCACCGGACCGTTCGATGCCATCTTCGCCGCCTATTTGTTGCGCAATCTGACCGATCCGGACAGCCAGCTGCGCACCTTCGCGACGTTGTTGCGGCCCGGTGCAACCCTGGCGCTGCACGAGTATTCGGTGCGGGACTCGGCCGCGGCCACCCGCATCTGGCACGCGGTCTGCTGGGGCATCATCATTCCCGCCGGGTGGTGGCGGACCCGCAACACCACGCTTTACCGCCACCTGTGGCGCAGCGTGCTGACCTTCGACGGCGCGGCGGGGTTGCGGCAACGGATGTCCGACGCCGGCTTGCGCGGCGTACGCAGTGAAACCATGCCGGGGTGGGAACGCGACATCGTCCACACCTTCCTGGGGACGGCGCCGCAATGACCGACCGCCGCCAGCACATCCATCCCGCGTCGCCCGGGTTGCCCGACGCCGGCGCGCTGTCGTCGCAGCCGCGCGCGGTGGTCGTCGGTGCCGGCATCGCCGGGCTCACCGCCGCCACCGGGCTGGCCGAGCGCGGCATCGCCGTCGAGGTGGTGGAAAAAGAGCACTACCTCGGCGGGCGCGTCGGGGGGTGGACCGAACCGCATGACGGCACCGACTTCGCGCTGAATCGTGGCTTCCACGCCTTCTTCCGCCAGTACTACAACTTGCGGGAGTTGTTGCGTCGTGTCGATCCCCAGTTGCGGATGCTGACGCCGGTCGAGGACTACCCGCTGATCGACGGCGCCGGCCGGCGCGACAGCTTCCGGGGGTTGCCCCGCACGCCACCGTGGAATGCGTTGTTGTTCGCGCTGCGCAGTCCCACGTTCCGGCTCGCCGACCTGGTGCGCATCGACGCGCGCGCGGCGGCGCCGCTGGCAGCCGTGTCGGTGCCCGACATCTACCACCAGCTGGATCACATCGACGCCGAAACCTTCTTGAAGAGCATCAATTTCCCCGAATCGGCGCGCCACCTCGCGTTCGAGGTCTTCTCCCGCAGCTTCTTCGCCGAACCATCGCAGCTCTCGGCCGGTGAGTTGGCGACCATGTTCCATATCTACTTCCTGGGCTCCAGTGAGGGGCTGATCTTCGACGTCGCGAACGCGAACTTCGATGCGGCGCTGTGGAATCCGATGCGTGACTATCTGGACGAACGTGGAGTGCGGTTCCGAACCGGCACACAGGTGCACCGCATCGACACCGACGGCCCGAATGCATTTCGCGTGCATGTCGATTCGGGTGACCCGCTCGACGCGGACGCCGTGGTGCTGGCCGTCGACGTAGGCGGGCTGCAACACATCGTTGCCGAATCGAGCGGTCTGGGCAGCGACCTGTGGCGCAGCCAGATCCGGCGGCTGCGCACCGCTCCCCCGTTCGTCGTCCATCGCCTTTGGCTGGACCGGCCGGTCAACGCCGAGCGACCGCCCTTCCTGGGCACCGCCGGACACCCGCCGCTCGACAACATCAGCGTGCTCGAGCGTTATGAAAGCGAAGCGGCTGACTGGGCGACGCGGCACGGCGGATCCGTCGTCGAATTGCATTGCTATGCAATGGATTCCGCGTTCGGCGTGGAGGATGCCATCCGGCAACTGCACCAGCTTTACCCGGAAACCGCGTCGGCGAACGTGGTGCATCAACGCGTACTGCGCCGCGCCGATTGCCCGCTGTTCACCCCCGGCACTTACACGCGGCGCCCGACGGTTGCGACTCCACAGCCCGGACTGGCGCTGGCCGGTGACGGGATCCGGGTAGACCTGCCGGTGGCGTTGATGGAGCGCGCGGCCACCACCGGCTGGATGGCTGCCAACCTCTTGCTGGCCCAGTGGGGTCTGCACGGCCACGAGCTACGCACCGTTCCCGTCCGCGGACGATCCGCGCTACTGCGTTCGCTGGCGCTTCGACAGAGGCGCAATCTGCCATGAGCGCCGGTGACCGGCTCCGCCGTCGATGGCCGAAAGACTGGCCGCTGCAAGTTGTTCCACCCGTGCCGTGGACGCGGCAACGCCCGACCTACGGCCAGGCCCAGCCGAGCATCATCGATGAAGCGCTGGCCCGGTCGCAGCGCCGGCCCACCGGCAACTGGTACGCCTTCGCCGCCAGTCGTGCCGTGCGCGGCGGACGTCCTTTCGGCACGCGCGTCGCCGGCGTCGAACTCGTCGCCTGGCGCGACCGGCTCGGTCTGCTACGCGTCGGCCCGGGCAGTTGCCCGCACCTCGGTGCCGATCTGGCCACCGGGACCGTTTCCGATGGCGTGTTGTTCTGCCGCTGGCATGGACTGGCGCTCGACGGCACCGGTTGCAAGCTCGGTTGGGCGCCCCTGCCCAGCTACGACGACGGTGTGCTGGCCTGGGTGCGACTCGATCAGGTCGGCGGGGAGCCGCCGCTGGACATGCCGGTGCTGGCCGAGCGACCAACCGGAGACACGTTGCCGGCCGTCACCCGGCTGGTCGGCGTCTGCGAGCCGTGCGACATCCTCGCCAACCGTCTGGACCCCTGGCATGGCAACTGGTTTCACCCGTATTCCTTCACCCGCCTCGAGGTACTCACCACACCGACCGAAGATGATGACCGGTTCCTGGTCTCGGTCACCTTCCGGATCGGCCGCTTGGGGGTACCGACGATCGCGGAGTTCACCTGTCCGGACGCACGCACCATCGTGATGCGCATCGTGGAGGGCGAGGGCGCCGGCAGCGTCGTCGAAACCCATGCCACCCCAATCGGTCCGGGTCCGGACGGCAGGCCGACGGTCGCGGTGATCGAAGCCATCGTCGCGCAGTCTCAGCGTCCCGGGTTCAAGGCGGCGCTCAACGTCGCGCCTCTGATCGCGCCGTTGATGCGCCATGCCGCGAACCGGTTGTGGCGCGACGACCTGGCCTACGCCGAACGACGCTATAAGTTGCGCCACGGAAGCGGGACGTGATCAACAGCCGGCCGGTGCGCCGTCGAAGCACATCTTCTACGCTGAATCTGCGATGAGGAAACCATGTTTCGCCGTCGTCGTCGCCAGCGTGGTCGCTCATCTGGCGTATCTGGTCTACCTGCCGAGCGGCGGCTTTCTGGCGCTGCGGTGGCGGCGCACATTGTGGCTGCACGTGCCGACCGTGTGCTGGGGAATCGGCGTCGTCACCCTGAAGCTGCCGTGCCCGCTGACCAGTCTGGAAGCGTGGGCCCGCGCGCGAGCCGGGATGGAACCTCTGCCGAACGACGGTTTCGTCGGCCGTTATGTCGCCGGCGTGGTGTACCCGGCCGACCGTACCGGCACCGCGCAACTTCTCGCCTTCATCGCCGCCGCAGTGTCGTGGGTTGCGCTGGCTGTCCAGCGAATTCGGGACCGGTAGGTGTTTTGCGCTGGACCGCAGCCGGGTCCCCGACCCTGGGGCCGGATGTCACGAGGAAGGTGAACCGAATTGAGCGACAAGGAATTACGTAAAGGCGACAGCGTGGAGTGGAAGAGCCACGGCCAAACCGTGAAAGGGAAGGTCGAGAAGAAGATCACCTCCGACACCGAGACGGCCGGTCGAAAGGTCAAGGCATCCAAAGACGAACCGCAGTACAAGGTGCGAAGCGACAAGACCGGGAAAGACGCGGTACACAAACCGAGCGCGTTGAAGCGCACCGGCAAGTGAAGAGGACTGATAGATGCCCAAGACCGACAGCGACGCGACCTGGAGAGAATTCAAGAACACGGTCAACATGACCGCGCGCGAACTCGAGAAGTGGCTCGCGACAGACGAATCGCGAGGCGTCGGCCAAAAGCGCGGCGGCAAGGAATCGACGGGACACGCCAGCGGTCGGCGCATTGTCGATATCCTCAGAACCAAACGGGCGGACCTGGACGACGACGACTACAAGCACATGCGCAAGGTGCTCGGCTACGCCAAACGGCACCTCGCTCAGCGCCCCGAAGGCGACATCGAGAACACCTCGTGGCGCTATTCGCTGATGAACTGGGGTCACGACCCGGCCAAGGCGTAAAGCGTTGCCGAAACCGGACGTTGCGCTCGCGCCCCCTTTCTGAACGCGTACCCTGCATCTGATGGAGGTACCGGGTAGTGAGCAGACGCCGCGCTAGTGAACCCGCGCATGGACGGGCAGAGCTGGAAAAGCTGCTGTCGGCCGATATGCGCGCGATCACGGCGAGATCGGATCGGATCGGACGGCATTTCGCGCGCGTGAACAAGGTGAGCAGCAGCGACTTTCACGCCCTGCTGCACATCATGGTGGCCGAAACGGCCGGAGGACCTCTGACGTTGGCCCAATTGCGCCATCGCATGGACGTTTCGCCGCCGGCCATCACCTATCTCGTCGACCGGATGATCGAGGCCGGCCATATACGCCGCGAGCCCGACCCCGAAGATCGACGCAAGTGGCTGTTGCGTTACGAGGATCAGGGCATGGACTTGGCGCATTCGTTCTTCAGCCCACTCGGAACCCATCTGAGCGACGCGATGGCCAGCCTGACCGATAAAGATCTCGCGGCCGCGCACCGGGTTTTTCAAACCATGATCGGGGCCATGTCGACCTTCGAAGAGGAGTTGGTCAACCGTCCTTCGGCTGCGTCGGCGAAGCCGGAGCGAGGCGCACAGGCGCCGCGACGGCGTCAGGGATCATCTCGGTCGAACGCCTCGCGAAGTTGACGACGCGGGCTTCGATCAGTTCCGCCCCTCGCGTCACCCCACCGGTAGCGGCGAAACCGGCGGCCACCCGGCGGGCTGCCGGCACCTTGGTCGCTGCTTCAAGCACACATCGGCGCAACCGTGCCGGGTTCAGCTTGCGGGACGGTAGCCGAACCCCGCAGTCGGCGACCTGCACCCGGCGCGCCACTTCGGCTTGATCGCGGGCAAACGGCACGACGCACACCGGGACACCGCGGTCGAGAGCCTTGACCGTCGTTCCCATTCCGCCGTGGGTGATGACACAGACCGCGCGATCGAGCACCGGTCCGTGCGGCAGAAACCGGCACACCGTCGCGTTGGAAGTCCGCGGCAAACCGGCAGGCACACCGGCCGGGAAGGTCGCGACGACGTGTACCGGTTCATCGGCCAACGCGCGCAACGCCATCTCTCCCAGCTTGGCGTCGCCTTGCGCGATAGAGGACGTGTTGACCAGCACCACCGGCCGGTCGATTTCGTCCAGCCAGTGCGGGGCTCGCGTGTCGGGCCGCTCGAAGACACACGCTCCGATGAAGTGCACCACATCGCTCCAGTCCGGGTGCGGGTACTCGAAGGGCTCGCCGCCGACCGCCAACAACAGCGGCGCCCGGCGCATCAACTCATCCACGGAGTTGACGGCGGGTACGCCGAGTTCTGCGCGAAGGGCGTTGACGCGGGGCAACATCGGGCGGTCGAACAGATAGCGAACCACGGCTCGCAGCCCGGCGTCACGCACCGCGCCCGCGACACCCGGAAGCGGCCGCATACCCGGGCCGAACGGCGGCGTCCCGCGGGAGCGCAGGTACGGGGTGAACGGCGAAAACACCGACCAGCCAATGCCGTCCGCCTCAGCGGCCGAGATCGCGCCCCAACAATTCGCGTCGACGATGATTGCGTCGGGCTGTACCTGGGCGACCGCGCGCCGCAGGTCGTCGACCTCGATCACCGCCCGGCGGCACAGTACGTCTATCGACCTGTTCAGTACACCGAAAGCCCCACGCGCAGAACAGTCGTCACCGACGATGGCCTCGATGCGCGGGTCGACCGCCTCGGCGGTGACACCGACCTGCCGCATGGTGTCGACCTCGCTCGCCATCGTGCGCAGGTGCACCCGGTGACCGCGCGCGACCAACTCCACGAGCAGTGCGCCCAACGGGTAGACATGACCCAGCGCCGGTGCGCCGTAAGCGAGAATTACCGCCATAGCTCTAGCTGACAGATGCCACGCCGAGTCCACGCAGCGCGGGCAGATCTGCGGCACCGCATCCGTGCAGGCAGATGCGAAGCTCGTCGACGAAGCGTTGCAGCCAGGCCGTTGCGGCG
The DNA here is from genome assembly GCF_059812185.1 of Mycobacterium sp. NGS67. Taxonomy (NCBI): domain Bacteria; kingdom Bacillati; phylum Actinomycetota; class Actinomycetes; order Mycobacteriales; family Mycobacteriaceae; genus Mycobacterium; species Mycobacterium sp. NGS67. Next base: position 83,392 of record NZ_JCALCF010000013.1, read on the forward strand.
TCGGCGGATTCGATCGCGGCGGCAAGCAACGGGCGCGCAACCGCCACCACGTCAGCGCCCAGGGCGAGTGCCTTGGCCGCGTCCATGCCGGTCCGGATTCCGCCGGAAGCGACCAGCGGGAACGCCGGCAGCTGCGCGCGAACCTCCGAAAGTGCCTGCGCGGTAGGAATTCCCCAGTCGGCCAGATCCGGATAGCGAAGCTCGCCGTGACGGACCAGCTGCTCGACGCGCGACCATGACGTGCCGCCGGCGCCGGCGACGTCGATAGCCGCCACCGGTGGCGCGCCTGTCAATCGCAGCAGCTCGGCGACGGCCGCGCCACCGATGCCGTGCCCCACCTCCTTGAGCAGCACCGGATGATCGAGCATCGGGACTACGTCGTGCAGACGGTCGAGCGACCCGGAAAAGTCGGTGTCCCCATGCTGCTGCATGGCCTCCTGCAGCGGATTGGTATGTACCGCAAGCACATCGGCTCCTACCCGGTCTAGCACCCGGGTGATGTCCGGCACCGCGTCCTTGGTGAACTGGGACAAGCCGATGTTGCCGAACAACAACACGTCGGGTGCTAGCTCGCGTACGGCGAAGCTGGCGGCGGCGCGCTCGCCCAGCGCGCTGTCCAGCATCACCCGCTGCGAGCCGAGCATCATGCCGATCCCGAGCCGCTGCGCGGCGGTGGCCAGGTTTCGGTTGATCGTTCCCGATAGCTCCGCTCCCCCGGTCATCGCGCCCACCAGGACCGGCGCACGCAGTTGCTTGCCGAGGAATTCGACGGACAGGTCCACATCGCCGAGATTCGTCTGGGTGAGTGCGTTGTAGGGCAGGCGGTAGCGCTCGAGTCCGGTACTGACGCCGTGAAAGTTCACGTCCCCGTCCAGGCACACGTCGATGTGACGCCTTTTGCGCGTGGTCATTTCGGCCCGGTCACCGGTCATGGGTGTGCGGACCGTCCGGCGCCGGGGCTGACAGGAACGGCGATTTCGCGGTAGCCCACCACCGAACCGAGACTATCGACGGTCTTGCCGGGCATGGTCACGATCTCTCTCGATCCATCGTCTGGTAGTACCCACTCCAGGAACAAACAGGCACGATCACGGCGCCCGCGACGCGGGTCCACTTCCTGTCAGCCTACGCGAGACGGACAGTGTTGTTAACTTTCTGAATGATTAAAGTGATTAAGCTAAACTAGAGCATGACCGCAGCGGCCGGGAGTCCAACCGTCGAGCGCTCGGTGAATCCGAGACGTCCGCCGCGGCACCGTTCCCCGACTTTCTGCCGCGGCGGGCGTCTCCCCGTTCCGTGGCGTCCGTTCGGCCGAGGCGGCCTATCCGCGAAACGAAAACTTTGCACGCTGGACCGCTGTTTCCGGACGGTACGCGACCACGCTGATTTTTTCCCTGCGCCCAGCTGGGCTTATCCGGCTAGGCTATGCATCAGTTGAGTAGCCAGCTGCCATCTCAGCGAAGCGACACGAGAAAGGTCGTTCTTCGCCCCGCTTCAGAACCACTTGATAGGCCACGTTGTGATGCACGCTGTAGATTCACCTGACCAGACCCACCCCCGCTACCGCTACGTCATCGACTGCGGTAAGGCGCACATTTTCGTCTATGCCCGCAGCCTGGCCACCGTCTTGCGGATAGACGGGGAAATCGACGCGGCAAACGCCGGGCGCGTCGCCGCGGAGCTCGGCCGATTCACCAAGGTGGGAACTCCACTCATAATCGACCTGACCCACTTGAAGTTTCTCGGCATCGACGGTTTCCAGGAACTGCTCGCGCTACACCACCGGCAGCACACCGCGGGACTGTACTGCGGAATCGTCACCGGCAGCGCCATGCGTCCGCTGCTGCGCATCGTCACCGATCACGGCCTCCCGCTGGTCAAGTCGGTGCCGGAAGCCCTTCAGCTCGTCGAAGACGCGCTGGTGGGCCGCCGGCAACTGCTGCTGCGCCTCGCGAGATAGTTCCAGCCAGCGGTGATCCCACGACCGCCCGCACCGGCTGAACTCACGGATCCGGTTGCGCTGCAGTCGATTCCGTTCTCCATCGCACCATGGCCGAGGGCATCGACGGGCCATCGGCAACCGATCGAAAGAGTCGACAAGGCGACGGCATGACCGCGACCTCAGGGCTCGGCGCTGCCCAGTTCCGTCTGATAGTGGCGCATAGCGGCAATCAGCGCGGTGAAAACCCGGTGGGCAGCGGCCAGATCAGCGTCGGGGAGATCACGGAGCGCAGAGGTGGTGTGTTGGCGCAGCGGAGTAAAGAACGACCGGGCGGTCGCCAGTCCGGGATCGGAGTAACGCAGGATGACCTTTCGCCGGTCGGCCGGATGGGAGTCACGACGGATGTGACCGGAGTCGATCAACCGGTCCACCAGATAGGTGATCGCCGCACCCGACAGACCCATCCGCTGACTCAGATCGCCCGATGTCATCGGTTGCCCAGCGGTTTCGGCGACCATGATGTGCAACAGCGCACGAAAGTCGGTGGGCCGCACGTCTTGGGACACGGCGAAATGCCGGCCGATCTGGTCGGACGCAGTGGACAACTCCCGCAGATCGGCAGAGATCTGCGACTCCAGCGCATCGCGGCCCGCCCCCTGCTGCTCAGGATCCATTGTGATTCGCAGCATATCGCTGATCCGCGGTCATTTCAGTTGATTAATGGTTAAACGACTGAAATGCTTGCACTGTGTGGGAGGGATTCGCCGCGAGGCTCAGCGCCCGGCGCTCGTGGGTTCTTGCTCTGGGAGTTTTTCTGCTGGGGACCGGTTTCATGACGTTGATCGGTGGGAACGCAGCCGCAAGCCAGGCGCCGTTGTCGGTGCCGACGGATGCCGATTCAGCGAAGGTGCAGCAGCTGTCCGCCCAATTTCCCGGTGGCGACCTCAACCCCCTGATCGTCGTTGTCAGCAGTAGCGGCGGGGCGGACGTCGACGCCGCCGCGCTCCAACGCGCAACCGAACAGGCCCGAGATCGCATGCAGGCCATCGCGCAACGGGGATCTGGGCCGGGGCCCGTCTTCGTCTCGGCCGACGGCAGGGCCGGGATCGGGGTGGTACCGATCAGTGGTGAACTGTCCGGTCTGGCGTTGCACGACGCCGTTGCCGCACTGCGCGATGCCGCGGGCTCCGGCTTGCCGGACGGCCTTTCGGCGCATGTGACCGGCGGGCCGGCATTCGGCGCCGATATCGCGAACGCGTTCAGTGACGCCAACGTCACCTTGCTGATAGTGACCGCGTCGGTGGTGGCGCTGCTGCTGATCGCCACCTACCGTTCGCCGGTGCTGTGGCTGGTTCCGCTGGTGGTGATCGGATTCGCCGACCGGGTAGCGGCCTCGGTGGGTACCGCGGTGGCCTCGTTGACCGGCCTGAGCTTCGACGGCGCGACTTCGGGCATCACCAGCGTGTTGGTGTTCGGCGCGGGCACCAACTATGCGCTCCTGCTGATTTCGCGCTACCGCCAAGAACTTCGACTGCACCGCGAGCACCGTGACGCGCTGCGCCAAGCCGTCCGGATGGCCGGGCCCGCAATCGTTGCCAGTAACGCGACCGTGGTCTTGGCGCTGCTGACGCTGATCTTCGCGTCCACTCCCAGCACCCGCAGCCTGGGCGCGCTTGCGGCGTGCGGACTGATCGTCGCCGCACTGTCGGTGCTGGTGCTGTTGCCGCCGCTGCTGGCTTTGTTCGGACGACGGTTGTTCTGGCCGTTCGTCCCACAACCGGACGACACCCAGACCATCAAGACCGGCCTCTGGCACTCCATCGCCGAACGCGTGGCACGGCGCCCAGCGGTCGTCGCGTCGGTCACGATCGTGTTGTTGGCGGCCCTGGCGACCGGCCTGCTCGGTGTCCGGATCGGGCTGTCGCAGACGGAACAGTTTCGGGTCAAGGCAGATTCGGTGACCGGGTTCGAGATCGTGGCCGCCCATTTTCCCGCCGGTTCGGCGAACCCGACCGAAGTGGTCGCCCCCACCACCCACGCAGCGCAGGTACAACAGGCCATCATCTCGACACCCGGTGTCGTGTCGGCGAACCCCGCAGGCACTTCGTCGTCGGGACTCACCAAGTGGTCGGTGGTCATCGATGCCGCACCGTCGTCCCCGCAGGCATTCAATACCGTTGGTGCGTTACGTCTTTCGACCAAGGCCGCCACACCCGAGGCTCTGGTCGGCGGACCCGACGCGCAGGCGCTGGATGTGCGCGACGCCGCCGTGCGTGACCGGACGCTGTTGATCCCGGCGATCCTCGCGGTCATCCTCGTCGTCCTGGCGGTGCTGTTGCGATCCGCGTTGGCACCGCCCACGCTGCTGGCGGCGACGATCCTGGGTGCGCTGGCCGCGTTAGGTCTTGGCGGCTGGGCCAGCATGCACGTGTTCGGTTTCCCCGCCCTGGACAATTCCACCCCGCTCTACGCCTTCCTGTTCCTGGCCGCACTGGGCGTGGACTACACCATCTTCCTGGTCACCCGGGCGCGTGAAGAGTCCGCCGATCATGGTGCGCGGGACGGAATGATCCGCGCGGTGTCGGCCACCGGTGGAGTGATCACAAGTGCGGGAATCGTTCTGGCCGCGGTCTTCTGCGTTCTCGGCGTGCTGCCCCTGATCGTGATGACTCAACTGGGCATCATCGTGGGCCTGGGTATTTTGTTGGACACTTTCGTGGTGCGGACACTCGTCATTCCCGCGCTGTTCGCCGTGATCGGTGATCGCATCTGGTGGCCCAGTCGACTTTCCACCGCGGCGTCCACCGCGCAAAACCGAACGGAGTCAACGTGAACAGATCGACCCTGGCAGGCACCGGTCTGGCCGTCGCCGCCACCGCCGTCGCCGGAGGTGCCGCCAACCCGGGCCGCACCCCGCTCTGGTACGCGCGCATCCGCAAGCCGCCCTATCAGCCGCCCAGCGCCGCATTCCCGGTGGCCTGGACCACCCTGTACACCGACATCGCCGCCACCTCCGCGGTGGTCATCGACAAATTGCGTGCCGCGGGTCACGACGACAAGGCGCGTCGCTACATCGCCGCATTGGGAGGCAATCTCGTCCTCAACGCAAGCTGGAGCTGGCTGTTCTTCCGTTACCACAAACTGGGCGCCTCCGCGCTCGGCGCCGCGGCACTCACGGCCAGCAGCGCCGATCTGGCCAGAAGGGCCGCCGAGGCCGACCCCCGCGCCGGCGCGGCGCTCGCGCCCTACCCGTTGTGGTGTGCATTCGCCACCGTGCTGTCGAGCCACATCTGGCGACTCAACCGTTAGGGGCCGATCATGCCTTCCCTGTTGTGGTTTCGGCGCGATCTTCGGGTGCGCGACCACCCGGCGTTGATCGCCGCCGCCGAGAGCGACGGGCAGGTGCTTGGCTGCTTTGTGCTCGATCCGCGACTGGAAGCGTCGTCAGGACCGCGACGGTTGCAGTTCCTGGGTGATTCGCTGCGGCAACTCAGCGCCCAGCTCGACGGTCGTCTGCTGGTGGTACGCGGGCAGCCGGAGAAGCGAATCCCGGAGTTAGCCAAGCAGGTTGGTGCCTCGGCGGTACACATCTCCGAAGATTTCGCGCCGTACGGCCGCAAACGCGACGAACGGGTGCGCACCGCGTTGGGTCGAGTGCCGTTGGTGGCGACCGGATCTCCGTATCTGGCCTCACCCGGACGTGTCACCAAGGACGACGACACCCCCTACAAGGTGTTCACACCGTACTTTCGTCGCTGGCGTGAGGTGGGTTGGCGGGCGCCCGCCAAGTCGGACGCCGGCTCGGCACAGTGGGTCGATCCGGCGCAACTCGGCGTCCAGCCGTGCAAGATCCCCGACCCCGGCGTCGAACTCGACGTGAAAGCCGGTGAAGCGGCGGCAGTTTCGCAGTGGGCGACGTTCGTCGACGATGGGTTGTCCCGCTATGAGCAGGACCGCAACCGGCCCGACCTGCCCGGCACCAGTCGGATGTCGGCACACCTGAAGTTCGGCACCATCCATCCGCGCACGTTGGTCTCCGATCTCGACCCGCAGCGCAAAGGCGACTCGGTGTACCTGCGGGAGTTGGCTTTTCGCGACTTCTACGCCGCGGTGTTGTATCACTGGCCGCACAGCGTCTGGTGGAACTGGAACCGCGACTTCGACGCCATCGAGACCGACACGGATGCCGAGGCCACGCGCCGCTTCGAGGCCTGGAAAGCCGGACAGACGGGATACCCGATAGTGGACGCCGGGATGCGGCAACTGCGCGAGACCGGGTTCCTGCACAACCGGGTACGGATGATCGTCGCCTCTTTTCTGGTCAAGGACCTACACCTGCCGTGGCAGTGGGGAGCGGGCTGGTTTCTCGAGCAACTCGTTGACGGCGACATGGCCAACAACCAGCACGGCTGGCAGTGGTGCGCCGGTTCCGGCACCGACGCGGCACCCTACTTCCGGGTGTTCAACCCCGTCACGCAGGGCGAAAAGTTCGATCCCACAGGAGATTACATTCGGCGCTGGGTGCCTGAACTGCGTGAGGCGAGCGACGTGCAGCTACGAAAAGGCCACCGCCCGCCCGGATATCGCGACCCGATCGTCGACCATGCAGCCGAACGCACCGAGGCTCTGCGCCGCTACAGCGACATCAGCTGAAGGCTTCGGCGAACCCGCGTGACGTGCCACTATCAGCCGACACACGGGCGGCTAACCGATGCCGGACTGGTTCGCCGCCTTCTTGCGTTCGATGTCGGCCAGCGCGGCGGCCAGTTCGGCGCGCTGGGCGGCTGAGGTCTCCCAGGACAGTTTGCGGTTCTTGACCACCTTCGCCGGCGCGCCCACCGCGATCGAATAGTCCGGTATGACGCCGCGCACCACGGCGTGCGAGCCCAGCACACAACCCCGTCCGACCGATGTGCCGCGCAGCACCGACACCTTGACCCCGACCCACGTGTCCGGTCCGATCCGCACCGGCGACTTGATGATGCCCTGGTCTTTGATCGGCAGCGTGATGTCGTCCATGCGATGGTCGAAGTCGCAGACGTAGCACCAGTCGGCCATCAGCGCCGAATCGCCGAGCTCGATGTCCAGGTAGCAGTTGATCACGTTGTCGCGACCGAGAACCACCTTGTCGCCGAAGCGCAGCGAACCTTCGTGCGCGCGGATCGTGTTCTTGTCGCCGATGTGCACCCAGCGGCCGATCTCCAGCTGCGCCAACTCGGGAGTGCAATGGATTTCCACGCCCTTGCCCAGGAACACCATGCCGCGGGTGATGATGTGCGGGTTCTGCAGCTTGAACTTCAGCAGCCGCCAGTATCGCACCAGGTACCACGGCGTGTAGGCCTTGTTGCGCAGCACCCACTTCAACGACGCCAGGGTGAGGAAATTGGCCTGGCGCGGGTCCCTGATTCGGGAGCCACGCCACCGGCGATGCAGCGGAGCACCCCACATGCTCGTCATGGCCCGAAAGCCTAGTCCGCCGACGATGCGCGGCGGAACGGCGGGCTGTGGGGTCGGGCAATCAGACGTAACGACGAGGCGGCGGGTTACCCTCACCTGTACTCGAAAGCCTCGAAAGGAAACCGTGTTCGCCCGACGTCTGCTGGCAGCCGTTTCGGCGGCCGCGCTCACCGTCGGGCTCGGTGGTTGCGGCAATACCGACTCCTGGGTCGACGCGGTGGCCGCGCCGGGCTGGCCGGCGCAGTACGCCGACGCCGCCAACAGCAGCTACACGGCGACGGCGGGTGCCAGCAAGCTCAGCCTGCGCTGGACACGGTCGGTCAAAGGGACGCTGGCGGCCGGCCCGGCCCTGGGCGCGCGCGGCTACCTCGCGCTGAACGCGCAGACGCCGGCCGGTTGCTCCTTCATGGAGTGGGAGATCGGCAACGGACGGCAGCGCTGGTGCATCCGGCTGGTCCAGGGCGGCGGCTTCGGCGGTCCGGTCTTCGACGGCTTCGACAACCTCTACGTCGGCCAGCCCGGCGCGATCATCTCGTTCCCGCCGACGCAGTGGACCCGGTGGCGTGAGCCCGTGATCGGAATGCCGACGACGCCAAGGTTTCTGGGCGACGGACACCTACTGGTCAGCACGCACCTGGGACAGATACTGGTGTTCGACACCCACCGCGGTGCAGTCGTCGGCAGCGCCCTGGACCTGGTGGAGGGGGTGGATCCCGCCGATGCGACGCGGGGGCTGGCCGACTGTGCGCCGGCCCGCCCGGCGTGCCCGGTCGCGGCGGCTCCGGCGTTCTCGCAGACCACCGGAACGGTGGTGATCGGTGTCTGGCAACCCGGGGCGCCGGCCGCCGGGCTGGTCGGGCTGAAGTATCAAGGGGGACAGCTCGCCCGCGAGTGGACCAGCGATGCCGTCGGCGCCGGCGTGCTGGCCAGCCCGGTGCTCTCGGCCGACGGGTCCACGATCTACGTCAACGGCCGCGACCAGCGTCTCTGGGCGTTGCATGCGGCCGACGGTAAGCCCAAATGGTCTGCGCCACTTGGTTTCTCGGCACAGACACCACCGTCGGTCACGCCGCAGGGGCTGATTTTGTCCGGTGGTGGCCCCGACACCCGGCTCGCCTCGTTCCGTGACGCCGGCGACCACGCCGAGGTGATCTGGCGGCGCGAGGACGTCACGCCGTTGTCCACGTCGAGCCTGGCCGGCGGCGGCGTCGGTTACACGGTGGTGGCCGGTCCCCCGCACGACAACGCACCGGGCATGTCGCTACTGGTGTTCGACCCGTCCAATGGCCGCACCACCGAGAGCTATCCGCTCCCGGCCGCCACCGGCTTTCCCGTGGGGGTTTCGGTCGGCAAGGACCGCCGGGTGGTGGTCGGTACCAGCGACGGCCAGGTCTACAGCTTCGACCCGGCCTGACAGGACTCAGAGAGCCAGCGGCGGGATGGCGCTGCGGGGCACCTGGACCTGAGTGGCTCCCGCGAACGACGGCAGCAACTCGCCCTGGGCGAAGTAGAAGATCAGCGCGTCGTCGGTGATCGCGAAGTTCTGATAGTTGGTCGGGTCGTGGCCGGCCCCGGCCGACACACCCACCCCCACCCCACTCTGGTGTTCCAGTTCGCGCTGCACGATCGGGAAGATGGCGTCCAGCGGATTGGAGTTGGGCGCGAACAACGTGTCGAAGGTGATCGGCTGCTTGGCGGTCACGTTGTAGTTGAAGGCCTTGTACCAGCTCGAGGGGCGGGCCCCGCCGAGATCCTGGAAGAACTTGAGCACCACACTGCGCGTGTTGTGCGGCTGGCCGGAACTGTGTTGCTCGTTGGTGGCGTCCATCTGATACGGCTGGTCGCGCCGACCCGATCCCTGCGCGACGTTGACGAACCCGTCGCGGTTCTGCGCGATGTAGTCGGTCAGCGCCTGCTGGTCGGGATAGTCGACCGGGAACGTGATGTCCAGCGTGTAGGTGGTGCTGGATTGGTGGATATGGCAGATCTGGGCGGCCTCGACCGAGCCGCCGAGACTGGCGCAGGACGGCGGCGCGGCCGTCGCCGTGCCAACAGCCGGCAAGCCCGAAACAAGCACAGCAGCCGATAGAGCGGCCGCCATCAGAAAGCGCATCGTCGAAATGTCCTCGCAGACCAAGAAGGCATGTGTCTTATATAGGATTCGCCGTCAGCGTACCCGGCGTTACCGCGAGGGCCGGCAAACGTAGGCCAGGGCCTGACTGGCGGCGCCCGTGCCGATGCGGGCGATGACCACCGAAAGTGGCCGATCCCCGCGCAGCCGCAGCCGGCGGCGCAGCGCATCGGGGTCCACCGCGATCCCGCGCACCAGGATCTCCAGCGCGCCGCAGTTCAGCGCGGACAGCGCCTGACGCAACCGCCGCTCGTCGAAAGCCGTCTGCTCGAGCACCTCGAAGCCACGCACCCCCGCCGGCAGGTGGTCACCGGACAGGTAGGCGATGTCGGGGTCCAGTTGCCACAATTGGTGCCGCGCGGCGTATTGACGGACCAATCCGGCGCGTACGACGGCGCCGTCGGGGTCGACGATCCAGCGCCCGGCGCCACGTACCGGACAGTCGTCGGGGTCGGATGAGGTGAGCTGCTCGTCGCGGTCCAGGATGCTGGCGCGTCGGCGCACGCCCGGCTCGGCCAGCCCCGGTGACCACAGACACGCTTCGCGGACGGAGCCGCGGTGCGACGTGACCTCGATCTCACCGGCGAAACCGAGCCGCCTGACCTGATCGAAATCGATTCCCGGAGCGCACTTCACGACCAGATCCCGGCCGCGGTAGCAGCCCAGCACTGCGTCCAGCGCTGGTTGATAGTCGCGCGGGTCGAACCGGCGGCGCCCACCGCTGCGCCGTGCCGGGTCGACGACGACGGCGGCGTCGCGGGTCACCGGCGCCAACGCATCGGCGCGGCACAGGTCGGCATCCGCCCCGAGGTTGTGGCGTGCCATCGCCAGCCTGACCGGGTCGATGTCGCTGCCGACGGCGCGGGTCGTCACCGCGCGCAGCGCGGCCAACTCGGTGCCGATGGAACAGGTCACGTCGTGCACGACGCGCCCGGCCAACCGGCGGGCGCGGTGGCGCGCGACGGGTGCGGCGGTGGCCTGCTGCAGCGCCTCGCCGGTGAACAGCCAGCGCGAGACGTCGCCGAGCGCACCGAGCTTCTCCTGCGCTTTCCGGCGTAGCAACGTGGTTTCCACCAACACCGAAGCCCGATCGCCGAACCGGGCGCGGACCGCTGCGACGTCGGCTATCCGGCTGGCCTCGCTCAACTCGAACTCGTCGACCGCCGCCAGCGCGGCGGTACCCGGGTCGGACCGCAGATAGCTGACGGCGTCCGAGTCGAACAAGCTCAGGACGGTTTGACCCCGGTGACCATGACGTTGTAGAACCAGCCCTTCGGGGCGACGTGCCGCCAGACGTTGGCGTCCACCCAGCTCAGGGCCTTCCAACCGTTGAAGGCGAACTTCGCCCAGCCCCAACCCAGACGCCCCGGCGGCACCGATGCTTCGAAGGTACGCACCGGCCAGCCGAACATGGCGGCGGTGAACTCTTCGCTGGCGGTCTCGACCTGCACCGCGCCGGCGTTGGCCGCCATCCGCTCCAGATCTTGCGGCGAGAAGGTGTGCAGGTCGACGACGGCTTCCAGGGCCGCGGCGCGGGACGATTCGTCGAGCTCTTCCTGCGGTCGCCGCCAGCTGCCCAGCCCGGGCAGCTTGGTGACGTTGGTGGCGACCCGCCAGGTCAGGGTGGACAGCTCACGCGCGTAGACATTGCCGACCGAGGTGGGCTCGCCGGCGAACACGAACCGGCCACCCGGCTTGAGCACCCGGATCACCTCACGCAGCGACAGTTCGACGTCGGGAATGTGGTGCAGCACCGCATGACCGACCACCAGGTCGAAGGTGTCGTCGTCGTACGGGATGCCCTCGGCGTCGGCGACGCGGCCGTCGATGTCCAAGCCCAGCGACTGCCCGTTGCGGGTGGCGACCTTGACCATGCCCGGCGAGAGGTCGGTGACCGACCCGCGCCGGGCGACTCCGGCCTGGATCAAGTTGAGCAGGAAGAAGCCTGTGCCACAACCCAATTCGAGGGCGCGATCGTAGGGCAGTTCGCGGATCACCTCGTCCGGCACGATCGCGTCGAACCGGCCCCGCGCGTAGTCCACACAGCGCTGGTCGTAGGAGATCGACCACTTCTCGTCGTAGTTCTCGGCTTCCCAGTCGTGGTAGAGCACCTGGGCGAGCTTGCTGTCGTGCCGCGCGGCTTCCACTTCTTCGGCGGTGGCGTGCGGGTTGGGAGCGGCGTCTGCGGGGATTTGCGTGGTCCTCGTCATGGAGGGCAGCCTATCCGCCGTGCCGATCGCCGTCGGTCCCGCCGTCCTGAGCTGCGGCGAACACGTCGACGTAACGCCGTTGTTCGGCGTCCGCCCGCTCGGTTGCCGTCGCCGCCCCGTACACGTCGTTGATGCCGGCCTTGGCTGCCGCCAGCGCCGGTGCGGGACCGTCCAGGAAGCGCCTGGCCCACGTCGCCGCGGCGTCGTAGACGTTGTCCGGGGCCACCATGTCGTCGATCAGGCCGAGCGCCAGTGCCTCCTCGGCGTCGAAGAAGCGGCCGCTGAACACCAGTTCCTTGGCCCTGCTGGAACCCACCACATGAGTGAGCCGGGCCATTCCGCCGCCGCCGGGAATCAGTCCGGCCAGGATCTCGGTCGCGCCGAACTTGACGTTGTCGCCGCTGACCCGCCAGTCGGCGGCCAGCGCCAGCGTCAGACCGGCGCCCAGCGCGTACCCGGTGATGGCCGCGACGGTGGGCTTGGGGATCGCTGCCACAGCGTCGATGGCCTCGCGACGCACCTGCGCGGCGACGCCGGCCTCGGTGGCGGTCAAGGTGCGCAGTTCGGGCATGTCGTCGCCGGCGGAGAAGATCTCGTGGCCGCCGAACAGGATGACCGCGGCCACGTCATCGCGGCGGCCCAATTCATCGGCGGCGGCGACGATTTCGCGGTAGACCTGGCGCGTCAACGCGTTGGTGGGGGGACGGGACAGCAGCAGCATGGCCAGGCCGGCGTCCTGCGTGCCGTCGCTGACGACGACGCTGACGAACTCGCTCAAAGCGGCCAGTCCATGAAGCCACCCGCTTTGCGGGCCTCGTGGTAGCGGTCGGAGTCGAAGAACTCGAACACCCAGTTGTCGCCCCGCTTCTCCAACAGCGGCTGGACGGCGTCGATCTGGCGCTCGACGGCCAGCACGTCGGCGACGGTGCGGCCGGCCAGCGCGTCCAGCTGTGTCCACGTCGGCGGCAGCAGCACGTTGCGGCCGGCCTCGAACTCGGCGATGGTGTCCTGCGGCAGTGCCCATTCGGCGCGGTCGGATTCGGTGTTGTCCCCGTCGGCGCGCTGTCCGTGCGGCAGCGCCGCGACGAAGAAATAGGTGTCGTACCGGCGGGTGCGCTCGGCCTCAGGGGTCACCCAGTTCGCCCACGGCCGCAACAGGTCGCTGCGCAACACCAGGTTCTCCTGGCGCAAAAAGTCGGCGAAGGACAGTGTGTGGTCGGCCAGGGCGCGGCGGGCATCGCCGTACACCGAGGCATCGCTGATGATGCTGTCCGGGTCGTCGGCGGGCCCGGCGAACAGCACACCGGATTCCTCGAACGTCTCCCGCGCGGCCGCGCAGACCAGCGCCTCGGCCAACCCGACGTCGATGCCGAAGCGCTGCGCCCACCACTGCGGCGGCGGCCCGGCCCACCCGATCTCGGCGTTGCGGTCGCGGTCGTCGACACCGCCGCCGGGGAACACGATCACTCCCGGCGCGAACTCCATCTGCGAATGCCGGCGCATCAGGAACACCTGCAAGCCGCCGGGCGCGTCCCGGACCAGCATCACCGTGGACGCCGGGCGCGGCGTCAGGGGGACGTGCGGTTCGTTCATGCCTGCCTCCGATGTGCCGCCCGGGCGCGAACCCGCCGGGCGAAGTACCGTCCGTCGACCACGTCCAGCGCGATCCGCTGCCCGAACGCCGCCGAAAGGTTCTCGGCCGTCAGGACGTCGGGCAACAGGCCGGAGGCGACCACCTGAGCCTCCGACAGCAGCAGGCAGTGGCTGAAGCCCGGCGGCACCTCTTCCACGTGATGGGTGACCAACACCAGCGCGGGAGCGTCGGGGTCGGCGGCCAGGTCGGCCAGGCGCGCCACCAGCTCCTCGCGGCCACCCAGATCCAGGCCGGCGGCGGGCTCGTCGAGCAGCAGCAGCTCGGGGTCGGTCATCAGCGCGCGGGCGATCAGCACCCGTTTGCGCTCACCCTCGGACAGCGTGCCGTAGAGGCGGTCGGCGAGGTGCTCGGCCCCCAGGCTTTCCAGCATGTCCAGCGCCCGCCGGTAGTCGACGTCCTCGTAGCTCTCCCGCCACCGGCCCAGCACCGAATAACCGGCCGACACGACGAGGTCGCGCACCACCTCGTTGTCGGGCACCCGCTGGGCCAGCGACGACGAACTCAGGCCGATCCGCGACCGCAGCTCGCTGACGTCGACCCGGCCCAGCCGCTCCCCCAGCACGAACGCGACCCCGGAGGACGGGTGCTCGGATGCGGCGGCGATGCGCAGCAGCGATGTCTTGCCGGCGCCGTTGGGGCCGATGATCACCCAGCGTTCGTCGAGTTCGACGGCCCAGTCCAGCGGTCCCACCAATGTGCGCCCGCCCCTGCGCAGCGACACGTCCCTGAAGTCGATCAGCAGGTCGGGATCGGCTTCGAGTTCGGCCACCCGACCATCGTGCCGCACCCCATGCCTGCGAGCGCTGCCGGGTCACGTACACCGGTGCGTCGCCGCGCCCGGCGCGGTCAGCAGACGCAGAATCGCACTGAAATCGCAGATTTCGTGCGATTCTGCGTCTGCTCGCGCCCAGGCTCAGGGGATCTCGACGCGGCGCATCACGCCGTCCACCGCGTCGGCCGCCTCGATCTCGCCGCGGGTCACGCCCAGCAGAAACAGCACGGTGTCCAGGTACGGATGGCTCAAGGACGCGTCGGCGACCTCGCGCAGCGCGGGTTTGGCGTTGAACGCCACGCCCATGCCTGCCGCGGCGAGCATGTCGATGTCATTGGCGCCGTCGCCGACCGCGACGGTCTGTTCCATCGGCACGCCGTACTGCGCGGCGAACGCGCGCAAGGCTGTGGCCTTGCCGGGCCGGTCCACGATCGGTCCCGCAACCCGCCCGGTGAGCGTGCCGTCGACGATCTCGAGATCGTTGGCGGCGACGAAGTCCAGTTTCAGATCCTGCGCCAGCGGCTCGATGATGCGCCGGAAACCGCCGGAGACCACACCACACCGAAAACCCAACCGCTGCAACGTCCTCAGCGTGGTCCGGGCGCCGGGCATCAGCTCCAGTTGTTCGGCGACTTCGTCGATCACCGACGCCGGCAGGCCCGCCAATGTGGCCACCCGCTGCTCCAGCGACTCGGCGAAGTCCAGTTCGCCGCGCATGGCCGCCTCGGTGATCGCCGCGACCTGGCCCTGGGCGCCGGCGCGAGCCGCCAGCATCTCGATGACCTCGCCTTGGACCAGGGTGGAGTCCACGTCGAACACGATCAGCCGTTTGGTGCGCCAGGCCAGTCCGTAGTCCTCGAGGGCCACGTCGACGTGCTCGTCGGCGGCGACCTTGGTCAACGCGGTCTGCAACGGACCGTAGGCGCCGGGGGGCACCGAGACCCGCAGCTCCAATCCGGTGACCGGATAGTCCGAGACCCCGCGGATGAAATCGATGTTGACGCCCAGCGTGGCCGCCTCGCGTGCCACCGCCCCGAACGCGCCCGCCGTGATCGGCCGGCCCAGCACGAAGATGATGTGGGTGGACGGCTTGCCGATGATCGGCACGTCGCCGCTGCGCTCGACCGTCGCGTCCAGGCCCATCCCGTGGACGGCCGTCTGCACGTCGTCGCGCAACGAAGTGCCGTCGGCGACTTCCGGCAGGCAGGACACCAGGACACCCAGCGTCAGCCGGTTGCGGATCACCACCTGTTCGACGTTGAGCAACTCGACGCCGTGTCCGGACAACACCTCGAAGAGCGCGGACGTCACGCCGGGCTTATCGATGCCGGTGACCGTGATCAGCACCGACACTTTGGGTGAGGAATTCACCCGCGACTGCCGCCGCTACTGCTCACTAGTCCCGCGATCGGGTTCGGTGCGTGGACCGAATCCCTTCGGGGACTCGCCGGCCGTGGCGTGCCGGCCGATGTGTGCTTCGTTGCGCATCCGTTCCACCATGTACGGGTAGTGCAACTCGAAAGCCGGCCGCTCCGAACGGATCCGGGGCAGTTCGGTGAAGTTGTGCCGCGGCGGCGGGCAGCTGGTGGCCCACTCGAGGGAGTTGCCGTAACCCCACGGGTCGTCGACGGTGACGACCTCGCCGTAGCGCCAGCTCTTGAAGACGTTCCAGACGAACGGGAACATCGACGCACCGAGAATGAAGGCCCCGACCGTCGAGACGACGTTGAACGGCTGGAACCCGTCGATGGACAGGTAGTCGGCGTAGCGGCGCGGCATGCCCATGTCACCGACCCAGTGCTGGACCAGGAACGTGGTGTGGAAACCGATGAAGGTCAGCCAGAAGTGCACCTTGCCCAGCCGCTCGTCGAGCAGCCGGCCGGTCATCTTCGGGAACCAGAAGTAGATGCCGGCGTAGGTGGCGAACACGATCGTGCCGAACAGCACGTAGTGGAAGTGCGCGACGACGAAGTAGCTGTCGGTGACGTGGAAGTCCAGCGGCGGGCTGGCCAGCAGCACTCCGCTGAGCCCGCCCAACAGGAACGTGACCAGGAAGCCGACCGAGAACAGCATCGGTGTCTCGAAGGTGAGTTGCCCCTTCCACATGGTGCCGGCCCAGTTGAAGAACTTGATTCCGGTGGGCACCGCGATCAGGAACGTCATGAACGAGAAGAACGGCAACAGCACCGCGCCAGTGGCGAACATGTGGTGCGCCCACACCGCTACCGACAGCGCCGCGATGGCCAGCGTCGCGTACACCAGCGTCGTGTAGCCGAAGATCGGCTTGCGGGAGAACACCGGCAGCACCTCGGTCACGATCCCGAAGAACGGCAACGCGATGATGTACACCTCGGGGTGACCGAAGAACCAGAACAGGTGCTGCCACAACAGGACTCCGCCGTTGGCCGGGTCGTAGATGTGGGCTCCCAGGTGCCGGTCGGCAGCAAGCCCGAACAACGCCGCGGTCAGCAGCGGGAACGCGATCAGCACCAGGATCGACGTCACCAGGATGTTCCAGGTGAAGATCGGCATCCGGAACATCGTCATCCCGGGCGCGCGCATGCACACCACGGTGGTGATCATGTTGACGCCACCGAGGATGGTGCCCAGACCGGCGACGGCCAGTCCCATGATCCACAGGTCGCCGCCGACACCGGGTGAGTGGATGGCGTCGGTGAGCGGGGTGTAGGCGGTCCAGCCGAAGTCGGCGGCGCCTCCCGGGGTGATGAAGCCGGCCGTCGCGATCAGAGCGCCGAACAGGAACAGCCAGAACGAGAAGGCGTTCAGCCGCGGGAACGCCACGTCGGGCGCGCCGATCTGCAACGGCAGCACCAGGTTTGCGAAACCGAACACGATCGGCGTGGCATAGAACAGCAGCATGATCGTGCCGTGCATGGTGAACAGCTGGTTGAACTGCTCATTCGACAGGAACTGCAGACCCGGACTTGCCAACTCCGTGCGCATCAGCAGCGCCAGCAGCCCGCCCACCATGAAGAAGATGAAGCAGGTGACGCAGTACATGATGCCGATCAGCTTGTGATCGGTCGTGGTGATCAGCTTGTAGATCAGGTTTCCCTTGGGACCCGTCCGGGCCGGGTAGGGACGGACGGCCTCGAGTTCTCCCCGCGGGGGCGCTTCGGCTGTCAACAGCTCCTCCAAACATCCATCCGGACAGGGGCGCACAACGGTACCGAGGTGGAATCCCAGTACATGTTTCTGAATCTTAGCCCCCGATCAGGTTCGCGGAAGGTCTGGTCCTACAAACTGTCGTAATCGCCGCGTGTGACGCCGGTCGCCCGCCGCGATCGACGGGCCTGAGCTGGTCGGATGTTAACGTCGAAGGCGTGCGATCCGGCGGCCCGCGACACTGTCTGGGCGTCGTGTTCCTGGCCGCGGTCGTGCTGAGCGCCGGTGGCTGCGGATCCGACGACCCGTCCGCGGCGACGTCGCGTTCGCTGATCAGCCCCACCACCCAGATCGCCGGTGCCGGGGTGCTGGGCAACGACCGCAGGCCCGACGAGTCGTGTGCCCCCGAAGCCGCCGCGGTCGATCCCGGACCGCCGACCCGGTCAGCGCGCAACGTCGCGGGTGTCACCCCCGCCGAAGCCAAGGTGCCCGCCGACCCGCAGCGCATCGTGGTGCTCTCCGGTGACCAGTTGGACGCACTGTGCGCGCTGGGCCTGCAATCCCGCGTCGTCGCGGCCGCAAGTCACCCCTCCTACTTGGGGAAAGCGCTGCACGACGCACCCAACGCAGGCTCGAGCGACTCGCCGGATCTGGCGGCCGTGGCCGGCGCCCGCCCGGATTTGATCCTGGGTTCGGTGGCGCTGACGCCGACCTTGTACCCGCAGCTGGCGGCGATCGCGCCGACGGTGTTCACCGCGGCACCGGGCGCGGCCTGGATGGACAATCTGCGCGGCGTCGGCGCAGCGACCGGGCGGGCGGCTGCCGCCGCGGCCCTGATCGACAGCTTCAACCAGCGCGCCGGCGACTTCGCGGCCAAACACGACGCGCCACATTTTCAGGTCTCGGTGGTCCAGCTGACGGAGACCACTTTGCGGGTCTACGGTGCCGACAACTTCCCGGCCAGCGTGCTGACCGCTGCCAAAGTGGACCGACCGGGACCTCAGCGGTTCACCGACAAGCCCTACCTGGAGTTCGGCAGCACGGACGCTGACCTGGCCAGAAACCCGGACTTCTCCGCAGCCGACGGCGACATCATCTATGTGTCATGTGCGACCCAGGCCGCCACCGACCGCGCCGGCACCATCCTGGACAGCGGCCCGTGGCGCAAGCTGGGCGCCAACCGGGACAACCGGGTCTTCGTCGTCAACGACGAGATCTGGCAGTCCGGCAGAGGGCTCGTCGCCGCCCGAGGCATCCTCGGCGACCTGCGCTGGATCAACGCCCCGATCAACTAGTCGGGGGCCCGGGTACCCGCGTCCGGGTCATCGCGATGCCGAGCACCGGAACACTCGGCCCATGCCGCCCTCGCCGAGGACTTCCAACAGCAGGTAGGGACCGAATTCGGCGTTCACGCGACCACCCAACCTCCCACAACCAGCAGAAATCCGACTCACAGATTACGGGCTGAGCGCTGCGTTTCGCGCGTGGCCGCCGGGGCCGTGGAATAAGCGTTTGGCCCCCGACCGTTACCTTAGCTAAGCTTTTATATAGCGAACCAATCGAAAAAGGGATCTACAGATGAGCACTGTGCAGGCCTACGCCGCCACCTCGGCCACCGAGCCGCTGACCAAGACCACCATCGAACGCCGCGAACCGGGGCCGCACGACGTGGCCATCGACATCAAGTTCGCCGGGATCTGCCATTCCGACATCCACACCGTCAAGGCCGAATGGGGCGTGCCCAGCTACCCCGTCGTCCCGGGCCACGAGATCGCGGGCGTGGTGAGTGCTGTCGGCTCCGAGGTGACCAAGCACAAGGTCGGCGACCACGTCGGGGTGGGCTGCATGGTGAACTCCTGCCAGCAGTGCAGCCGTTGTAAGGCCGGACTCGAGCAGTACTGCAAGCGGGGCGCGACCATGACCTACAACGGCATCGACAAGGACGGCACCCGCACCTACGGCGGGTACAGCCAGGCCGTCGTCGTCGACGAGAATTTCGTGGTCCGGATTCCCGAGTCGTTGCCTCTGGACAAGGCGGCGCCGCTGCTGTGCGCGGGCATCACGCTGTTCTCGCCGCTGCGGCACTGGAAGGCCGGCCAGGACACCCGGTTGGCGATCATCGGCCTGGGTGGATTGGGTCACGTGGGCGTCAAGCTGGGCGCGGCGATGGGCTGCCAGGTGAGCGTGCTGTCGCAGTCGCTGAAGAAGATGGAAGACGGATTGCGCTTGGGGGCAAGCGATTACTACGCGACCGCGGACCCGGAGACCTTCAAGAAGCTGCGCGGCAGCTTCGACCTGATCCTGAACACCGTGTCCGCCAACCTCGACCTGAGCAAGTACCTCGGTCTGCTCGACGTCGACGGCACGCTCGTCGAACTGGGCATTCCCGAGCACCCCATGCCGGTGCCGGCCTTCGCGCTGGCGCTGGCGCGCCGCAGCCTGGCCGGGTCCAACATCGGCGGCATCGCCGAGACCCAGGAGATGCTCGACTTCTGCGCCGAACACGACGTCACGCCCGAAATCGAAGTCATCGCACCCGATTACGTCAACGAGGCCTACGAGCGGGTGCTGGCCAGCGACGTGCGCTACCGCTTCGTCATCGACATCTCACGCATGTGAGGCTGCCGCCCCGGCGGCTTCCCCGTGCTCGTCGGTGCCGGCGACGGCAGGCCGGAACGCGCCGTTCGTGGGCCGAACACCTGCTGCCGGAATTCGGAGCAAGATGTAGGGCGTGAGTTGGGCGAGATACGACGGAAAGGCGCTCGCCGGCGCCGCTCTGGCCGGCGATGCGTTGCATGCCGCACTCGAAGACGCTGTGCGCGCGCAGAATCCGCACCTGACCGACGTTCGGTTGGAGCGCGCCACTGCCACCGAGGAATACGAGAGCCCGCACCGGCGGTGGTTTGCAGTGACCTATTTGGCCGACAACGGTCTGGGCAGTGATAACCCCGCGTGATCAATTAATGCGATGGCCGCGACGAATTGCGTCGTTGACCAAATAGGTGTCCCTCGAAACGCTGCCGACCGTCATGCACAGAGTCACCACCCAGATCACCACCGCGATCGGAAGCAGAATGAAGAGCAGTAAGCCGAACGCGAGACCGATCGCGTTGGCAACGACATATGGGATCGCCTTTTGCGTCAAGCCTAGGTAGAGGTGTCCTCCGCCCGGCCACAGCACAGTGAGGAGCAAAGCGATCTCGCTCGATTTCTCCTGCGGAGGAAGTGTCACAGCCGGCGCAAATGGCGGCGCCGAATTCCAGGGCTGAGGGGCGTCCGGACCCCACGCCTGGCCGTCCCACCATCGTTGTCCTCGGCCATTCGGGGCGGGATACCATCCCGGCTTTGGTGCAGTAGTCATTGAGTTCTCCTTCGAAAGTCTTGAATGAGTCGACGCCAGGCGCCAGGGAGTGCCGATCTGCGATTGACTGCGCTAATCGACGTAGACGATCAATCCGGTGCCGTAAGAGTTCACACCCACACAGCGCTTCGCCTCGAGCCAATACGTTGTCGACGTCGGAGTGCATTGCATCGTGTACGTCTCGCGAGTGACCGGGCTGTATGCCGTGACGATGGTTCCAGGCTGCGCGTACCAGGCGAAGCGAACATTGTCGGCAAAAGCGCAGCTGGTGTCTTCGGTCGAAACTCCACTCATGCCCGAGGGGCACACGGTGAATACGTCGGCCTGCGCCGGCGCCGCAGCGAATAACATTGCGCCGGTTGCGGTTATGGCGGCGCCGATGCCGCCAATGATGGTTTTCTTCATTGCGTTCTCCGAGCAGGGGTCATTGATGAACCCCGACGATGGAGTCGTCGGGATACTTTGATGTGGTTTGTGCGCATGCCTCGTCCAAGGCGCACGACAAGTTATGACTGAATAGACCAGCGGTAACGCGCGATGCCCCCCGGCAATCTCCGCCCCGAACCCCGCAACGACATTAACTTTCGGCAGCCATCGGCGTGGCCGTTTCCCTGAATTGGGTCGTGGATTTTTGATTTTTCGTCGTCACAGCCCGAAATCTTTGTGACAGCTGTGACTATTGAATTCTGCGTTCCTGATGGGTCCAATGCGAAAGGAAATCGGACGCACTCAACTATTAAACAACGGCATCTGACTGGCGTGCTGCTGCAGCGACCATGATGGACGAGCAGTGCAAGGTGATGGGCTGCCCGTTGCCGCTGCCGTCCTGGGTCTGCGTTGGCGCCCTTCTCGCTAGCTGCGGACCTTGAAGCCGGCCCTGCGATTTGGCGCTGCGCTCGGTAACCAGCTCGGCCACCGTGTCGTAGTTGTGCGGCCGTTGCACCTATTACTTGCTGGCATGGCGCTCTCGGACGAATCCTTCCTGGACGCTTGATGCACGTCGACATATCCTCCGGTAATCAGCTTTAGAACTTGGGTTTTACTCGCCAGCGGCCCGTGCGGCGGTCGACCGATCCTGAGGGGATGTCATGCCTGTTAAACCCGCCGGATGGTATCCGGACCCCAATGACAATGATTCTGAGGTGTATTGGGACGGAAATCGCTGGCATGGACGGCGCGACAAGTTGCCGGATCCTGGAGGACCTCCCCCTCTTGGCGGCATGGGTAGCGTCGGAGCGTCCCCTTTGGACTCAATTTCTCAAAAATGGGCCGCCGCCTCGCCCGACTCAAAGAAAATGATGATTGCTTTCGGGGTTGCAGCTTTGGTCGTAATACTTATAGGTATTTTCTTCGTCGTGCTATCCACAAAGCCCTGGGAGTCTGAAACTCAGAAGCGCTGCCAAGCTACTATGCAGGCAGAAGGTTACCGAGGTGAACAACTCAAGGAAGCGATAAAGTTCTGCGTTAAATATGTTGAGGACTATGGCTCACCCCCGTCGCATTAATAATCTACGACGAGTAAACAATTACGTTCCCGAGACCGCTACGACGCGCCGGTGACCGGGATCAGCTCCGACTCGTACCCCACCTTCATGGACGCAACCAAAGGAGCAGGACGGTGATGACGACGCCTGTGCAAGCCGAGACATTCGAGGCGGCGTGGGAACGCTGGCACCGAGAACGCGAACAGTACTACCGCGACCCGCTGGGTTGGGTGAGTTTGACCGGATTGTATTGGCTAACAGAAGATTTCGACGAGGTGGCGGATCTTCCCGGTCGCTGGCGAGCGGACGCAGAGGCCGTCTATGTACAGGGCATCGACGGAACCGAACGGCTCGAACCCGTCGAAGGCGCGCCGGGGTTGCTGGTTGACGCCGGCGATCGCCGCATCGAGGTCATTCGCAGGACCGGTTCGGCCGCGCTGCGCGTGCACGACCCCAAGTCGCCGCACCTGCTGACCTACACCGGCATCCCCACCTACGCTCCTGATCAAAGCTGGTCAGTACCAGGCACATTCATCCGGTATGAGCGGCCCCGAACCGTGACGACGGGTGCTGTCGTCGAAGGGCTCGAACACCATCTGAACGCCGTCGGCGTCATCGAGTTCGAACTTTGCGGTGTCGCACTGCAACTCGTCGCGTTCGGTGCGGCCTCGGGCCCCCTGCATGTGTTGTTCACCGACGAAACCAGTGGCGTCACGACATACCCTGGCGGCCGGGCACTTTCGGTCGCCGAACCGGGTCCCGACGGCAGGGTGACGCTGGACTTCAATCGGGCGTCGAATTTGCCGTGTTCTTTCACCGACTACGCGACGTGCCCGGTGGCCCCGCCGGAAAACAGGCTGACGGTCGCTGTCGAAGCGGGCGAGAAGAACCCGCGCTAGGTCAATCGGACCCACCCGCCGGGGCCCACCGCCGCTATTGCGTGCCTTATGCGTTGACTCCGGGGCAGTAGACCTTGATGGCGGCGTTGATCACGACATCCTGTTGCTGTGGTGAGCCGTCCCCGGCAATCGAGCGAACCTGGTCGCGGGTCGCTCCCTTAGTCAGGCGGTCGCAAATGGCATGCGACGTGCTGATCGCATGGGGTATGTCGAACGGCGGTTGTAGGCCACCCTGCATGTAAAGAGAAGGCAACTGGAACTGGCCTTTGTCCACGCCACAGTCTTCTGTGCAATTGGGGTCGGCCTGAGCTGCTGGCGGGGCGCTAGTCGCGTAACCGGCGGCGCTGACACCGACAGCCATGAGCAGCACGAAGGCTGCCGTCTTGACAGTGTTCATGACGGGTCTTTCCCCTTAATGAGGTGTTGGCCTTCCATTCCTAAGCGGTTCCGACCCGCCAAGCTCGTACATTAGTGTGACTCCAGCGTCGCCGTGACACGTTTCGAGTCGGGTTAAGAAAGTCCTGCTGGCAGCAGCCGACGGGCGCAACAATCCACGGGGTGACGCGCCGACGACCCGGTAGCGCTTGCCTTGCTTGGTCTCATAAGCCTGCACGAGTGCCAGCTCACTAGAGCAGGTCGCAATGTGGGCAAGAAGTGCCGCCGCACTGATAGCAGCACCTGCGCAGTCCGTTAGCTGGCGTTGAACCTCGCGGCGGAAATTAACGCCCGCTGAGCTGCGCCTTTAGAAGTCCCAGTCCTCGTCCTCGGTGACCACAGCCTTGCCGATCACGTACGACGACCCCGACCCGGAGAAGAAGTCGTGGTTCTCGTCGGCGTTCGGTGACAGCGCCGAGAGGATCGCGGGGTTGACGTCGGTCTCGTCGCGCGGGAACAGCGCCTCGTACCCGAGGTTCATCAGCGCTTTGTTGGCGTTGTAGCGCAGGAACTTCTTGACGTCCTCGGTCAACCCGACGTCGTCGTAGAGGTCCTGGGTGTACTCGACCTCGTTGTCGTAGAGCTCGAAGAGCAGCTCATAGGTGTAGTCCTTGAGCTCCGAACGCTTCGCCTCGTCCTCCAGCGCCAGACCGCGCTGGTACTTGTAGCCGATGTAGTAGCCGTGCACCGCCTCGTCGCGAATGATCAGCCGGATCATGTCGGCGGTGTTGGTCAGCTTGGCCCGGCTCGACCAGTACATCGGCAGGTAGAAACCGGAGTAGAACAGGAAGCTCTCCAGCAGTGTGGAGGCCACCTTGCGCTTGAGGGGTTCGTCACCGCGGTAGTACTCCAGCACGATCTCGGCCTTGCGCTGCAGATTCGGGTTCTCCTCCGACCAGCGGAACGCGTCGTCGATCTCGGCGGTCGAGCACAGGGTGGAGAAGATCTGGCTGTAGCTCTTGGCGTGCACCGACTCCATGAACGCGATGTTGGTGTACACCGCCTCCTCGTGCGGGGTCAGCGCGTCGGGGATCAGACTGACCGCACCCACGGTGCCCTGGATGGTGTCCAGCATGGTCAGGCCGGTGAACACCCGCATGGTGAGCTGCTTCTCGTTGGCGGTCAGCGTGCCCCAGGACGGAATGTCGTTGGACACCGGCACCTTCTCCGGCAGCCAGAAGTTGCCGGTCAGCCGGTCCCACACCTCGGCGTCTTTTTCGTCCTGCAGACGGTTCCAGTTGATCGCTGAGACGCGGTCGATCAGCTTTGCATTTCCAGTCACGCCGAACTCCACTTCACCAGGCCGAATGGGGCTGTGTTGCTTAGGCCACAAACACTACCCCTGGGGTCCGACAAGCCCGTGCAACACAAGGGGTTGTGTTCGCGTGTCGCTATGTCGAGTCCAGGATCAGCTGGACAGCGCGCTCGGGCTGATCCCAGTGCGGGAAGTGCCCGCACCGCTCGAACCAGTGCAGCGTGGCGTCGGGAAACGCTTCTCGAGCGCGGCGGGCCTGGCTGGGCGGTGTCACGCGGTCGTTTCGGCCCCAGCCGATGACGACGCGACCGTTGAGCGACCCGGCCGGCGCGCCCTGCTGCTTGGGACCATGGACCAGCGCGTGCAGTGCTTCGTCGAGGCGCGTCGCGCGGTCGAAACTCCGCAGTTCCTGCAGCACCAGGTCGGGCGACAGGCGCCACGGTTGGGCCGAGAACTGCAGCAGCAGCGCGGTCCGGCCGGCGCTGCTGCGGGTCAGCGCCGGTAACAGCGGCTGGATGCGGCGGATCAGCGCGATCGATGCGCCGATGGTCGCGTGGAAGACCTTCTGTTGCGCGTCGGTCCAGAAGCCGCCGGGATCGAGCGCCACCACCGTCCCGGCGTGGCCTCGTCGCGCCAGTTCCAGGACCATCCGGGCGCCCATCGAACTGCCCACGATGTCGATATCACCGAGGCGGTGCGCGGCGATGAAGGCTTCGACGGCATCGGTCAGCGAGGCGATGGTGGTCTCCCCCGGCAGCGGCGCGCTGTCACCGAACCCCGGCAGGTCCACCGCGATCACGTCCCGGCGTGCCGTCAGCTGCGGCAGCACGGATTCCCAGTTGCGCCAATTGGATCCGAGGCCGTGCACCAGCAGCAGCGGTCGACCGGATCCCCGGCGGATGAACTTCATCGCTGCTTGCTCCCCCTCGTGTCGTGGCGGGGTACCCAGCGGCCGGCGGCTCAACCCGAGTCGATGATCTGCACCACCCCGCCGGACACTCCGGCGACGAACAACCTGCCGGTGGCCGGGTCGACTCCGAGCGTGTACGGATTCTGCACTGTCGGAAAGCGTTGCATCGGAACAGGATTCGGTCCGCTCATGTCGTAGCCGACGACTTCGTTGGTGCCCGACGACGCCACCCACAGCCGGTCACGCGACCAGTCGTAGGCGACCCCGTACGGGCCGCCGGCCTGGTCGAATCTGGCCACCTCGCGGGGTGTGGGTAGCGGCGTGAACAGTCGGACGGCGTTGCCGCGAGTGTCGATCGCGATCATCCGCCCATGTCGGTCGGCGACCAGGTGGGTGGGTCCCGCGCCGGCCGGGGCGGAACCGACGATGGTCAAGCGTTCGGCGTCGTAGACGGTGAGGTCGTTCTTGCGTACGTCCACCACGCCCATCGAGGTGCCGACCGCCGCGGTCCCGGCCGGCTGAACGCTGTCGGTGAAGACCTTCACGATCTGCTCGCCGCGCAACACGGCCACGGTGCCACCGAGTTCGTTGGCGACGAAGACGGTCCCGTTGGATGCCGCGGCGGCGTCGTGCGGTTCGGTGCCGGTGCGGATCGGCGCGTGCGCGGGCCCAGACGGCAGGTCGACACGCACCAGCGAATCGGCCGACTCGACCGGAACCAGTACCGGACCGCCGGCGGCCGCGAGCTGAAGATGACGAACTCTGCCCGGCAACGGAATTCGGCCCGTGACGGCACCGGAATCGGCGTTGAGGAACACCAGCTCGTTGGGATCATGGGTAGCGACGGCGACCGTCCGCGTCGGTGCATCGACCACGATTCCTTCCGGGGTATGCCCCACCGCGATGGTCCGCCCCACCGGCGCATCCGGCGCCGGCGCCTTGAGCGGTTCGGCGGCCGTCGGCAACTTCACGGCCGGCGGACGGCTGCCCTCGGTCGGCACCCCCGCCGGCAGCATGCCGGTCGTGGTCGACCCGGCAGCCGACGTCGCCGCGTCGTTGTGGCCGCAAGCCGCTAACGCGAGCAAAGCCAAACCGGCGCACAGCTTTCGAATCACACGCGGGTGATACCCACTGGTGGGCCACGCAATACCTGAGCCGTAGGCGAAGCTGCAATGAATCATGTACCATCTGGTACATGAATACGGAGCACAGCGCCGAGATCGATGCACCGCCGGAAACCGTATGGGAGGTGTTCAGCGACGTCCAACGGTGGCCGGAGTGGACCGAGTCGGTCACTTCGCTGGCCGCACTGGACGGGCCCGCTCTCGCCGTCGGTAAGCGGTTCGCGATCAAGCAACCCCGGATGGGCAAGCTGGTGTGGACGGTGACCGACATCGAGCCAGGCGTGTCCTGGACCTGGGAACAGCGCTCCCCCGGCGCCCTGGCGCGCGCACGCCACGACGTCATCCCCCGAACGGACGGCACCACGTTGGTCCGTCAACAGATCGAGCAGTCCGGCGTGCTGGGCGCGTTGATAGGCCGGCTGATGACCAACATGACTAGGCGCTACCTCGCCATGGAGGCCAGCGGCCTGAAGCGCCGGGCCGAGGAGCGCAGCCGCGCGCATGGTCCGCACGCCTGACCTTCAACGGCGCCAACAGCTGCTGGACGCCCTGGTCGAGGAGTTCGCCACGCGCGGTGTGGGTGACCGCTCGCTGCGCGATGTCGCCGCGGCCGTCGGTACCAGCCATCGAATGCTGTTGCACCACTTCGGTTCTCGGGAAAATCTGTTGGTGGCGGTGGTGGAGCAGGTCGAGCGCAGACAGATGGGGTTGCTGCCCGAACTGCCGCCCGGCCCGGCCGACAGTTTCGCCGCCATGTGGGCCGACGTCCGCCGACCCGAACTGCGACGGCTGGAACGGTTGTTCTTCGAGTGCTACTCGCGGGCGGCGCAGGGCGAAACCCCGTTCGGGCAGATGGTTCCCGGCGCTGTCGACGGGTGGCTTGCCGAGGCCGACGACGTCACCGCCGGAACCGCCGATCGTGCAATGGTGCGACTGGGGCTCGCCGTGATCCGCGGACTGTTACTCGACCTCGTCGCCACCGACGACGAAGCCGGCGTCGACGCGGCCGCGAAGGCCTTCGAGAACCTGCTCAGGCACTAGCCGAAAGTTCGCGGCGAGCGTCCTTGCCGACCCCGAAGAACTGGTACTCCTCGGGTTTGACCGATCGGGTGGCCCGCCAGTACTGCCAGGTGTATCCGCCCCACAACACGGTGTTCTTGCCGTGCTCGTCCAGATACCAGCTCGCGCACCCGCCGGTATTCCACACCGACTCGGACAACTTGTGTTGCAGCGCGTCGTTGAACCGGTCCTGCGCTTCGCGGGTGGGAGCCAGCGCCTGCGCGCCCTTCTTGTCGCACTTGGCGATCGCGTCGGCGACGTAGCGGATCTGGGACTCGATCATGAACACCACCGAGTTGTGCCCCAGGCCGGTGTTGGGTCCCAGCAGGAAGAACAGGTTGGGCACGTCGGCGACGGTGACACCGCGGTGGGCGCCGATGCCCTCGCGGTTCCAGCGGTCCACCAGGTCCTCACCGTGCTGGCCCTTGATGTCGACGTAGGTGTAGGAGTCGGTGACGTGAAAGCCGGTGGCGTAGACGATGACGTCCACTTTCCGCTCGCGGCCGTCGTGGGTGAGGATCCCGTCGCGAGTGATCTTCGCGATGCCATCGGTGATGACCTCGGCATTCGGGCTGGCAAGCGCTGCGTAATAGGTGGACGAGTTCAAGATGCGCTTGCAGCCGATGCGGTAGTTCGGGATCAACTTGCGGCGCAGTTCGCGGTCCCGCACCGACCGGAA
Organism: Mycobacterium sp. NGS67; assembly: GCF_059812185.1. Taxonomy (NCBI): domain Bacteria; kingdom Bacillati; phylum Actinomycetota; class Actinomycetes; order Mycobacteriales; family Mycobacteriaceae; genus Mycobacterium; species Mycobacterium sp. NGS67. Next base: position 111,890 of record NZ_JCALCF010000013.1, read on the forward strand.
CACGTTCCACTTGCAGTACGCCTCGATGAATTTCAGGGCATTCGGCCGCTTGGTCATGCCGATCGCCAGCGCCTCCTGCCCCCAGTAGATGGCCAGACGCACCAGCGCACGCAACCCCGGAACGTTCTCCATTGCCGTCCGCAGCGCTTTGGGGATCTCCGGGTTCGAGCGCGGCACCACCCACGGCGGGGTGCGCTGGTAGAGCTGCAGTTCGGCGACGTCACCGACGATCTCGGGCACGATCTGAATGGCGCTGGCGCCGGTGCCGATGATCGCGACCCGCTTACCGGTCAGGTCGACGCTGTGGTCCCACTCCGCGGAGTGAAACGCCGGACCCAGGAATTCGTCGCGTCCGTCGATGTCGGGGAACGACGGGATGTGCAGCGCCCCCGCCCCTGACACCAGGAACTGCGCGACGTATTCGCGTCCGTCGGCGGTGAAGACATGCCAGCGGTACTCGTCGTCGTCCCAGTGGCCACGGTCGACCAGCGAGTTGAATTCAATGTGTCGACGCAGTCCGTACTTCTCGGTGACGCCCTTGAGGTAATCCAGGATCTCGGGCTGGAAGGAGAACGGATTCTTCCAGTCGGGCTTGGGCTCGAAGGAGAACGAGTACAGATGCGAGGGGATGTCGCAGGCGCATCCGGGGTAGGTGTTGTCCCGCCAGGTCCCGCCGATATCGGCGGCCTTTTCCAGGATGACGAAATCGACCCCTTGCTTCTGCAGCGCGATGGCCATGCCGAGCCCGGAGAACCCGGTGCCGATGATCAGGACCCGGGTGTGTACCGGCGGTTTGTCCGACCGAGGTTTGCCGGATTCTTCTACCGCCGGCGTCACGACGTCAGTCATGGTTACTGATCTCTCTTGTCGTGGCCGCCCCGAGACCGTCGGACGGCCCGGGTCGACCGCTGAAACGCAGATACCCAGTACCACGGGTATCGGTTAGTCCGAATCTTATCCTCCGCCTCCGCGATGTCAACGCGGGTGCGAGTCAGCTCACGGCAGAGCGGCGGGCAGCGCGTCGTGGATGGGCTTGTCCGGGTCCAGCGTGATGCCCATCGTTTCGGCGGTGCCGACGATGACGCCCATCATGATCGTGGTCAGTTGCGCCACGAACTGCTCGCGTGTCATGGCGCGGGGACTGTCGGGTCCGGGACCCAGCCACCACTCGGTGGCTGAGGCGGCGCAGCCGAACGCCGAGAACGCAGCCAGTTCCAACGCCGCCTTGTTCAGCTCCATGTCGCGCAGCTCGTTGTTGAACATCTCCGCGATGGTCAGCGTGATCTCCCGGCCCTCATTGAGGGTCTTCACCGTCGCGTTCGACTGCGCGCTGGAGCTGCCCGAGATAAACACCCGCATCACATTGGGATGCTGGTCGAGCAGGTTGACGAACTCTTCGACCGCGCGGTGGATCACCTCGCGCGCCGAGTCGGTGGCCAGGTTGATGGACGGGAAGATCGCCGCCCACAGCATGTCCCGCAGCCGCTCCCCGATGGCCAGGAACAAGTCGGACTTGTCGGTGAAATGCCGGTAGATCTTCGGCTTGGCGGTGCCCGCTTCTTCGGCGATCTCCCGCACGCTCAGCTCGGGACCGAGCCGGTCGATCGCCCGGAACGCCGCATCGACGATCTCGTTGCGTACCTTCTTGCGGTGTTCGCGCCAACGTTCGCTGCGCGCGTCGACTTTCACCGCCGGCTTGGGGCCGGGGTGAGGTAAAGAAGGTCGAGGCACTCGCACCACGTCAAGCACCTTACCGCTTGGGCGCCGCTGACCTGCCGTTCCTCGCTGCGCCGAGCGTGAATGTCACGACGCAACACGCGCTGATCCGTCGCGGATGACACACTCGGCGCGGGCGCTCACAGCATGCAGCTGACGCAATTTTCCACCTCAGTGCCTTGCAAAGCCATCTGCCGAAGCCGGATGTAGTACAGCGTCTTGATGCCTTTGCGCCAGGCATAGATCTGCGCTTTGTTGACGTCGCGGGTGGTCGCGGTGTCCTTGAAGAACAGCGTCAGCGAAAGACCTTGATCCACATGCTGAGTCGCCGCGGCGTAGGTGTCGATGATCTTCTCGTAGCCGATCTCGTACGCGTCCTGGTAGTACTCCAGGTTGTCGTTGGTCATGTACGGCGCTGGGTAGTAGACCCGGCCGATCTTGCCTTCCTTGCGGATCTCGACCCTCGACACGATCGGGTGGATCGAGGACGTCGAGTGGTTGATGTAAGAGATCGACCCGGTCGGTGGCACCGCCTGCAGGTTCTGGTTGTAGATGCCGTGCTGCTGCACCGACTCCTTGAGCCGCTTCCAGTCGTCCTGGTTCGGGATGCGAATCCCCGCGTCGGCGAAGAGTTGACGCACCTTCTCGGTCTGCGGCTCCCACACCTGTTCGGTGTACTTGTCGAAGAACTCCCCCGAGGCGTACTTGGACTTCTCGAAACCCTTGAAGTGGGTGCCACGTTCGATGGCGATGCGGTTAGAGGCCCGCAGCGCATGGTAGAGGACCGTATAGAAGTAGATGTTGGTGAAGTCGATGCCTTCTTCGGAGCCGTAGAAGATGCTCTCGCGCGCCAGGTACCCGTGCAGGTTCATCTGCCCCAAACCGATCGCGTGAGAGTCGTTGTTGCCCTTCTCGATCGAGGGCACCGAGGTGATGTGAGTCTGATCGCTCACCGAGGTCAGTGCCCGGATCGCCACCTCGATCGTCTGCGCGAAGTCCGGCGAGTCCATCGTCTTGGCGATGTTCAGCGACCCGAGGTTGCACGAAATATCTTTGCCCACTTTGGCGTAGGACAGGTCCTCGTTGAACAACGACGGCGTCGACACCTGCAGGATCTCCGAGCACAAATTCGAGTGGGTGATCTTGCCTTCAATCGGATTGGCCCGGTTCACCGTGTCCTCGAACATGATGTACGGGTAACCGGACTCGAACTGCAGCTCGGCCAGCGTCTGAAAGAACTCGCGCGCCTTGATCTTGGTCTTGCGGATGCGTGCGTCGTCGACCATCTCGTAGTACTTCTCGGTCACCGAGATGTCGGCGAAGGCCATCCCGTAGACGCGCTCGACGTCGTACGGCGAGAACAGGTACATGTCCTCGTTCTTTTTGGCCAGCTCGAAGGTGATGTCAGGGATCACCACGCCCAGGCTCAGCGTCTTGATCCGGATCTTCTCGTCGGCGTTCTCCCGCTTGGTGTCCAGGAAGCGGTAGATGTCGGGGTGGTGTGCGTTGAGGTACACCGCGCCGGCGCCCTGCCGCGCACCCAGCTGGTTGGCGTAGGAGAACGAGTCCTCCAGCAGCTTCATGATCGGGATGACACCCGACGACTGGTTCTCGATGTTCTTGATCGGCGCACCGTGTTCACGAATGTTGGTCAGCAGCAACGCAACTCCGCCGCCGCGCTTGGACAGCTGCAGAGAGGAGTTGATCGAGCGTCCGATCGACTCCATGTTGTCCTCGACGCGAATCAGGAAGCACGAAACCGGCTCTCCCCGTTGCTTTTTCCCCGAATTCAGGAACGTCGGGGTGGCCGGCTGGAACCGGCCGTCAATGATCTCGTCCACCAGCTTCTCGGCCAGGGCAGTGTCACCGGCCGCAAGGGTGAGCGAGACCATGACGACGCGGTCCTCGAAGCGCTCCAAATAGCGCTTTCCGTCGAAGGTCTTCAGTGTGTAGGACGTGTAGTACTTGAATGCGCCCAGGAACGTCGGAAAGCGGAACTTCTTGGCGTACGCGCGGTCCAGCAACGTCTTGACGAAGTTGCGCGAGTACTGGTCGAGAACCTCACGCTCGTAATAGTTTTCGCGGATCAGATAGTCGAGCTTCTCGTCCTGATTGTGGAAGAACACCGTGTTCTGGTTGACGTGCTCCAGGAAATACTGGCGGGCGGCCAGCACGTCCTTGTCGAACTGAATCTTGCCGTCGGCGTCGTACAGATTCAGCATCGCGTTGAGCGCGTGATAATCCGTTTCGTTCTGCAACGCGTGCGTGCCGGTGGTTACAGGCTCTGCAGTGACGGTTGGTGGCACGTCTGTTCCTTCCAGAATTGAGCCAGGCCCGCACGGACGGCGTCGACGTCGTCCTGGGTGCCCATGAGTTCGAAGCGGTACAGGTACGGAACACCGCACTTGCGGGACACCACGTTGCCCGCGTAGGCGAATTCGGCACCGAAGTTGTTGTTGCCCGCGGCGATGACTCCGCGGATCAGCGAGCGGTTGTGCTCGTTGTTCAAGAACGCGATGACCTGCTTGGGAACGTAGCCGCCGTCGTTGATATCTGGGGTGGCCCGCCCGCCGCCGTAGGTCGGCAGCACCAGCACATACGGCTCGTCGACCTCAATGCGGCCATGCAGGGGTATCCGCGTGGCGGGAACACCCAGCTTCTGCACGAAGCGGTGGGTGTTCTCCGACACGGACGAGAAGTACACCAGGTTGCGCCCGGGGATGTCCGAGATGTCCATCACGCACCGCAACCCTTCCTTACTTGTTCGTCTGCCCGCTCTAGGCGCTCAACGCCGAGTCGGCGAGTGCCTTGATGCGGTCGGGCCGGAAACCGGACCAGTGGTCGTGCTCGGTCACCACGACGGGCGCCTGCAGATAACCGAGCGCCATCACGTAGTCGCGCGCCTCGGTGTCCAGGGTGATGTCCACCTTCTGGTAGGCGACGCCCTGCTTGTCCAGCGCCTTGTAGGTGGCGACGCACTGCACGCAAGCCGGCTTGCTGTAAACGGTGATGCTCATGGGCGTACCGCTCCTTTGCGGGGGAAGTTCGACGGGATTGGCAACGACTCTGGTGGTACTTCTGCACTACTTTCAGCGCTCCGGCAGGCTCCCAGATTCCCGTGCTGCGGACTCCGGGTCGCCTGACCCTTCGACGCCGATTCCGGGAAGCTCATCGTGCCCTCGCTGACCTGTGGGGACCCGGTGAACCTGGGATCTGCCGGTCCTCGGAACACTACACCTAGGGGGTGATAACACAATGAGGTACAAGATGTTCGAAACAACATTCTTGAAATTCCCAGGTCGTAAGCCTGAGCCGGGCGTGTCGTCGGCGTGTCGCAGATCACATTCCGACCCAGGGGTGTACAGCGGCTTCGCATGGGACCCGGTATATCAGCGACCACCGACAACCCCGGATTCGCCAAGCCCTACGCCCAGCCACCAGCAAAGCCGCCGACACCCGTGTCGACGGCTTTGACTAGAGCTTTTGACGCACAGCAGGCGATCGGCTGACGCCCTCGGCGAATCGACGGCTCAGCCGACCTCGGTGGCGAGCTTGCCGACCACGTCCGCGACGCTGGCCGACAACTCCGCATTCTGGGCCGGGGGGTTGCCGCCCAACGACTTGAACGGCACCGACAGCTTGATGGCCTCGACAACGCGCGCCCCGGCGATCCCGAACGACTTGCGGGTGTCGTCGTGGGCCCAGACCCCGCCGTATTGCCCCAGCGACCCGCCGATGACCGCCAGCGGCTTGCCCTTCAGCGCGCCGTTGCCGAACGGGCGCGACAACCAGTCGATGGCGTTCTTGAGCACCGCGGGCATGGTGCCGTTGTATTCCGGGGTGACCACCAGAGCGGCGTCCGCGTCACTCGCGGCGGCCCGCAGCGCGGCGACCGCCGGGTGCTCGTCATTCTTCGCACCGACCGCGGGGTCGAAGTCCTCGTTGTAGAACGGCAGATCCGCCAATCCCTCGAACACCGTGACAGTCACGCCGTCGGGGGCCAGCTCTGTGGCGAGCGCAGCGATCTGGCGGTTGATCGATTCGGCGCGCAAGCTGCCCACCAATGCCACGATCTTGATATCGGTCATCACTACGTCCCCTTCTGGTCGGTTACATCCTCGCACGACAAAACCGGACTGTAGTCCGATTTATTCCGGCCGGCCGCGATACAGTGCAGAGGTGACCGGTATCGAGGTGTCCAGAGGGCTACCGGTACCCACCCTGCAACAGCCGCAACAAGTGCGCAGCGACGCCGCACGCAATCGCGCACTACTGCTGGCGGCGGCCCGCAAGCTCGTGCGGGAACGCGGTGCCGACGCGGTCACCATGGACGACGTCGCGGCTGCCGCGGGCGTGGGTAAGGGCACGGTGTTCCGCCGTTTCGGCAGCCGTGCCGGGCTGATGATGGAACTGCTCGACGAGGACGAAAAGGCCAGCCAGCAGGCATTCCTGTTCGGTCCGCCACCGCTGGGACCGGACGCGCCGCCATTGGATCGGCTCATCGCGTTCGGCCGGGAGCGGATTTGCTTCGTGCACACCCACCACGAGTTGCTGTCGGCCGCCAACCGCGACCCGCATACCCGCCGCATCGGCGCGGCTGCCGTGCAACGCCGCCATGTCCAGGTCCTGCTGCAGGCGGCCCACAGCACCGGCGACCTCGACGCGCAGACCGACGCGCTGCTGGCCCTGCTCGACGTCGACTACGTCGAACACCAACTCACCGACGGCGGCCACACCCAACAGACGTTGGGCGACGCCTGGGCGAGCCTGGCCGGCAAGCTGTGCGGGCGGTGACCACCCCCGGAAGCCACCGCTGGGTCCTGCATGTAGACCTCGACCAGTTCCTGGCCTCGGTGGAATTGCGTCGTCACCCTGAGTTGGTCGGGCTGCCCGTGATCGTCGGCGGCAACGGCGACCCGGCCGAACCGCGCAAGGTCGTCACCTGCGCCTCCTATGAGGCCCGCGAATACGGGGTGCACGCCGGCATGCCGCTGCGAGCCGCCGCCCGCCGTTGCCCGGACGCGACGTTCCTCCCCTCGGATTCCGCCGCCTACGACGCCGCCTCCGAGCAGGTGATGGGATTGCTGCGCGACCTCGGGCATCCCGTCGAAGTGTGGGGCTGGGACGAGGCGTACGTCGGAGTCGCCGGCGACCCGGCAACCGTCGCCGAGCAGATCCGCACCGTGGTGTCGTCGGAAACCGGCCTGTCCTGCTCGGTCGGCATCAGCGACAACAAACAGCGCGCCAAGATCGCGACCGGGTATGCGAAACCGGCTGGCATCTTTGCGCTCACCGACGCCAACTGGATGACGGTGATGGCCGAGCGCCCGGTCGACGCACTCTGGGGCGTGGGGCCCAAGACCACGAAAAAGCTTGCCGCTCTGGGTATCTCGACGGTCCGACAACTCGCTCATGCCGATGGCGAGCTGCTGACGTCGACGTTCGGGCCGCGCACCGGCCTGTGGCTGCTGCTACTGGCCAAGGGCGGTGGGGACACCGGCGTCAGCGCCGAACCGTGGGTGCCGCGCTCACGCAGCCACGTGATCACGTTTCCGCGCGACCTGACCGAGCGGGCTGAAATGGATTCGGCGATAGCCGATTTGGCGCGCCAGACCCTGACAGATGTGGTGAACGAGGGCCGCGTCGTCACACGCGTCGCGGTCACGGTGCGCACCGCGACGTTCTACACCCGCACCAAGATCCGCAAACTCGACGCACCGACCACCGATGCCGACGTCATCGTCACCGCCGCCCTGCGCGTCCTGGATCTGTTCGAACTGGATCGCCCCGTCCGGCTGCTCGGGGTGCGCCTAGAACTCCAGATGCCGCACTAGGCGCCCGATTCGAGCCCGCGGGTCGGCGGACCAGGCCGCAGCGCCCGCGTGAAGATCGAATTGACCTGGCGCATCGCCACGCTGTAAGGCCACCACGCCAGCCGTTTGAACGCATACAGCGCCCGGATGTCCGGCGAGGTGTAGATGAGATACCGGTTCTTGGCGACCCCGGCCAGGATTTTCTCGGCTGCCCGTTCCGGTGAGACGGCATGGCCGCTGAATCGGTCGACCCAGCGGGCGACCTGCGGGTCCTCGCGGTCCACCCCGGCGATTTCGACGGTGTTGACCAGCGGCGTCTTCACCGCACCCGGCACCACGACCGACACCCCGATGCGGTGGCGGGCCAGGTCGAAGCGCAGCACTTCGGATAGTCCGCGCAAGCCGAATTTGCTTGCGCTGTAAGCGGCATGCCACGGCAGCGCGACCAGTCCCGCCGCCGAGGACACGTTGACCACATGTCCGCCCCGGCCGGCCGCGACCATTTGCGGGACGAACGACTCGATCACGTGGATGGGACCCATCAGGTTGATCGCGACCATCTTGTTCCATTGTTGGTGCGACAACCGGTCGACGGTGCCCCACGCCGAGACGCCGGCGATGTTGAGCACCACGTCCATGCTGCCGTGCGTGGTATGGATGTCGACGGAGAACGCCGACACCTGCTCGTAGTCGGAGATGTCCAGGACGCGATAGGCGGGCACCTCCGCGCCCAGCGCCCGAGCGTCGGCCACCGTCTGAGTCAGGCCGTCCGCGTCGCGGTCGGTCAGATACAGCTCAGCCCCCTGCGCGGCCAGTCGCAACGCCGTGGCACGGCCGATACCGCTGGCCGCACCCGTCACGAAGCACCGCTTCCCGGCGAAATACCGCTTTGCTGCTGAATTCTGCTGCGCCATGGTCGAGACGATACGGCGCGGGAACCCTACCGACTGGGACCGCCCCACAGCGCGTTCAGCCACAGCTGTTCCAGCACCCGCACCCGACGTTCCACATCGTCGTCCCGGCCGACGAGTATCGGGTCCCCGGTGAGCATCAACGCGGTGGTCCCCGCCAGGGTACGAATCAAGATCGGCAGGTCGTCGCTGATCGGTTGCGCTGTCCCGGCTTTGACCTCGGCATCGACGATGTTCACGATCTGGCCCAACAGCGTTTCGAACTGCTTGTCCAGAATTTCGCGGATCTCGACGTCGGTTTGACGGGCCGCGTTGCACGCGGTCATCACCGGATCGTTGTTCGCGTAGACCACCGCTGCGCTGCCGACCATTCGCTTGGCGAATTGTTCCGGCGACTCACCGGGCTGGCGGGGCGCGAAATACTGGGTGAGTTCCTCGAGTTCTTCGGCGGCCTCGGCCAGGATCTGCGCGAGCACCGAATACTTCGAGTCGAAGTAGAAGTAGAAGCCGGAGCGGGCCACACCCGCGCGCAGGCTGATGGTGCTGACCGACAACTCAGCGAACGGCCGCTCTTGCAGCAGCTCACGGACCGCCTGCATGATCGCCACGCGGTGCTTGTCACCGCGTCGCCGCAGTGGGGCGCCGTCATCCCGACTCGCTGCGTTGCTATTCACTCCCGATCACCACCTGACCATTGCACCATGCCGTCCGCAACAAAACTTGACAGCCGTCAACTTCATCCCGAGGATGGACGGTAGTGACGGCCGCCACAGCCGCGAAGGAGCGTGTCAATGACGACAATCAGCACCCCCGCTTATCTGCTCGATCAGGCGCAGCGGCGGTTGACCCCGTCGTTCAACAATTTCCCGGGTATGGCCCTGGTCGAGCGCAAGCTGCGAGACGTCCAATTCCCCGAGACGCGGCTCGCCGATCCCCCGCCGGACAGTGGCCTCAAGCCGGTAGTCGGCGACCGCGGGCTGCCGATCCTGGGGCACATGATCGAAATGCTCCGCGGTGGCCCGGACTACCTGATGTTCCTCTACGAGAACAAGGGGCCGGTGGTCTTCGCGGACTCGCCGGTGATGCCGTTCGTCGTGGCGCTGGGTCCAGATGCCGCGCAGACCATCTACTCCAACCGCAACAAGGACTATTCGCAGCAGGGCTGGACGCCGGTGATCGGCCCGTTCTTCCGCCGCGGACTGATGTTGCTCGACTTCGAAGAGCACATGTTCCACCGGCGGATCATGCAGGAGGCATTCATCCGGTCCCGGCTGGTCGGCTACGTCGAACATATCGACCAGGTGGTGTCGAAGGTCGTCAGCAACGACTGGGTGACCAACGACCCCCGGTTCCTGCTCTATCCGGCGATGAAGGAACTGACCCTGGATATCGCATCCATGGTCTTCATGGGTCACGAGCCGGGTAGCGACCGCGAGCTGGTCACCAAGGTGAACAAGGCGTTCACCACGACGACCCGCGCCGGCAACGCCGTCATCCGGGCCGGGGTACCGCCGTTCACGTGGTGGCGGGGGCTCAAAGCCCGCGAGTTGCTGGAGAACTATTTCGAGGAGCGGGTCAAGGAGCGCCGCGGCAAAGATGGCAACGACCTGCTGACCGTGCTCTGTCAGACCGAGGACGAGGACGGCAACAAGTTCTCCGACGAGGACGTCGTCAACCACATGATCTTTTTGATGATGGCCGCCCACGACACGTCGACGTCCACGGCCACCACGATGATCTACTACCTGGCCGCCAATCCCGAATGGCAGCAGCGTTGCCGCGACGAATCCGACCGACTCGGCGACGGGCCGTTGGACATCGAATCGTTGGAGAAGCTGGAGTCGTTGGACCTCGTGCTCAACGAATCGATCCGGTTGGTGACGCCGGTGCAGTGGGCGATGCGCCGCACGGTCCGCGACACCGAGCTGGTGGGTCACTATCTGCCCAAGGGCACCAACGTCACGGCGTTCCCGGGGATGAATCACCGGTTGCCCGAATTCTGGACGGACCCGATGAAGTTCGACCCGGAGCGTTTCACCGAGCCCCGCAACGAGCACAAGCGGCACCGGTATGCGTTCACCCCGTTCGGCGGCGGCGCGCACAAATGCATCGGGATGGTGTTCGGCCAGCTCGAGGTCAAGACGATCCTGCACCGGCTGTTGCGACGCTACCGCCTGGAACTCCCGTACCCGGGTTACCAGCCGCGCTGGGACTACGGCGGCATGCCCGTCCCGATGGACGGCATGCACATCGTGTTGCGTCCGCTGTAAGTCCGCCTGACACCGTCAGGCCAGCAACCGGTTGGCGCAGGCGATCACCGCCCGTAGCGCCGACTGTGTCGGATCATCCGCCCAGCCCATGGCCCACTCGGCGCCGACGCCGTCGGTGCCGCGGACGAACGTCATGGTGCGACCGGCCGCATGCATCTGGTGAAACTTCTGAATTTCCAACAAGATTCCGCGCTCGTGCAGCATCGCGGTGAGCGCCGCGATGGGCCCGCTGGCCGATGCGGTCAACGCGCCGATGCGATCGCCGAAGGCGAGCACCGCACGGAAATTCCGGGCCTGTGGACCCAGCCGGGTGGCTGGCCGCTGGGGGTCGGTACATGCCCAACGACCCAGCCGCAGCGGCCCGTTGGCTCGGCCGTACGTCGCGACGAACCCTTCCCAGGTCATCGCGGCGGCAGGGGCGCGCAGGCCCTGCGGCAGGTCGACACCGAACTGGCGTCCGAACCAGACGTCGGCGGTGCAGTCGAGGTCGTGCGGGGAAAGGATCATGGTGCCGGTCTTCTCTGGCTCGAAGGAGCGACCGACGGTAATAGCTTCCGACCCACAGCGGGGGGTCGGTCTGGATCAGACCCCGCTGCGGGTGCTGGCTACTACGGCACGATCGAGAAGACGCACGATCGGAGACGTTAGACCGCAGCTGTGGTCAGGCGCAAGTGCATTTCCTGTGCAATATCGCGAAACGGCTCGCCCCGTTCAATCGCGGCGATAACATCACGGCACTGTTCGCAACCCAACGCGTTCAGGTGCGAGGAAGGCGAGTCCGAATGAAAGCGAAGAGCAAGACTTTCAAAACCGTCGCTGCGATCATCTTTGCCGCATTCGCGTTGTTCTCCGTGGGTTGCGGCAGCACACTTCGTGACACCCCGCTTCCGGATGTAGGCATAGAACATCCGCAGTGAGCGGTTGGCGGTATGGCCGGCATCCCGCAACCGGTAGTGGCCCTGCCCACCCCCGTGACGCGCCTCAGCAGGTCAGCAACATGCATCCTGCGACCGGGCCGCCGCCCACCGATACCACGCCGACCTCGGGGCGTTGCGAAACCTGGCGCTCGCCGGCGTCACCGCGCAGTTGCAGGCACCCTTCGTGCAACGCCCAATAGCCGTGCATGCGGCCGGCCGACAGCTGCCCGCCGTAGGTGTTCAGCGGCAGCTGCCCGTCACGCGCGATCCGAACACCGCCTTCCACGAACGGGCCGGCCTCCCCGTCACCGCATATCCCGATGGCCTCCAGCCAGGCGAGCGTGAGATAGGTGAACCCGTCGTACAACTCGGCGACCTGAATGTCGTTCGGCGTCAACTCCGTTCGCGACCACATCTGCGCGGTGGCGTCCGACATCGCCATCTTCGGATAGTCATCGCGGTGGAACCACCCGCCGGCACCGTTGGAACCGCCGATCGCCTCGACCCGCACGGCACGGTGCGGGCAGTCGTCGGCGTAATCCGCGTGCGAAACCACCACTGCAATCGAGCCGTCAATGGGCACATCGCAATCGAGCAATCCGAACGGTGTGGACACCAACCGCGCACCCAGGTAATCGGACATCGTCATCGGGTCCCGGTAGACCGCGCGGGGATTCAGTGCGGCGTTGCGCCGGCCATTGAGGGCGATCCAGCCCAGTTGTTCCTTGGTGGTCCCGTACAGGTCCATATGCCGACGACAATGCAGGGCCAACCAGTTCGCAGCCGAATAGGCATGCGCCGCAATCAGATCGTTGATGTCGTCCATCGCGCCGACCGCGGGACGCTCTTCACCCTCGGGGGTGGAGAACATCCGCGCGAGCGGCGGAGCGGGCGCGTTCTTGTCCTGGGGCAGCACGGTGCCGCCGAGCATCTGGATGGTCCGGTAGACCACCACATGCCGTGCCCGCCGTTCGGCGACCGCCCGGCACGCCGACATGACCGGACTCAGCAGCCCGCCGGTGCCGAAACCGCTGCCACAGTCACTCGCATCGATCCGCAGCGCGGCGTTGACCTCCGCCGCCGGGGTGTCACCCAAGGTGGCGATTCCGTCGACATCGGCCGGCGCCAATCCCGCGTCGTCGATGGCGGCGCGCACCGCCTCCATGGTGAGATCCCGTCCCGGGATGCCGGTTCGACGACCGATCCGCGAGATGCCGACGCCGGACAGGACCGCATCTTTTTCGAAGAACTCCACTTGCACCGTCCGTAGCATCTACGCGCCGCACACGTCTAAGAAGGGATCCGGTAGAGCGTACTGTATTGGTCGTGACAACCGAGTCGGCCACCTCCCCACTGCTCGTGGAGCATTGCGACACGTGCGCGCGGTGGGTGCACCCCGCCACCGGTACCTGCCGCGATTGCGCAGCCGAATTGACGGCCAAGCCGGTCTCGGGACGTGGGACGGTGTTCACCTACACGGTCAACCACCACCCGTACAACCCGGAGATCCCCACGCCGTACGTCATCGCGCTGGTCGAACTCAGCGAACAGAGCGGACTGCGTGTCGCAGCCAATATCGTTGACTGCGAGCCGGATTCGGTGACCTGCGGAATGCCCGTCCAGCTTCGGCCGGAGAAGGGTTCCAGCGGAGCACCGCTGTTCGCGCCCGCCTGAGCCCGAGGCGCGAGCAGACGCAAAAGCCCCCGTTTCGTCCCGAAACGGGGGGCTTTTGCGTCTGCTCGCCCCAAGAAACGCGCCAGAAACGCGCCATTGACACCCACCGGCCGAGCCTGGTTCTATGTAATGACCATAAATATGGTCAATCCAACCAACTTTGCCAGAAATGAAAGCCGATGACGACTGACCTGTCTGCCGGTCCTGCTGCCGGCCAGTACGAGCTGAGCCATCTGCGCTCGCTGGAGGCCGAGGCGATCCACATCATTCGCGAGGTGGCCGCCGAGTTCGAGCGGCCGGTGCTGCTGTTCTCCGGTGGCAAGGACTCGATCGTGATGCTGCACTTGGCGCTCAAGGCGTTTCGTCCCGGGCGGTTGCCGTTCCCGGTGATGCACGTCGACACCGGTCACAACTTCGACGAGGTCCTCACCACCCGCGACGAGTTGGTGCAGGAGTCCGGGGTGCGCCTGGTGGTGGCCTCGGTGCAGGAGGACATCGACGCCGGGCGCGTCGTTGAGACCATCCCGTCGCGCAATCCGCTGCAGACCGTGACGCTGCTGCGGGCCATCGGCGAGAACAAGTTCGACGCCGCGTTCGGGGGCGCCCGCCGCGACGAGGAGAAGGCACGCGCCAAGGAGCGGGTGTTCAGCTTCCGCGACGAGTTCGGCCAGTGGGACCCCAAGGATCAGCGGCCCGAACTGTGGAACCTCTACAACGGACGGCATCACAAGGGCGAGCACATCCGGGTGTTCCCGCTGTCCAACTGGACCGAGTTCGACATCTGGTCCTACATCGGCGCCGAGCGGGTCAAGCTGCCGTCGATCTATTTTGCGCACCGCCGCAAGGTGTTTGAGCGCGACGGCATGCTGCTGGCGGTGCACCGGCACCTGCAGCCGCGAGCCGACGAGCGAGTGTTCGAGGCATGGGTGCGGTTTCGCACCGTCGGCGACGTCACCTGCACCGGCTGCGTGCTCTCCGAGGCCCGCACGGTCTCGGAAGTCATCGCCGAGACCGCGGTCTCCCGACTCACCGAGCGGGGCGCAACCCGCGCCGACGACCGCATCTCCGAAGCCGGAATGGAAGACCGGAAACGGCAGGGGTACTTCTGATGACCACCCTCCTACGGCTCGCGACCGCCGGATCCGTCGACGACGGCAAGTCCACCCTGATCGGGCGTCTGCTGTATGACTCCAAGGCAGTCATGGAGGACCAGTGGGCCGCCGTCGAGCAGACCTCGAAGGACCGCGGCCACGACTACACCGACCTGGCGCTGGTCACCGACGGCCTGCGGGCCGAGCGCGAGCAGGGCATCACCATCGATGTGGCCTACCGCTATTTCGCCACTCCCAAGCGGAAATTCATCATCGCCGACACGCCGGGCCACATTCAGTACACCCGCAACATGGTGACCGGGGCGTCCACCGCTCAGCTGGTGATCGTGCTGGTCGACGCGCGCCACGGTCTGCTGGAACAGTCCCGGCGCCACGCCTTCCTGGCGTCGCTGCTGGGCATCCAGCACATCGTGCTCGCGGTCAACAAAATGGACCTGATCGACTGGGACCAGGAAAAATTCGAGGCAATTCGCGACGAGTTCCACGCCTTCGCCGCACGCCTGGACGTGCAGGATGTCGCGACCATCCCGATGTCGGCCTTGCACGGCGACAATGTGGTGACGAAGTCGGACAAGACACCGTGGTATGAGGGGCCGGCGCTGCTCTCGCACCTGGAAGAGGTGTTCATCGCCGGCGACCGCAACCTGGTCGACGTTCGCTTCCCGGTCCAGTACGTCATCCGCCCGCACACCCACGAGCACCAGGACCACCGCAGTTACGCGGGCACCGTGGCCAGCGGGGTGATGCGTCCCGGCGACGAGGTCATCGTCCTGCCGATCGGCAAGACCACCCGGATCACCGCCATCGACGGCCCCAACGGGCCTGTCGCAGAAGCCTTTCCGCCGATGGCGGTGTCGGTGAGCCTGGCCGACGACATCGACATCTCCCGCGGGGACATGATCGCCCGCACCAACAACCAGCCCAGGGTCGCCCAACAGTTCGACGCCACCGTGTGCTGGATGGCGGACACGTCGGCGCTCGAACCGGGCCGCGACTACGTCATCAAGCACACCACCCGCACCACCCGCGCCCGCGTGACCGCGCTGGACTATCGGCTCGACGTCAACACCTTGCACCGCGACAAGACGGCAACAGCGTTGAAGCTCAACGAACTTGGCCGTATCACGGTGCGTACCCAGGTGCCGCTGCTGCTGGACGAATACTCGCGCAACGCCAGCACCGGCTCGTTCATCCTGATCGATCCCGACACCAACGGGACGGTCGCTGCCGGCATGGTGCTGCGTGACGTCGCGGCGCAGCAGGCCAGCCCGAACACGGTGCGGCACAAGTCACTGGTCACCGCCGCGGATCGGGCGATCCAGGGCCGGACGGTGTGGCTCACCGGACTCTCAGGAGCCGGTAAGTCGTCGGTGGCGATGCTGGTCGAGCAGAAGCTACTCGAAAAAGGCGTTCCCGCATACGTTCTCGACGGTGACAACCTGCGCCACGGCCTGAACGCGGATCTCGGTTTCTCCATGTTCGATCGAGCGGAGAACCTGCGTCGGCTGGCGCACGTGGCCACGCTGCTGGCCGACTCCGGCCAGATCGTGCTGGTGCCGGCCATCAGCCCGCTGGCCGAACACCGTGAGATGGCACGGAAGGTCCACGCCGACGCGGGATTTCAGTTCTTCGAGGTGTTCTGCGACACCCCCCTGCAGGAGTGTGAGCGACGTGACCCCAAGGGGTTGTACAAGAAGGCCCGCGCCGGCGAGATCACCCATTTCACCGGCATCGACAGTCCGTATCAACGGCCGAAGAACCCCGATCTGCGGCTGAGCGCCGATCGCAGCATCGAGGAACAGGCGCAGAGCGTGATCGACATGCTCGAGTTGGGCGCCTAGTCACCCCGGGACACGGCGAGTGGCACAATCGGTAAACCATGCGGATGTCGGCCAAAGCGGAGTACGCCGTGCGGGCGATGGTGCAGCTCGCCACGGTCCCGGTCGGCACCCTGGTCAAGACCGAAGATCTGGCCCAGGCCCAAGGCATCCCGTCGCAGTTCCTGGTCGACATCCTGACCAACCTGCGCACCGATCGTCTGGTCCGAAGCCAACGGGGTCGCGACGGCGGCTACGAGTTGGCCCGACCCGGCACCGAGATCAGCATCGCCGACGTCTTGCGCTGCATCGACGGCCCGCTGGCCAGCGTCCGCGACATCGGGCTCGGTGACCTGCCCTACTCCGGGCCGACGGTCGCGCTGACCGACGTGTGGCGGGCGCTGCGCGCCAGCATGCGCTCGGTGCTCGAAGAGACGACGATCGCCGACGTCGCCACGGCAACCCTGCCCGATCATGTGGCAAAGATGGCCGACGATTACCGGGACCAGGAGAGCCACCGGCACGGTGCGACGCGGGACTAGCCGGAGCCGTAGGGCCGGGTGAGGATCTCCAGCGCGTGCCCGTCCGGGTCCTTGAAATAGACTCCGCGACCGCCGTCGCGGGTGTTGATCTGACCGGGCCGACCTGCGCCAGGATCGGCCCAGTGCGGGAGCCCGCGCGAGGTGATCTTGCCGTAGATCGTGTCGAATTCCTCTTCGGAGACCAGGAACGCATAATGCTGCGGCCGGATCTCGTCGCTGTCGGCAACATCGGCGTAGTCCAGGGAGGCGCCGTGTTCGAGCGTGACGACCAGGAACGGACCGTACGGCGTCGGGCTGGGCAGGTCGAACAACTCGGTCAGGAACTCGGCGGACTTGCGCTTGTCCCGGGCCGCGACGATGGTGTGGTTGAAACTGATTGGCATCTTTCCTCCCGCGCGAGCGGGCACCGCTGTACGCCAGCATGCCCTGACCCCACCCTACTTCGGCGCGGTCAGCTCCAGCGCAATGTTGTCCGGGTCCCGGAACTCCAGGATGTAGGACGGACCGATGTCCTTGATCGGCTCGTGTGCGATCCCCAGCTCGTCCAGATGCGCTGCCGCAGAATCCAATTCGTCTTTGCTGCCCAACCGGAACGCGATGTGATCCAGACCGGTGCGATCTTCGTGGAACTCATCGGTGCCCACCGGTCGCAACCCCAGCAACCCGCCGCCCAGGTCGTAGATGACGCCACCGAACAGGAAGCCGAGTCGCGCGCGGGTGGCTTCGTCGGCGTTCTCCGGTATTTCGATGAGTACCGGCCAGCCGAACACGCTCTCGTAGAACTGCCGGGACCGCTCGATGTCGGTGACGGTCAGCCGGACATGCGCAATCGACGTGCTGCTTAAGGCCATCCGCCCCATGCTGCCAGAATCGTCGTGTGCAAGTAGGTATGACCATGCCGGTGATGGAGCCCGACCTCGATGCGACCGTGCTCAAAGATTGGGCAACAAGCATCGACGAGGGCCCGTTCTCCTCGTTGTGCTGGGGCGAGCGGATCGCCTTCGACAACCCCGACAGCCTGACCCTGCTCGGCGCGGTGTCGGCCTGGACCGAGCGGGTGCGGCTGGTGACGACGGTGATCGTGCCGCAGCTGCACGACCCGGTGATGTTGGCCAAAGCGCTGGCGACCGGTGACGTGCTCAGCGGCGGTCGCTTGACGGTAGGCATCGGGGTGGGCGGACGCCACGAGGACTACAACGCCGTCGGCGCCGACGTCAAGACGCAGACCATGCGGGGGATGGCCGAGAGGGTGGCGGTCATGAAGCGCGTGTGGGCTGGTGAGAAGACCACCGACTCGGTGCGCCCGGTGGGGCCGTTGCCGGTGCAGCAGGGCGGTCCGCGCCTGATGGTCGGCACCATCGGACCCAAGACCGTCCGCAGCGCCGCAACCTGGGCCGACGGGCTCGCCGGGACCACCCTGGACCTCGACGTCGCCAGACAGGACGAGCTTTTCGACGTGGCCCGCGACGCCTGGGCCGAGGCCGGTAAACCCAAACCGCATCTGGCGACCTCGTTCTGGTTCGCCTTCGGCGACCCGGAGGAGGCCCGCGCGCAGGTGCATCGTCATTTGCGCCGTTACATGAACTGGATACCTGCGGAGTTCGTCGACGCCATGGCGCCGACGACCGGCTGGGCCGGCACTGAAGACGAGCTGGTCGCGGTACTACGCAGGTTCGCGGACATCGGCACCGACGAGGTGCATCTGATCCCCACCAGCTCGAACATCGAGCAACTGCGACGGGCGGCCGACGTCGCAGCGGCCTTCTGAACTATCCCGCCTCCGACAGCATGTCGGACTCCATGGCCTGCCCTTTCCGTAGCGCCGTCAGCAGCTCCCGGTACGGCCCGACGAGATAGACGGTGTCCCCGCCCTGCAACCGGGCGTCGCGGCGCGGATGCAGTTTCACCTGGCCGTCGGGCTCGGTGATCGCGATGACGCGGGTCTGGGTGGACAGTTCGTGCATCGGGACGCCGTCGAGTTCGCTGCCCGCCGACACGTGCATCCCGCCGACCATGAACGAACGCTGCCCGACCGAGAATGTCCCGAGCACATGCAAACCCATGGCGGCGCCGATGAACCACGGCGCGGCCAGATCGACGGTCGAGCGTACGGTTTCGAAGCCGAATCGCTGCGCCACCGCAGACCCCAGCGAGCGGTCGTAGACCCGCAGCACCAGCGGGACATGTGGTCGTTCGACTCCCGATTCGGAACGGACGCTGAGCATCTCGCGCAAGACGATACCGATCTCGATGTTGACCATGTCGTCCTTCGTCAGCACCGCCACCGCACGGGCCTGCTCGATGTTGGCGGACTCCAAGGTCTGGCGCAGGGTGGCGTCTCCGAAGATCACCGGCACGTCGAGTTCGGCCGCGGTCGACAGGAAGCGGTTGTTCTCGTCGCGTTCGATGACCGCCACGTCGTATCCGGCGGTGGTGAGGTCGCTGGCCACCCGGATGCCGAACGAGCCGAGCCCGACGACGATGACGTGGTTGCTCAGGTACCGGACCTTGCGCGGGCCGGCCGAACTGAGCAGGCGGCGGGTGATCATCAGCTCGGCGAGGAACGCGACCAGCACCGCGGTGGTGATCACGCCGGCGAACATCAGCAAGATGCTGAACAGCCGCAGCCAGGTGGGTTGGTTGA
This sequence comes from Mycobacterium sp. NGS67, assembly GCF_059812185.1. Lineage (NCBI taxonomy): Bacteria > Bacillati > Actinomycetota > Actinomycetes > Mycobacteriales > Mycobacteriaceae > Mycobacterium > Mycobacterium sp. NGS67. The sequence continues at coordinate 131,306 of NZ_JCALCF010000013.1, forward strand.
TGAAGCTGAAATCACCGTAGCCCACGGTCGCGACGGTCTCGGTGCTGAAGTACAGCGCGTCGACCCACGTCATTCCGGGTGGAAGCCGGTAGGTGTAGCGCAGCAGGACCGTCGATCCGACCAACAGCACCACTAACGCCCATAGCGAGCGGTAGAACATCGGGTTCACGTCGTTGCGCAGGGCACGTGCGGTATCGGCGACCTGACGCCATCGCGACCGTCGGGTCCGCCGGGGCGGGGGATACGGGACCGTGATGCCGCGGGCGGCCAGCTCGTCGGCGCTGCCGATCATCGCCGTACAGTCGCCGGCGTGCACGGCTTGATCCCGTCCCGGGCATGCCACCACCTCGCCCGGGTCGGGTGACGCCTTGCCGTGGATCACCGCCACCGGTGCCAGGTCGCCGTAGATCTCCCGCAGGGTCGCGTCGCGTGGGGCCTCAGCCGCCGAGACGACGAACTCCATGCCGGCCGCCTCGAAGGCATGCGCGGTGTGCCCCAGACAGGCTTCGACTACCGAGGGCGCTGCGAGATCGGCGACGTCCAGAATGGCGCCCGGTCCGTTGTCGGCCGCCACCGCTTCGCGGAGCACGTCGTTGGCAAGTCGCGCCACGACCCGCACGCCAGGGTTGATCGTCCTTGCCAGCAAAGCGATTTCGAGGTTGTGTGCGTCGTCGCTGCCGGCGCAGACGATGGCTTCGGCGTCGTCGAGCATGGTGCTGCCCAAGTCGTGATCGTCGAGCATGACGACGTTCGCACCGACTTTGTTGAGCTCTTCGATGATGGTCAGGGCCAGTGCATTGTCACCGCTGACGATGATGTGTCGCGCCGTGTCCCGGCCAGTCCGCAAGTCGTCCGGCATCGACACCCACCCTCTGGTAACTGGAGCGTTCGCCGGCTGAACGTGACAACCGGCCACCGTGCCGGTCTGAGCCGTCCGAACGTGCTTCTGGGCGAGATGATATGACCGTTGTGCCTGCCCCGGAAGACCGGCAACCGGATCGTCATCCGACGGGTGACCAATCTCGATGTGCCGCAACCGGAGTCGAGTAAAGGGATTGCGCCCGTCGCTTGTCCCGATTCAGGGACCGCGGCGATACTGGGCGAGTGCCTTACATCGAGTCTGTCGCTTCCCGTGAGATCTACCGCAACTCGTGGATGGTGTTACGCGAAGACGAGATCCGCCGCCCCGACGGCAGCCCCGGCATCTACGCCGTGGTGGACAAGCCGACCTATGCGCTCGTAATACCGTACGACGGAACGCGTTTGCGGCTGGTTGAGCAGTTCCGGTACCCCCTCGGTGCGCGCCGCTGGGAGTTTCCGCAGGGAACCGCTCCCGGGCTTGCGGACTTGGACCCGGCCGCCCTGGCAGAGCGGGAGCTGCGCGAGGAGACCGGTTTGCGCGCAGCCTCTTTCGAGGTGCTGGGTCAGCTCGACGTCGCGCCCGGGATGAGCAGTCAACGCGGCTGGGTGTTTTTGGCCACCGGGATATCCGAAGGAGAAGCCGAGCGCGAGCACGAAGAACAGGACATGCGCAGTGCCTGGTTCCCGCGGCCCGATGTCGAGGGCATGATCCGCGACGGCGTCATCGCCGACGCTCAGTCGATCGCCGCCTACGGACTGTTTCTGTTGCGGGGTCGATGACGCGCCGATACCTCGCTGCGTCGTGCATGCGCCAGCATCGACACGGTGCGTCTGGGACCAGCATTGGCAATGCTCGCCGTTGCCGCGATGCTCGGTGCTCATACGGCACATTCCGCGACGCCGTCGTGGACGGGAAAATACTCCCTGGTGCGATATGCCGTCGAAAAACACGGCACCAGCGTCGCCGCAAGTCAGGCCGAGCCGACCTTCAGCGCCGACTATCTCTTCTCGACGGCGTGCTCGGCCACCACCTGTGTGGCCACCGCCAACGACGGGCCCACCCCGAACAATCCGACGATCACCGTGCCCTCGCACTACACCTGGGACGGAACGAGATGGGTCGAGCGATTCGACTTCCAGTGGGATTGCTATATGGGAGAAGGGGTTTCCAAAATTTGGGCGCCCGCGAAGTCGTGGGCCTACTACACACCGCAACCGGACGGGTCGTTGCGCGGCACCTGGCACACCGACATCCTGAACGGCCCGTGCCGGGGCAGCGTGGAGATGCCGGTTGCGGCGTTCCGGGCGAAAACCTGAGCGCAACAAGACAATGCGGGGATCCGAAGATCCCCGCATTGTGAGTGGTCGTGCTCAGGTGGTGGTGACGTACTGCGGGCAGTAGGCATTGGCGGCGTCGACGGCGAAGGTGTTGGCGCCGCTGTTGCTCAGACCGGTGCGCTGCGCGACGTTGGCGATGACCTGCTTGCTCGGCTTTCCGGCGTTGAGTTCGCTGCAGACGGTGTGTGCTTCGCTGATGGCGCGCGCGACACTCGGCGCTTGGATGCCGTCGGCCTCGATCTGGGCGATGAACGCGTCGTCGACTGAGTTGGCACTGGCGGTGCCGGCGAGGCCGAGGGCGGCCAGTCCAAAGGCGGCGGCGGTCAAGGTGGTGCCGGCCAGGGATGCGGTGAAGCGGCGAGTGAACATTTGGTACTCCGTTTGTGCTGCTGGTGGTGGTGGACGCTGGTTGCGCTATCCAAATACTCAGCACTGCGCCTTGACGGATTCTTGATGGATCCTTGGCGTGACCGAGATGACCTTCACCAACGCTCGGACGGGCGAAGGAGTTGCGCCCGTGCTCGAACGAACCGCTGAAATCACTTGCGGCGCAGCGGTTTTGACAGGCAGGTCAACCGGCGGCGTTGGGCCGCAAAGGCGGACACGCGCCGCCGTAGTCGGACGCCAGTTCGAAGTGCCAGATCTCGTTGGCGTAGATCTGACACAACCCGTACGCCGAGCCGTTGGCAATCAGCCAGGAGTCGGCGGCGCCAGGACCGACGTCGACCGCCTTGCCGATCACGTGCTTGGAGACACTCGGCGAGGCGACGTACTGGCTGGCGACGGCGGCGCTGCCGTAGGTGACGACGGCGTCGTCGAAGAGTTGCTGCTGGAACTGCGGTGAGCGCCATCCCGAGGTGAGACCGACGGTGATGCCGTCGGCCGCGGCTGCGCGGGTGGCCCGCTCGAGAGCATTGAGCAGGGCGGGGTCGAGCCGGCTGACGGCCGGGTCGGACAGATCGAACGGGCTGAGCCGCTGGCCGTCGGGGATCCAGCCGCCGGAGACGGGACCGGCCGGGGCCGGTTGGTCGGAATTGTCACCAGGCGCGGCCGCGGCAGGTGCCGCCAGCGCGACGCCGGCAGCCACTGCTGCCGCCAGCAACGGATAGGAAGCACGCATCGACCCAGTCTGACCGATGCGGTCGACAACCACTCAAGCGGCCGCGATCGTCGACATCAACGGCTGCAGCGTCTCGAACAGCGGTTTGCGGTTGCGCAGGTAGAAGTGGTCGCCACGCAACATTCGCACCGAGAAGTCCGCCTTGGTCCGGGACCGCCATTCGTGCAGGTCGGTTTCTTTGACGATGGGGTCCTCGCTGCCCCCGAAGACGTGGATCGGGCAGGACAGTTCGGGTGCGTCGGTCTCCTGGTCGACCGTCACGAGCAGCTTCAAGTCGTGCCGGGTGATCGTCAGCGCCTGCTCGTGCAGAGTCGGCCAGCGCGTCAGACCGGCGGGCATCAAGCCCATCTCGGCCAGGAACGCCGCGAGCTGCGTGTTGTCCAGCTGGTCCACCACGTGCAGCGGCAGCTGGCGGTTCGGCGGGGCGTAGGCCGACAGGAAGATCGCCCGCGGTTGCTCAGCGCCGGCCGCGGCACGCACGCAGGCCAGCCGGTAAGCCAGCATGGCGCCGAAGCTGTGACCGAAGAACATGTGCGGTTCGTCCAGCAGTGGGCCGAGTTTGGCGATCACCTCATCGACGAGTTCGCGCATGGTGGCGAACCGCTCGCGGTTGGGGATCTCGACCGGGACCACCTCGACGGCTGGCCGCAGCGCCTTGACCCAGGCGTTGAAAACCAACGCGCCGCCGCCGGCGTGGTGAAAGCAGAACAGCCGCATGATCGTTGCCTTTCGTCTCAATGTCGGACAAGGTCAGCTTCGGTGATCGGGCTTGGCGGATCCTCTACGAATCCTTGGAGGCTTCTTGCGTTCGGTCTGGCCTAACACCTAGGCCAGGTCCTCGGCAGCCTCGAAGTCGGCGTACTGACGGACACCGGTCTGCAACGCCTTCTGCATCAGCTCTTGGTCGTAGGCAAACGGTTCGGTCGAGTCGATGAACTGCTCGACGGTCGCCACGAAACGGTCCGGGTGATCGTCATGCGGCATGTGGCCGGACTCCTCGAAGATCTCGAGACGCGAACCGGGGATCTGCTGGTGGGCCAGCCGAGCGTGGCTCACCGGGATGATCATGTCGTCTTCGCCCCAGATGATCTGTACCGGAAGGTCCTGCATGAGATAGGTGCGGTCCAGCATCGTGACGAACTGGCCTCGCGTGTCGACGACTGCGCGCAGCGTCCGGGCGAACGCGGCCACGGCGCCGGGCTTGGCCAGCCCGCGGGCCAAGCGCGGCAGGCTGGACACGTCCCGGGTGAATCGCGTTGAGCCCACGACGTTTTCGATGGTGCGGCCAACGAGTTCCAGGGCGGGCAGCGCACCGGGCACCTGCAGCATGGACAGCGCTTCGGCGCCCAAGGGCATGGCGGCAAAACGCAGTGCGATGCTGACGTCCTTGGTGACACCGCCGGCGCTGACCAGGATGACGCGCTCGACGAACTCCGGGTACTGGTAGGTGAACTGTGCGGCGATGCCGCCACCCAGGGAATGCCCGACGAGGGTGACGCGGTCGACGTCGAGCACGGTGAGCAGGTCACGTAGACCGTTGGCGAAGGCCGCCAGCGAGTAGTCGGCGTGCGGCTTGTCCGACTCGCCGTGGCCCAACAGATCGGGCGCGATGACGGTGAATCGTTGCGCAAGCTTGGCGTGCACCGGGCTCCAGGTGGTGGAGTTGTCGCCGACGCCGTGCAGCAGCACGATCACCGGGCCGGAGCCGGCGATGCGGTATGCGCGGCGGTGACCGTGGATGGTGCGGAACCGCAGTTGCGGCTCGGTGATGTCGCGGACGGGCCGCAGGTGGCGGCGGTTGCGGTTCGACATGGTGTCCCTCCCTGGCGTATGTCTCCTCCGCCGAAGCGGGGTGTTGCAGACAACAGTCCAGGGCAGCCCTTGGGGAGTTCTTGAGAAATCCTTGGAGGAGGGTTTGCGGGAGGCCGGTTACGAATCCCGGTGGTCGTGCAGACCGCAGGACACGGAGCTGTCCAGGAAATCCACTTCGCCGGTCAGCGTGACCGGATCCCCCCGCTGGAAGACGTTGACGGCGCGCTCGCGCCTGCGATCAGGCGGATGAGATCGGCGGTGCGACGCGGTCGCTCGACCATCACATGGTGTCCCGCGGGAGAAACCGTGACATGTTCTGCTCCAAGGGTTTTGGCCAAACGGATCTGCTTGTCGCGCCACCAGCGGGTGCGCCAACCCGTGTGGGCCGTGACGACCATGCGCGGCACCGGCGGCAACGGGTAGCGAGGCCGCAGCGAGCACAGTTCGACCGCCAGCTCGTGGTAGGTGGCGTGTTCGGCGAGCAACGCGACCGCAACTTCGGGTTGCCGTGCGGCTTCGCGTATCTCGCACATCATCTCGGCATCCAGTCCGCCGGGCCGCCTCCGCTGCAGGAGCATCAGTGCGGTGCGGGTCAGTGGTTCCTGCAGGTGCAGTCTGCGCAGCACCGTGGCGGTGGCACGCGCGGCGAGCAGCTTGGGCCGCAGCGGCAGCGCCGGGCGCCACGGGGGATCGGCGGCGATGCTGGAGTCGAGCAGGAGCAGCGCGCGGGTGCGGTCTGGATACAGGCGGGCGAACGCTTCGGCGTAGAAGCCGCCGACCGAGTGCCCCACCACCACAACTGGCTCGGACTTGCGCACCCCCTCGAGTACGCCCGCGATCCGGTCGGCTTCGCCTCGGATCGTGTAACGCCCTTCGGCCCCCGGTGCTACCGGAATACCGGGCCGGTCGAATCGCACGACGGTGTGGTCTTCGGCGAGTTCGGCGACGGTGTCCCGCCAATGCAATGCGCGACCCCCGAGGCCACTGCACAACACCACGACCGGACCGCTGCTGCCGTCGACGAGGACCTGCACCCAGTGGCCGGCGGCCTCGACCTCGAAGCGGCCGGTCATGGGCCGTTTCCGATGCGGACACGGGCGGTGCGTAGCGCAACGTAGATCAGCCAGCCTGCGAAGGCGACCAGTTCTGCGCGCTGGGCGATCCCTACCGCGCCCACGACGTCGGCGCTGTCGATCACGATGGCGACGCCGGTCAGGATCGCGGTTCCGCTGAGGGCGGCCAGCATGAACAGTCCGAGGCGACGCACCGATGTCGGCGCGTTTTCGCGGCGATCGGCCACCGCGAAAGCCAACAGTGATGCTAAGGCCGCGGCCAGGACCACGCCGCTGCTCAGCCAGTGCAGTTGATGTCCGATCGGGACCGTGCCCGTCGCCTCACGGGCTTTGCAGCTGGCGTTCGAGCTGGGAGCGCACACCAGCACCCACACGGTGCTGTCCAAGACGGTCGCAAGGGCGAAGACCACCAGGGCCCACCATCCTCTGGTGCTCCAACGGGTGGCCGGGACGCCGAGCATGGCGGCGGTCGCCGCGAGCACCAGGACGGCGGCGGCGGCCAGATCGCCGGCGCGGAACCATTCCCCGAAAGGTTGGTCGGCGGCGGCCAGTTCGCTGATGTAGAGGTCGGGGTCGGGCAGCGTGTGGGTGAAGACGACCTCGAGCACCCAGTTGGAGTACAAGACCGCGCCAGCCACGGTGCCGGCAACGGCGACCCACCGCAGCACGGGCAACAGCGATCGGCGCTTGGTTGCCACCAGGTCAGGGCGTTGCCGCAGGGCCATAAAGCCATCATGCCGTGCTTGTCGCTGCGCAGACGTGATTCGTCAACGGGTCGCGCCCACGTCGATCACGGGGGCGCGAGGGCTACGCGATTTTGGTGAGCGTGAACGTGTCGTGCGCGTCCGGAATACCGCAGGGCGCCGAGCTTTCCACGAAGTGCGCCTCGCCGGCCAGGGTGCGCGGGTCCCACCACTGATGGACGGTGACCGGATGCGTGCCGCCATCCCAAAGCGAGCCGTTGTCTCCGAGGTAGTACGAGGGGCATGTCACGCCGTCCGGAATCATCCGCGTCACGGTGTGGCGACCATTGACCAGCGGAGCGGAGAAGCCGTGGCCCGGTTCGGTCGTCACATGGGCGACGCATTGTGGCGTGCAGGTGGTCGTGATGGTCCACGTTGCGGTGTCGCCGTCGTCGTCCAGGTAACGGTAGGCGCCGTTCATCGCGGAACCCTCGGCTTGGGCAAGCGGCGCTGTGCCAGCGCAAATCGCGAATGATAACGCAAGCGCTGCGATCGGCAAGTCGAGTTTCATGCTCCCGCCTCGGGCCAGAGTTTAGTTGCCTAGGGACAATATCGCCGAAGTGTATCAGTAAACTCCCAGCTGACGAACGGAGTTCGGCGGTTTACGTGGCAGGCATTGGCTCGTGACGGTCGTTCGGCGCGCTGGCCTGGCGGATTGCACTCATCATGCGTGAAATTGGCCGCGGCGCGGTGGTACCGCCCCGGGCGCAGTCGTCTGCGGCATAGTTGTCTGCGTCGAACCGGGAGAACGCGATGAAAGCCTGGCAACTAGTCGGCGCCAACCAGCCCCTGCAACTCGTCGAGCGTGAGGACCCGCGACCGGGACCGGGGCAAGTCGTCCTCGACGTGCGGGCGGCGGGACTCTGCCACAGCGACGTCGGGTTCCTCGACGGCACGCTGACGCCGTTGTTGCCCAAATTGCCGATCATTCCTGGGCACGAGGTGGCGGGGGTGGTCGCGGCGGTCGGCGCCGACGTCGCCGGATTCGATGTCGGCGAGCGCGTCGTCATCGAGTCGGGCAAGGCAGGCGCGCCGGGGTGGTCGAGCGACGGAGGCTTCGCCGAAAAATGCCTCAGTTCCGCCAAGGCCCTGATCGCACTGCCCGACCAGATTGATTTCGCCCAAGCCGCTACCGCCACGGATGCGGGCCAGACGGCCTACGGCGCCGTGATGGGCGTCGGGCAAGTGCGGGCCGGTGAGAAGGTGGGCATCGTCGGATTGGGCGGTTTGGGTCTGACCGGGGCGCGCATCGCCGTGCTGGCCGGCGCGCAGGTGTACGCGGCCGAACCCAAACGCGACGTATGGGACCTCGCCCGACAGCAGGGTGTTCTCGAGGTGGTCGAAGACGTCCGTCAGTTGGCATCGCACCAACTCGACGTGATTGTGGACTTCGCCGGCTTCGGCACCACCACCGCCGGTGCGATCAGCGCGGTTCGGGTGCATGGCCGGGTAATTCAGGTCGGGCTCGGGCTCAACGAGGCAACGATTTCGACTCCGGAACTGGTGCTCAAGGAAGTGACCTTGCGCGGTGCACGAGGTGGTCATACCGGTGCCCTGGCAGCGGTGCTGAGGCACATGGCCGCGGACGAACTCACCATCCACACCGAAACGATCACTTTCGACGAGATTCCCGCCGCCATCGAGCGACTCCGAGCCGGCGACGTCGTCGGCCGGTTGGTCGCTGAAATACCCTGAGCTCAGGCGGTATTGGGATCGGCCACCTGGACGTCCGGCGACAAGTCACCCACCCGCGTCGCGGTGAACGGTACGACTATGGGAGCGCACGGTGCCTCCAACTGGGTACTGACCCCGACGAACGTCCCGTCCGACTTCACTTGGAAGGCAAGGGTTTCCGTGCCCTGCTTGGTGGTGCTGTTGCAGGTGAACATCTTCCATCTGGTCGCCACCCACTGGTCTCTGTTCTCCCGGAACACCAGGGCGCCCTCCTCAGGCGGTTGCAGCCAGGTGGGGCCGATCGAGGTGTCCCATGCGGTCGCGACGCACCCGCTGGCCCGGCACGCCGAACGGATGGCGATCAACCTGGAATACGGGGCGGACGGCTTCGGTACGCCGTCGACCGTCTGCCTGGTGCCGTCGAAGTCGAACTTGTAGGTGCCGTCAGCTAATGCCGACGCGGCGGCGGTGCCGGGCAACGCCGTCGCGACCAACGGCCCTGCGGCGATTGCGAATATGGCCGCTGAAAGTACCCGACAGATGGTCATGGCGTCGACTCTCATTTCGTTGGCACGCCACTGATCGTGTGCTTGTGAGCTGACAATTGCAAGAGCGTCTTGTTGGGATCGGTAGTCGTTCTTGGAGTGTGCACTGACTGCACCGCCGTCAACGCGGCGGCCGGTCCAGGAAAGGAACCTCCATGAGGAAGACATTCATCGCAGGGCTGGTGACAGCCGCCTTGGTGTCGAGCGGCGCTGTGGCCCCTGCGGGAATCGCACACGCCGACAACCAGGGCCCATACCAATGGTGTCCAGGGCAGGACATGGCGTTTCCGCCGGGGCCGGGTCGGGACATGGTGTGGGACATGACAATCTGCCACACCTTCTATTTCGTCGACTACGGCAAGGGCAACGTTCCGCGTAACACTCCCGGCCCTCCGGAACCTTGGGTCTGGGACGGCGCCAACCCGCCGCCGAGTAATCGGTGCTATCCCTGGTGCCTGTAGAAGGGGAACCGAGCTAGTCCAGGTCGTTGGGCAATAAGGCCAAGCTATCCCGAGAAGGTGACGACATTGCCTGGGAACAGCTGGTTGCCCGGTTGAGACGGTCGGGGATCGCACGATCGGTCCCTGCTCGCCCAGCAGTTCACCGAGCTGGTCCAAACGTCATTGCCGCCCGCGTCGAACGCGATGTCCATTGTCGCGGTGCCGGCCGGGCTGTCAGTTCCGTTCGTGTCGTAATGAAAGTTGGCCACGATCGTGGTGCGCCCCTTGTTCCGCTTGTCGGACCGGCTGCCCTCCATCTGTAGAAGAGCAAAGGTGAACTTCTGTCCAGGCTTGACGTGGTCGTTGTGATTAGGGCCTGACTGCGGGTATTTGGCAGTGCTGTTGTAGTCCCAGAACACCAGGTCGAACTTGGTGTTGTTCACGATCTCGAAGGGGCTCGTGTTGCTAGCAGGGTCAGCGCCGGCGTTTCCGAAAACGCTTGTGGCCGAAGCAATAACGACGACAGTAGCGACAGCGCCCACTCGCATCATCTGGGTGATCGAGGATCTCATCGTTGTCCTTCAACGTAGTTGGAACGCAATTGGCGAGACGAGTCCTTAGCCTAACTGCGAAGGTGCCGATCTTGTGGTGATATGCATCGGTTGGCGCTCCTATGGCCCTGCGGCAAGGCGGTTTTCGATCGAGTTGATGAGGATGCGCCGGCTGCACGGCGAGTGCGCCTCTTGCGGCTGCCGGAGCTAAGTCGGCCGGCCGAAACCAGACGTGGGTCTTTGCTTTATGCGCTGATGAAGTGTGTTGACCGTTCTCCACTGGTGGTGCTCTGTCGGAGAGCTTTACGGGGACGTCTGGAGTTCCCGGGTAGCTTCCTCGAGTTTTCTGAGCAGACGCTTCTGACTCCTCGGCAAGGTGCGCGCATAAACTGGTTCGACCATGGCGAGTCTGCCGCGAAAGCTCACGGCCAGTGTCCAACGCAATTTGCAACGCCCAGCCGGCATGGGCGTGACTTTGTAGACCTATTTCCGACCCTCTGAACTTGCTTCACCGTCCTGGAAACGACGCCGGCGACATGTAGGCAAGTCCACCGTTCGACTCATAGACGTCGACCCGGCTGGGCGGCGTGACGAACTTACGCCAACCTCCGCCCGCCACTGGTTCACCTGCTGCCTCCGCGAAGTTGTAAACACCCCGCGCGACTTCCTCCCCGAACTTGTAGTAGTCCCTCTCGTTGGTTTTCGATATCCACATTTGCTGAGGTTGCAACGTCACCTTGACGCTGCCGGGCGCCTCGGACTCGATCTTGGCAATAGCGCATGCCCACGCGACAGGTGTTTGGCACATATCGGTGAACGACGTTGCCATGCCATCGTCAGTCGACAAGCCACTAAGGACCGCGTCTGATACTTGCTTCGCATATGCCGTGCCGTCATAGGGGGGCGACGAGGTGCCGCCGGGTGCTGCTGACCTGCTCGGGTCGGCCGCGCAACCGGTGAGCGCCAAGAGCAAAACCGCGATGAAGTGCCACCTCATGCACCGAAACCCTATAGCTAGCGTTTCCCGGTCGAGGCCAAATAGATGATACGAGGGGGACTCTAATCTGCGTGTCAGCTCGGCGAATTGGCTGAAAAGCACGCGCGATTGAGGCATGGCTGTGCGTCTCTGCTTTCGCACCATTCATGCACCTGGTCGCGGTTCTCAAGCGCGTCCGTTGCTATGCGTAGGAAGCGGCTATCGTTGTGGCCGGCGCACGCCGACAGCGGCTACGTCGCGGTAAACCAGTGGGACAGCCGAACGCGGCCCACACCCTCACGCGGATCTGGCTCAAGCTGGCCAAGGCGACCGGTGTGCGTTCGCACCGGCTGCACGATGCCCGCCACTCCCGCGGGACTGCGCTGCTCGGGCACGCTGACGCCTCTATCACTGCCCGCCTCTACGCCCACAGCCAGGACGACGCGCTCCGCTCCGCTGGACAGAGTTTGGCGCAGTTGTGACATCGTCGTCACGCTGAACGCAGTTTCGCGGGGCAGCCGATCGAGGGTGTTGCGATAAACCGCAGGTGAAAGCTGGTTTCTCCCTGTGCCCCCGGCAGGATTCGAACCTGCGGCCTTCTGCTCCGGAGGCAGACGCTCTATCCCCTGAGCTACGGGGGCGCACGAACAGCATGTTGCGCCATAGGGCATAAACAAGCCCCGCCAGAGTAGCGCATCCCGGTGACCGCCCGACCACCGGTAATGGATTCGAAGCCAACGCGCCCCAGCCAATAGGATGGACGCTCGTGACCCCCGCCGACCTCGCTGAGCTGCTCAAAAACACCGCCACCGCGGTGTTGGCCGAGCATGGCCTCGACGTGTCGTCGTTGCCGGCGACGGTCACCGTGGAGCGCCCGCGCAACCCCGAGCACGGTGACTACGCCTCCAACTTGGCCTTGCAGCTGGGCAAGAAGGTCGGCGCAAACCCGCGTGAGCTGGCCGGATGGCTCGCCGGCGCGCTCGCCCAGACCGACGGCATCGCCGCAGCCGAAGTGGCCGGACCGGGTTTCATCAACATGCGCCTGGAGACCTCGGCCCAGGCCAAGATCGTCAACGACGTCATCGACGCCGGCGCAGGCTACGGCCACTCCGACGCCCTGAAGGCCCTAAAGGTCAACCTGGAGTTCGTCTCGGCCAATCCGACCGGACCCATCCACATCGGCGGCACCCGCTGGGCCGCCGTCGGCGACGCACTCGGCCGGTTACTGACGACGCAGGGCGCCGACGTTATCCGCGAGTATTACTTCAACGACCACGGCGCGCAGATCGACCGCTTCGCTCAATCCCTGGTTGCCTCAGCGAAAGGCGAGCCCCCTCCCGCCGACGGCTACGCAGGCACCTACATCACCGAGATCGCCGCGCAGGTACTGCAGAAGGCGCCCGAGGCGCTGGACCTGCCCGACGGCGAGATGCTCGAAACGTTCCGGGAAATAGGCGTCGATTTGATGTTCGCCCACATCAAGGACTCGCTGCACGAGTTCGGCACCGACTTCGACGTCTACACCCACGAAGACTCGATGCACACCAGCGGCCGGGTCGAGCAGGCGATCAACAAGTTACGCGAAACCGGCAATATCTACGAGAAGGACGGCGCAACTTGGTTGCGCAGCAGCGCTTTTGGTGACGACAAGGACCGCGTCGTGATCAAGAGCGACGGCATTCCGGCCTACATCGCCGGGGATCTGGCGTACTACCTGGACAAGCGGGAGCGCGGCTTCGACCTGTGCATCTACATGCTCGGTGCCGACCACCACGGCTACATCGCCCGGCTCAAAGCGGCCGCCGCCGCGTTCGGTGAGGACCCGGCCACGGTCGAGGTGCTGATCGGGCAGATGGTCAACCTGGTGCGCGACGGTCAGCCGGTCAAGATGAGCAAGCGCGCGGGCACCGTGATCACCCTTGACGACCTGGTCGAGGCGATCGGCGTGGACGCCGCGCGTTACAGCCTGATTCGTTCCTCGGTGGACACCCCGATCGACATCGACCTGGCGCTGTGGTCGTCGGCGTCGAACGAAAACCCGGTCTATTACGTGCAGTACGCCCACGCTCGGCTTTCGGCGCTGGCCCGTAACGCCGCCGAACTCGGCCTGATCCCCGACACGGCGCACCTCGAGCTCCTCGGTCACGACAAAGAGGGCACGCTGCTGCGCACCATCGGCGAGTTCCCGCGGGTATTGAAAACGGCTGCGTCGCTGCGAGAACCGCACCGCGTCTGCCGCTACCTGGAAGACCTCGCGGGCGACTATCACCGGTTCTACGACTCGTGCCGGGTGCTGCCGCAGGGTGACGAGCAGCCGACCGACCTGCACACCGCGCGGCTGGCGCTGTGCCAGGCCACCCGCCAGGTCATCGCCAACGGACTGGCCATCCTCGGAGTCAGCGCGCCGGAGAGAATGTGAACGTCCATCCCGCCGGACCCCGGCACGCCGAGGATGCCCGGCACGCAGGTAGCCCGCCCCGCCCGCAGTCAGCCGAGGAGTTGCTGCGCCTGGCGCCAAATGTCTGGCCGCGCAGCACTTCTCGTAACGAAAGCGGAGTGGCTTCGATCGCCGGGGTCACGGTCACCGACCTCGCGCAGCAGTACGGGACCCCGCTGTTCGTCGTCGACGAGGACGACTTCCGCTTCCGCTGCCAAGAGACCGCCGCGGCCTTCGGCGGGGGAGCCAACGTGCACTACGCCGCCAAGGCATTTCTGTGCAGTGAGATAGCCCGCTGGATCGAGGAAGAGGGCCTGTCCCTGGACGTGTGCACCGGTGGCGAATTGGCCGTTGCTCTGCACGCTGACTTTCCGCCGGAGCGAATCACGTTGCACGGCAACAATAAATCGGTTGCCGAGCTGACCGCGGCGGTAAAAGCCGGTGTCGGGCACATCGTGCTGGACTCGGTGACCGAGATCGAACGGCTCGACACTATCGCCGGCGAGGCGGGCATTGTGCAGGACGTGTTCGTGCGTCTCACGGTCGGTGTCGAGGCCCACACCCACGAGTTCATCTCCACCGCGCACGAAGACCAGAAGTTCGGCCTGTCGGTCGCCAGCGGCGCGGCCATGGCCGCGGTGCGGCAGGTGTTTGCCGCCGACCACCTGCGCCTGGTCGGCCTGCACAGCCACATCGGGTCCCAGATCTTCGACGTCGCCGGCTTCGAGATCGCCGCACACCGGGTCATCGGGCTGCTGCGCGACATCGTCGCGGAATTCGGGGTCGACAAGACCGCGCAGGTGTCAACGATGGATCTCGGTGGGGGACTGGGCATCTCGTACCAACCGTCCGACGATCCGCCGCCCATCGCCGACCTGGCGGCCAAGCTGAGCGCCATCGTCGGCCACGAGTCCGGCGCCGTCGGACTGCCCACGCCCAGGCTGGTGGTCGAACCCGGCCGCGCCATCGCTGGACCGGGCACCATCACGCTGTACGAGGTCGGCACCGTCAAGGACGTCGACGTGAGCTCGACCGCGCACCGCCGCTATGTCAGCGTCGACGGTGGCATGAGCGACAACATCCGTACTGCCCTCTACGACGCGCAGTACGACGTGCGGATGGTGTCCCGCCTGTCCGACGCGCCCGCCACCGCGGCCCGTCTGGTCGGAAAGCACTGCGAGACCGGCGATATCGTCGTTCGCGACACCTGGGTGCCGGACGACATCCGGCCCGGTGACCTCGTTGCCGTGGCCGCGACCGGCGCCTACTGCTATTCCTTGTCGAGCCGTTACAACATGGTGTGCCGTCCCGCCGTGGTGGCCGTGCGTGACGGAAAGTCCCGGCTGATCCTGCGCCGCGAGACGGTCGACGACCTGCTGAGTTTGGAAGTGAGGTGACCGTGCCCGATAACGAGAAAGTCGTAGGCGTAGCGGTACTCGGGTTGGGCGTAGTCGGCAGTGAGGTCGTACGCATCATCGAGGAGAGTGCCGAGGATCTGGCGGGCCGCATCGGCGCCCCGCTGGTGCTGCGCGGCGTCGGGGTGCGCCGAGTGGCCGAGGACCGCGGGGTGCCCGTCGAACTGCTCACCGACGACATCGATGAACTCGTCTCCCGCGACGACGTCGACATCGTCGTCGAAGTGATGGGCCCGGTCGAACCGGCCCGCAAGGCGATCCTGGCCGCGATCGAACACGGCAAGTCCGTGGTGACGGCGAACAAGGCATTGCTGTCCACGTCAACCGGAGAATTGGCCAAGGCCGCCGAAACCGCCGTCGTGGACCTGTATTTCGAGGCAGCGGTCGCCGGGGCGATCCCGGTGATCCGCCCGCTGACCCAATCGCTGGCCGGGGACACGGTGTTACGGGTGGCCGGCATCGTCAACGGCACCACCAACTACATCCTGTCCGAGATGGGCAGCACCGGAGCCGATTACCAGCAGGCGCTGGCCGATGCGAGTGCGCTCGGCTACGCCGAAGCCGACCCCACCGCCGACGTCGAAGGTTATGACGCCGCGGCCAAGGCGGCGATCCTGGCATCCATCGCCTTTCACACCCGGGTGACCGCCGACG
Source organism: Mycobacterium sp. NGS67 (assembly GCF_059812185.1). NCBI lineage: Bacteria > Bacillati > Actinomycetota > Actinomycetes > Mycobacteriales > Mycobacteriaceae > Mycobacterium > Mycobacterium sp. NGS67. The sequence goes on from NZ_JCALCF010000013.1 coordinate 146,945, forward strand.
ACGTGTACCGCGAGGGCATCACCAAGATCACCCCGGCGGACTTCGAGTCCGCGAAATCCCTGGGCTGCACCATCAAACTGCTGTCCATCTGCGAGCGCATCACCACCGACGAAGGCCAACAACGCGTTTCGGCGCGGGTCTACCCGGCGTTGGTGCCGCTGGACCATCCGCTGGCCTCGGTGAACGGAGCGTTCAACGCGGTCGTGGTGGAGGCCGAGGCGGCCGGACGGCTGATGTTCTACGGGCAGGGGGCCGGTGGTGCGCCCACCGCCTCGGCGGTCACCGGCGACCTGGTGATGGCCGCCCGTAACCGGGTGCTGGGCAGTCGCGGGCCGCGTGAATCCAAGTACGCCCAACTTCCGGTGGCGCCAATGGGTTTCATCGCCACCCGCTACTACGTCAGCATGAACGTCGCCGACAAGCCCGGCGTGCTGTCGGCGGTGGCCGCGGAATTCGCCAAGCGCGAAGTGAGCATCGCCGAGGTCCGTCAGGAAGGCGTGACCGACGACGGCGGTCAACGGATCGGGGCCCGCATCGTCGTGGTCACCCACCAGGCAACCGACGCCGCACTGTCGGAAACCGTTGAGGCGCTTGCCGACCTGGACGTGGTACAGGGAGTGGCAAGCGTGTTGAGACTGGAAGGAACGGACCTATGAGCCGGACGGTCGTCCACCAACCCTGGCCGGGGTTGATCGCGGCCTACCGGGACCGACTCCCGGTGGGCGACGACTGGACCCCGGTCACTCTGTTCGAGGGCGGTACCCCGCTGATCCCGGCGCCCCGGTTGTCCGAAAGAACCGGTTGCACTATCCATTTGAAGGTCGAAGGCCTCAACCCCACCGGCTCCTTCAAGGACCGCGGCATGACGATGGCCGTCACCGACGCGCTGGCCCGCGGCCAGCAAGTGGTGCTGTGCGCGTCCACCGGCAACACCTCGGCATCGGCCGCGGCATATGCCGCCCGGGCCGGCATCACCTGCGCGGTGCTGATCCCGCAGGGCAAGATCGCGATGGGCAAGCTGGCGCAGGCGGTCATGCACGGCGCCAAGATCATCCAGATCGACGGCAATTTCGACGACTGCCTGGAACTGGCCCGCAAGATGACCTCCGACTTCCCGACCATCTCGCTGGTCAACTCGGTCAACCCGGTGCGTATCGAAGGCCAGAAGACTGCGGCGTTCGAGATCGTCGATGCGCTGGGCGTCGCGCCGGACGTGCACGCACTGCCGGTCGGCAACGCGGGCAACATCACCGCGTACTGGAAGGGTTACACCGAATACCACCGCGACGGGGTGATCGATCGGCTGCCGAGGATGCTGGGCACCCAGGCCGCCGGTGCGGCGCCGCTGGTGCACGGCGAGCCGGTCAAGAATCCGGAGACCATCGCCACCGCCATTCGCATCGGCGCCCCAGCGTCGTGGACGGCCGCCGTGGAAGCCCAGCAGCAATCCGACGGCCGGTTCCTGGCGGCCACCGACGAGGAGATCCTGGCCGCATACCACCTGGTGGCCAGCCTCGAAGGCGTCTTCGTCGAGCCTGCGTCGGCGGCCAGCATCGCCGGTCTGCTCAAGTCTGTCGAGGACGGTTGGGTGCCGCGCGGCTCGACAGTGGTGTGCACCGTGACCGGAAACGGCCTCAAGGACCCCGACACCGCCCTCAAGGACATGCCGGCGGTGTCTCCGCTACCGGTCGATCCGGTCCTGGTGGTCGAACAACTGGGGCTCGGATAGCGGTGACGAAGACGCTGCCCGCGGGGTTGGTTGCGAGCGCCGTAGTCTCGGCGTCCAGCGCCAACCTCGGCCCGGGTTTCGACAGTCTGGGCATGGCGTTGAGCCTGTGCGACGAAATCGTGCTCGAGACAACGGATTCGGGCCTGGAGGTGACCGTCGAGGGCGAAGGTGCCGGTCAAGTGCCGCTGGGTCCCGAGCATCTGGTGGTACGCGCCGTTCAGCGCGGCCTGCAGGCCACCGGTTTCCGTGCCGACGGGCTGGTGGTGCGCTGCCGCAACGACATTCCGCATTCCCGGGGTCTGGGTTCCTCGGCGGCGGCTGTGGTGAGTGGCCTCGCCGCAGTCAACGGCCTTGTTGCCCAGACAGATTCGCCACCGCTCAGTGAAGTTCAGTTGATTCAGCTGGCCTCGGAGTTCGAAGGGCATCCCGACAACGCGGCGGCCGCGGTGCTGGGTGGCGCGGTGGTTTCCTGGGCGGACCACCGCGGTGACCGGACTACCTACTCCGCGGTGCCGCTGCGCCTGCATCCCGATATCCATCTGTTCGCTGCCATCCCCGAGGAGCGATCGTCGACCGCGGAAACGCGAGTCCTGTTGCCCGCCCAGGTCAGCCACGAGGATGCGCGGTTCAACGTCAGTCGCGTCGCATTGCTGGTGGTCGCGCTCACCGAACGGCCCGATCTGTTGATGGCTGCCACCGAAGATGTTCTCCACCAACCGCAACGCGCTCCCGCGATGTCGTCGTCGGCGGAATATTTGCAGCTGCTGCGACGTCATAACATTGCGACAACCCTGTCCGGGGCCGGGCCGTCGCTCATCGCGCTCGGCACCAAACCGGAGTTACCAGGTGAAGCGGTCGAATACGGGGCCGCAAACGGATTCGTCATCAAGAAGATGACGGCGGGCGACGGAGTTCGCTGGAAGCCGGGTGTCACGGTCGCAGGATGATCCACAGTGCGGCGGCGGGTTTTCTTGCTTCCCGCCAGGAAGCGGGCTATTCTCGGAGCCGTCCAGCAATCGCAGCATCTGCATCCATACTGCCTTGACGCTAGGACAACCACCAATTCTTCTCGTGATTCGTCGCCAATCCTGGCGATCACCGTTTCAGAGTCGATGATTGGGCGCACTCGGCACTTGCCTGAATAATCGTCCGATGCAGGAAACCCCCGCTTGACGTGAGCAGCGGGGCAAGAAAGGAAATCCGTGACTGATACGGACCTCATCACGGCTGGCGAAAGCGCCGACGGCGGAAAGCTGTCGGACGTCGTGACCACAGACTCTCCAGAGGTCAAGAGCAACGCGCCGGGCGGGTCGCTAGCCACCATGGTGCTGCCCGAATTGCGCGCTCTGGCCAATCAAGCCGGTGTCAAAGGGACATCGGGCATGCGCAAGAACGAGTTGATCGCTGCGATCAAGGAAAGCCGGGGACAGGCCAACGGCACGTCGTCGGAACCGCCGGCCGCCAAGGCCGCGCCGGAAGCCGACCAGGCCGATGCGCCGCGCCAGAAGGACGCCACCGACACCGCCACGGCGCAGACGGCGCCGCCGGCCGAAGGCGCCGTGCAGGACGAGCAGAAGAACGACGCACCGCGGCGGGAGCGTCGCGGCGCCTCCCGCGACGCTGGAGCGGCCGCCAGCAAAGAGAACGGCGACGACACTTCCACCGGTCAGCGCGACCAGAAACCGCCGAAGAACGAGGAGCGCTCGTCGGATTCGGGCAACGACCAGAACGGTGACCAGCAGGGCAACAACCAGCGGGGCGGCGACGACGACGGCGACGGGCGTCAGGGTCGCCGGGGCCGCCGGTTCCGGGACCGCAGGCGCCGTGGGGAGCGCACCGGCGAAGGCGGGGGCGGGGAAACCGAGCTGCGCGAAGACGACGTCGTCCAGCCCGTGGCCGGCATCCTCGACGTCCTGGACAACTACGCCTTCGTGCGCACCTCGGGCTACCTGGCCGGTCCGCACGACGTCTACGTCTCCATGAACATGGTGCGCAAGAACGGCCTCCGGCGCGGTGACGCGGTCACCGGCGCGGTTCGGGTGCCCAAAGAAGGCGAGCAGCCCAACCAGCGGCAGAAGTTCAACCCGCTTGTCCGCCTGGACAGCATCAACGGCGGCTCCATCGAGGACGCCAAGAAGCGTCCCGACTTCAGCAAGTTGACGCCGCTGTACCCCAACCAGCGACTGCGCCTGGAAACCACGCCCGACCGGTTGACCACCCGGGTGATCGACCTGATCATGCCGATCGGCAAGGGTCAGCGCGCGCTGATCGTGTCGCCGCCCAAAGCGGGCAAGACGACCATCCTGCAGGACATCGCCAACGCGATCACCCGCAACAACCCGGAATGCCACCTGATGGTCGTGCTCGTCGACGAGCGGCCTGAAGAGGTCACCGACATGACCCGCTCGGTCAAGGGCGAGGTCATCGCCTCGACCTTCGACCGGCCGCCGTCAGATCACACCTCAGTCGCCGAGCTGGCCATCGAGCGCGCCAAGCGCCTGGTGGAACAGGGCAAGGACGTCGTGGTGCTGCTGGACTCCATCACCCGGCTGGGCCGCGCGTACAACAACGCCTCGCCGGCGTCGGGCCGCATCCTGTCCGGTGGTGTCGACTCCACCGCGCTGTACCCGCCCAAGCGGTTCCTGGGTGCCGCCCGCAACATCGAGGAAGGCGGGTCGCTGACCATCATCGCCACCGCGATGGTCGAGACCGGCTCCACCGGTGACACCGTCATCTTCGAGGAGTTCAAGGGCACCGGTAACGCCGAGCTCAAGCTGGACCGCAAGATCTCCGAGCGCCGGGTGTTCCCGGCGGTCGACGTGAACCCGTCCGGCACCCGTAAGGACGAGCTGCTGCTCTCGCCGGACGAGTTCGGCATCGTGCACAAGCTGCGCCGGGTGCTCTCGGGTCTGGACTCCCACCAGGCCATCGACCTGTTGATGTCGCAGCTGCGCAAGACCAAGACGAACTATGAGTTCCTGGTCCAGGTGTCCAAGACGACACCGGGCAACATGGACAACGACTGACCCGGCAGGAATACCGGCCTTGCCCCCACTGTTTTGGGGAGCAGGGAGTTGACCTGGCATAATGGGCGCTCGACCAGCGAAGAGGACAGCATGAAAACTGACATTCACCCCGCCTACGAGGAGACCACAGTCCACTGTGGTTGCGGCAACACGTTCACCACCCGCAGCACCAAGCCGGGTGGCCGGATCGTGGCCGAGGTCTGCTCGCAGTGCCACCCGTTCTACACCGGTAAGCAGAAGATCCTCGACAGCGGCGGACGCGTGGCCCGCTTCGAGAAGCGTTACGGCAAGCGCAACAAGACCGAGGCCGGCGACAAGTAGCTGGCTCACCGACGCCCGAACTGTGCACCACGAGCGCAGGCCGGGCGTCGGTTCGCGTTCGGGGCAGGGACCGCTTGAGGAGGTGAGATGACGCAGCCGGTGAAGACGATTGACGTCCTGCTCGCCGAGCACGCGGAGCTCGAGCGGGCGTTGGCCGATCCCGAACTGCACAGCAAAGCCGACGAGGCGCGCAAAGTGGGCCGCCGGTTCGCCCGGGTGGCCCCGATCGTCGCGACCCACCGCAAACTGGTGTCCGCACGCGAGGATCTGGAGACCGCGCGCGAGCTGGCCGCTGACGACGCGTCGTTCGCCGACGAGGTCCCCGAGTTGGAGGCCCGGGTCGCCGAACTCGACACCCAACTCACTGACATGCTGGCACCGCGCGACCCGCACGACGCCGACGACATCGTGCTCGAGGTGAAATCCGGTGAGGGCGGCGAGGAATCGGCACTGTTCGCCGCCGACCTGGCCCGGATGTACATCCGCTACGCCGAACGGCACGGGTGGACGGTGACGGTGTTGGGGGAGACCACGTCGGATCTGGGTGGCTACAAGGATGCGACGCTGGCCATCGCCAGCAAGGGCGACAGCGCGGACGGCGTCTGGTCACGGTTGAAGTTCGAAGGCGGCGTGCATCGCGTGCAGCGCGTGCCGGTGACGGAATCGCAAGGGCGCGTGCATACTTCGGCAGCCGGAGTGCTGGTCTATCCGGAGCCCGAAGAAGTCGGCGAGGTGCAGATCGACGAGTCAGATCTGCGCATCGACGTGTACCGGTCGTCGGGCAAGGGCGGCCAGGGCGTCAACACCACCGACTCCGCGGTGCGGATCACCCACCTGCCCACCGGCATCGTCGTCACCTGCCAGAACGAACGCTCCCAGTTGCAGAACAAGACCCGAGCGTTGCAGGTGCTGGCCGCGCGCCTGCAAGTGCTGGCCGAGGAACAGGCGCTTGCTGACGCCTCCGCCGATCGGGCCAGCCAGATCCGCACGGTGGACCGCAGCGAACGCATCCGGACCTACAACTTCCCGGAGAACCGGATCACCGACCACCGGATTGGCTTCAAGTCCCACAATCTCGACCAGGTTCTCGACGGCGACCTCGACGCGTTGTTCGATGCGCTGAGCGAGGCCGACAAACAGTCCCGGCTGCAACAGGCGACATGAACTCGCTGCGGCAGGCAATCGATTGCGCTACGACGCTGTTGGCCGAAGCGGGAATCGATTCTGCGCGTTGCGATGCCGAGCAACTGGCCGCACACATCGCCGGCACCGACCGCGGCCGGCTGGCCCTGCTCGAGGCCCCGAGCGGGGAGTTCTTCGGACGCTATGACGACGCCGTCGCCGCCCGGTCGCGCCGCGTGCCGTTGCAGCATCTGATCGGAACCGTGGCATTCGGCCCCACGCTGCTGCACGTGGGTCCGGGTGTGTTCATTCCGCGACCGGAGACTGAGGCGATGTTGGAATGGGCGATGGCGCAACCACTTCCGGAGCGTCCGGTGATCGTCGACGCGTGCACCGGATCCGGCGCGCTGGCGGTTGCGCTGGCCCGGCACCGGCCAGCGGCGCGGGTGATCGGTATCGACGACTCCGAGGCGGCCCTGACCTACGCACGACGCAATGCAGAAGGTGCCAACGTGGAATTGGTGCACGCGGACGTCGGTGCGCAGGGACTGCTACCCGAATTGGACGGACAGGTGGACCTGTTCGTCGCGAATCCGCCCTACGTGCCGGATGACGCTGTGCTGGAACCCGAAGTCGCGCAGCACGATCCGCACCACGCGGTATTCGGTGGACCGGACGGCATGGCGGTGATCCACGACGTCGTCGGCCTCGCCGGCCGGTGGCTGCGGTCGGATGGGCTGTTCGCCGTCGAGCATGACGACACCACGTCGGCGTCGACGGTCGAATGCATCGACAGCACAGACCTTTTCGACGACATCGTGGCACGGAACGATCTGACCGGCCGGCCGCGGTTCGTCACCGCCCGCAGGAGGCCAAGGTGAGCGACGTCTTCGACTGCGCCGACCCGGACCAGCGCGCGCGCGGCATCACCGCCGCGGTGGACGCGCTCAAATCCGGTCGCCTGGTCGTGATGCCGACCGACACCGTGTACGGCATCGGTGCCGATGCGTTCGATCGCGGCGCGGTGGATGCGCTGCTCGCGGCCAAGGGCCGGGGCCGCGACATGCCAGTCGGCGTTCTGGTCGGATCCTGGCACACCATCGAGGGCCTGGTGTACGGCATGCCCGACGGCGCACGCGACCTGGTGCGCGCGTTCTGGCCGGGGGCGCTGAGCCTGGTGGTGAAGCAGGCTCCCTCGCTGCAATGGGATCTCGGCGACGCGTACGGCACCGTGATGCTGCGGATGCCGTTGCACCCGGTGGCCATCGAGTTGCTGCGCGAAGTCGGACCGATGGCGGTGTCCAGCGCCAACATCTCCGGTCAACCTGCCGCCGGCGACGTCGACGAGGCGCGCCGCCAACTCGGCGACCTCGTCGACGTATACCTCGACGGTGGACCCGCCGCACAGCAGGCCGCGTCCACAATCCTCGACCTGAGTGGGAACACCCCACGCATCCTGCGTGAAGGGCCGGTCAGCGTTGCGCGGATAGCCGAGGTGCTCGGCGTCGACGCCGAGATCCTCGCCGGCGACTCGCCCAACGTGTAACCACTGCGAAATTCTCGGTCGATTTTCGCAGTCATTGCACGCTCGACGAAGGCGAACCCGGGTCGCATGCACCGGCACACGTTCGGCGAGCGAAAGGCCGCGGCACGAGACTCAGGTTGGTGACGTAGCCTCTCGTGGTGTCCAGCGACGTGACCAGCCTTGCCGGTGGTTTGCTCGCTCTTGCGCCGCGGACCGCCGGCGTTCCACTACGTGAGTTGGCCCTGGTCGGCCTGACCGCGGCGATCATCACCTACTTCGCGACCGGGCCGGTACGCGTGCTGGCCACCCGTCTGGGCGCGGTCGCCTATCCGCGCGAACGCGACGTGCACGTGACGCCCACTCCCCGGATGGGCGGGCTGGCGATGTTCCTCGGCGTGGTCGCCGCGGTGTTCCTGGCCTCTCAGTTGCCGGCTCTCACCCGCGGATTCGTCTATTCCACCGGCATGCCCGCGGTGCTGGTCGCCGGCGCGGTGATCATGGGTATCGGCCTGATCGACGACCGCTGGGGCCTGGACGCGCTGACGAAGTTCGCTGGGCAGATCACCGCCGCCAGCGTGCTGGTCACCATGGGCGTCGCCTGGAGCGTCCTCTACATCCCGGTCGGCGGCGTCGGGACCATCGTGCTGGATCAGGCCTCCTCGATCCTGCTCACCTTGGCGCTGACCGTGTCGATCGTCAACGCGATGAACTTCGTCGACGGCCTGGACGGGCTGGCCGCCGGACTGGGGCTCATCACCGCGCTGGCCATCTGCGTGTTCTCGGTGGGCCTGCTGCGCGACCACGGCGGCGACGTGCTCTATTACCCGCCGGCGGTGATCTCGGTCGTTCTCGCAGGTGCCTGCCTGGGCTTCCTGCCGCACAACTTCCACCGTGCCCGGATCTTCATGGGCGATTCCGGGTCGATGCTGATCGGCCTGATGCTGGCTGCGGCGTCCACCACCGCCGCCGGTCCGATCTCCCAGAACGCCTACGGCGCCCGCGACGTGTTTGCTCTGCTGTCACCGTTCCTGCTGGTGGTGGCGGTCATGTTCGTGCCGATGCTGGATCTGCTGCTGGCGATCGTGCGACGCACCCGGGCGGGCCGCAGCGCGTTCACACCCGACAAGATGCATCTGCACCACCGGTTGCTGCAGATCGGGCATTCGCATCGACGGGTGGTCCTGCTCATCTACTTGTGGGTGGGCATCGTCGCATTCGGCGCCGCCAGCACCATCTTCTTCGACCCGCGGCACACCGCTGCGGTGATGCTGGGCGCGATCGTCGTCGCCGGTATCGCGACGGTGATTCCGTTGTTGCGGCGCCGCGACGACTACTGGGACGAGGACTGAGACCGACTACGACAGCCGGTAGTAGCTGTCGCTACTTTGTGATACGGTGCTGGTAGAACCCCGAAATAACCATCGCGGGTTGCCGGCCCCCCGGCCTGTCGGATGTGTATCCGGCCGCGCCGCTCGACGACCGACACAGGGAGCTACCCCTTGGGAAAGTCCAGCGCGAGCCTTGCGATACGCTCGGCGGGCCACGAATCAGCAAGTGATGTGGTTCACGCTCCATCAACCCGGGATTGAGGTGCTGCAGTGACGACACCAGCGCAGGACGCGCCGTTGGTGTTTCCCGCTGTTGCTTTCCGCCCCGTGCGCCTCTTCGTCATCAGCCTGGTCCTGACGGCGGTCGCGACGGCGATAGCCGGCTACGTGGGCAACCCGATGGTCGGGGTGTACTTGGGCGTCGGGTTGCTGCTGGGTTTGCTCAACGCTCTTCTGGTGCGGCGTTCGGTGGAGTCGATCACCGCGCGCGACCATCCGCTGAAGAGGTCGATGGCGATCAACTCGGCGTCCCGAGTCGCGGTCATCACCATCCTGGCCCTGATCATCGCATTCATCTTCCGCCCCGAAGGACTGGGCGTGGTGTTCGGACTGGCGATCTTCCAGCTGCTGCTGGTGGCATCGACCGCGCTGCCGGTGTGGAAGAAGCTGCGGACCGCAAACCTGAATGAGCAGCATGAAACGCCGCCGAGCGGGGTATTGACCGGATCGGAACGGACTGAGGAAAGGGGCACCGGTGATGACTGAGTCGATCTTGGCCGCCGCCCAGATCGAGGTCGGCGAGCACCACACGGCCAAATGGCTGGGCTTGACCGTCAATACCGACACCATTTACTCGACGGCTATCGCCGCGGTAATCGTGCTTGCGTTGGCGTTCTGGTTGAAGTCGAAGGTCACCTCCAGTGATGTTCCGGGCGGCGTGCAGCTGTTCTTCGAGGCCGTCACCATCCAGATGCGCAACCAGGTCGAGTCCGCTATTGGGATGCGGGTCGCCCCCTTCGTGCTGCCGCTCGCGGTGACAATCTTCGTCTTTATCTTGATTTCGAACTGGCTCTCGGTCCTTCCGCTGCAGTACAAAGACGGTGAAAAGCCGACCGAGTGGCTCTCGGCAGCGGCATCGGACATCAACTACGTGCTGGCGCTAGCCCTCTTCGTCTTCGTTTGCTATCACGCCGCAGGGATCTGGCGGCGCGGCATCATCGGCCACCCGGTCAAGGTGCTCAAGGGGCACGTGGCAATCCTGGCGCCGATCAACGTCGTCGAAGAATTGGCCAAGCCGATCTCGTTGTCGCTGCGACTCTTTGGCAACATCTTCGCCGGCGGCATCCTGGTCGCACTGATTGCGATGTTCCCGCCCTACATCTTGTGGCTGCCCAACGCGATTTGGAAATCCTTCGACTTGTTCGTCGGCGCGATTCAGGCGTTCATCTTCGCGCTGTTGACAGTCCTGTACTTCAGTCAATCCATGGAACTGGACGAAGACCACCACTAGAAAAATCCTGGTAGACCGCTACCAGTTATCAAGGAGGAGAAACAATGCCAGCAGCTCCCGAAATTCTTCAGGGCGCCCTTATCGGCGGTGGGCTCATCATGGCCGGCGGCGCCATCGGCGCGGGTATCGGCGATGGTATCGCCGGTAACGCACTGATCGCCGGTGTTGCGCGCCAGCCCGAGGCGCAGGGACGGCTGTTCACGCCGTTCTTCATCACCGTCGGTCTGGTCGAGGCCGCCTACTTCATCAACCTGGCCTTCATGGCGTTGTTCGTCTTTGCCACTCCAGGTGCCCAGTAATCGTTGTGATGGGTCCTGAAGGCGAAGTGCGCCTTCTTGCTTCGGCTGTCGACCTCGTAGCAGAAGGCCAGAAGAACTTCCTCATCCCGAACGGCACCTTCTTCTTCGTGCTGGCCATCTTCCTGGTGGTGTTGGGCGTGATCAGCACCTTTGTCGTGCCGCCGATACTGAGAGTGCTTCGGGAACGCGACGCGATGGTCTCGAAGACGCAGGCCGACAACAAGAAGTCGTCCGAGCAATTCGCCGCCGCCGACGCCGACTACGAGGAAGCGCTGAAGGAGGCCCGGGTCCAGGCGGGATCCTATCGGGACGACGCCAGGACCGAAGGTCGCAAGGTCATCGACGAGGCGCGCTCGGAAGCCGAGCGGCATGTGGCAGACACGTTGGCGCAGGCCAACGAGCAACTGAAGCGGGAGCGCGACGCCGTGGAAATGGATCTGCGCGCCAACGTCGGTTCCATGTCGGCAACGCTGGCCAGTCGGATCGTCGGCGTCGAGATCACTCCTACAGCTACGACTTCAGAAGCGACTAGGTAGCCAATACATGTCGACATTTATCGGACAGCTGATCGGATTCGTTGCCATCGTGCTGCTCGTCTGGCGTTACGTCGTGCCGCCGGTGCGCCGGATGATGAAAGACCGGCAAGAGATGGTGCGTCAGCAGCTGAAAGACTCGAAAGAGGCGGCCGAGCGCCTCGAGCGGTCCGAACGCGCGCACACCAGGGCGGTGGAATCGGCCAAAGACGAGTCCGAGCGGCTCATCGAAGAAGCCAAAGCCGACTCCGAACGCATCGCCGAACAGCTGCAGGCGCAGGCCGAGTCCGACGCCGAACGCGTCAAAGCGCAGGGCAGCCGACAGATCGGTGTGCTTCGGGCACAGATGATCCGGCAGCTCCGTCTGGAACTCGGGCACGAATCGGTGCGTCAGGCAAGGGAATTGGTGCAGAACTTCGTCGCCGACGAGCAGCAGCAGGCCTCCACCGTCGACCGCTTCCTCGACGAACTCGACGACATGGCGCCCGAGCCGAGCGACGTGCAGTCCCCGGTGGCGGCCAAGATGCGCTCCGCCAGCCGGCTGGCCCTGAAGAACTCCGTGGACAAGTTCGAGTCGCTCGCCAAGGACCTCGACAAGAAAGGCCTGACGACGCTGGCCGACGAGCTCGTCTCGGTGGCCAAGTTGCTCGGCCGCGAAGCGGTCGTACTCCGGTATCTGAGTGTGCCGTCCGAGGATTCGGCGCCGCGCGTCCAGCTCGTCGAGCGACTGTTCGACGGCAAGGTCGGTGACCCCACTCTGGAGCTGCTCCGTGCGGCGGTGTCCGAACGCTGGTCGGCCAACGACGATCTGGTCGACGCGATCGAGCAGGTGTCCCGGCAGGCGTTGCTCGCGGTCGCCGAAAACGACGACAAGATCGACGAGGTCGAAGACCAGCTGTTCCGGTTCTCCCGGATCCTCGACACTCAGCCGCGGCTGGCCATCCTGCTCGGGGATCAGCGAACCCCGGTCGAAGGTCGGGCCGAGTTGCTGCGCAAGGTGCTCGACAGCGCCAGCGGCCGCGTCAATGCCGTCACCTCCGCGCTGTTGTCGCACACCATTGAGCTGTTGAGAGGCAAGCCGGCCGACGAGGCGGTGCTGTTCCTGGCTGAGGTGGCGGTGGCGCGCCGCGGCGAACTGGTCGCGCAGGTCACCGCAGCGGCCGAACTCAGCGATGCGCAGAACCAGCGGCTCGTGGAAGTGCTGAGCCGCATCTACGGGCACCCGGTTGCCGTGCAACTGCAGATCGACAAGGAGCTGCTGGGCGGACTGTTGATCACCGTCGGTGACGAGGTCATCGACGGCACGCTCAAGTCTCGTCTTGCCGCCGCCGAGGCGCAGCTACCGGACTAACCGCCCAGCCCGACCGAAGACACGAACTAGTCAGAACCCAAGTAGGAAGACGAAACGTTATGGCCGACTTGACAATCTCCGCCGACGACATCCAGAGCGCGATCGAGGAGTACGTAAGTTCGTTCACTTCCGACACCTCTCGCGAGGAGGTCGGCACTGTCGTCGATGCCGGTGACGGTATCGCCCACGTCGAGGGATTGCCGTCGGCGATGACCCAGGAACTGCTCGAGTTCGAGGGCGGTGTGCTGGGGGTGGCCCTCAACCTGGACGAGCACGACATCGGCGCGGTCATCCTGGGTGACTTCGAGCAGATCGAAGAGGGCCAGCAGGTCAAGCGGACCGGCGACGTGCTGTCGGTGCCGGTCGGGGACGGCTTCCTGGGCCGCGTGGTGAACCCGCTCGGGCAGCCGATCGACGGCGGCGGCGACATCGACACCGACGACCGGCGGGCTCTGGAGTTGCAGGCGCCCTCGGTGGTGCAGCGGCAGGGCGTGAAGGAGCCGTTGCAGACCGGGATCAAGGCCATCGATGCGATGACTCCCATCGGCCGTGGGCAGCGTCAGCTGATCATCGGCGACCGCAAGACGGGCAAGACCGCGGTGTGCGTCGACACCATCCTCAACCAGCGCAAGAACTGGGAGACCGACGACGAGAAGCTCCAGGTTCGCTGCGTCTACGTGGCGATCGGGCAGAAGGGCACCACGATCGCCGCGGTCCGCCAAGCGCTGGAAGAGGGCGGCGCGATGGACTACACCACCATCGTCGCGGCTCCTGCCTCGGAATCGGCCGGCTTCAAATGGCTTGCGCCGTACACGGGTTCGGCGATCGCGCAGCACTGGATGTACCAGGGCAAGCACGTACTGATCGTGTTCGACGACCTGACCAAGCACGCCGACGCCTACCGGGCCATCTCGCTACTGCTACGCCGCCCGCCCGGCCGTGAGGCGTTCCCGGGTGACGTGTTCTACCTGCATTCGCGGCTGCTGGAACGTTGCGCGAAGCTGTCCGACGATCTCGGTGGTGGGTCGCTGACCGCCCTGCCGGTGATCGAGACCAAGGCCAACGACATCTCGGCCTACATCCCGACCAACGTCATCTCGATCACCGACGGCCAGTGCTTCCTGGAGTCCGACCTGTTCAACCAGGGTGTCCGACCGGCTATCAACGTGGGTAGCTCGGTGTCCCGCGTCGGTGGTGCGGCTCAGATCAAGGCGATGAAAGAGGTGGCCGGCTCGCTGCGGCTGGACCTTTCGCAGTACCGCGAACTGGAGTCCTTCGCCGCCTTCGCCTCCGACCTCGACGACACGTCGAAGAAGCAGCTGGCCCGGGGTGAGCGCCTGGTGGAGCTACTCAAGCAACCTCAGTACGAGCCGATGCCCGTTGAGCAGCAAGTGGTTTCGATCTTCCTGGGCACTGGCGGTCAGATCGACTCGGTGCCGGTACAGGACGTGAAGCGGTTCGAAGCCGAGTTGCTGGACCACATGCGCGCGTCGGAAGAGTCGTTCCTGGAAGGCATCCGCTCGAGCGGCAAGTTCGGTGACGACGAAGAAGAAAAGCTCACCGCGATCATCAAGAAGTTCAAGAAGGGCTTCGCGGCCAGCGATGGCGAATCGGTGGTGCCTGACGAACACGTCGAGGCGATGGACGAGGACGACGTAGAGAAGGAGTCGGTCAAGGTCCGGAAGGAAAAGCCGAAGGAAGAGAAGAAGGATTCCAAGGACTCGTCCGGCAAGGCGACCAAGAAGGAATCGGTGGACTCCAAGAAAAACAAGAAGTAGCGGACAATGGCTGCCACACTTCGCGAACTCCGCGGCCGGATCCGCTCGGCGGGTTCGATCAAGAAGATCACCAAGGCCCAGGAACTGATTGCCACGTCGCGCATCGGCAAGGCGCAGTCCCGGCTGCAGGCCGCCCGGCCATACGCCTTCCAGATCACCTCCACGCTTCTCACGTTGTCCGCCGAAGCCGCCCTCGACCACCCGCTACTGGTGGAGCGGGAGAACCCGAAAAAGGCTGGCGTGCTGGTGTTGTCGTCTGACCGTGGCCTGTGCGGCGCCTACAACTCCAGCATCTTCCGTCGCTCGGAAGAGCTGTTCTCGCTCCTGCGCGAGGAAGGTAAGCAGCCGGTTCTCTTCACTGTCGGCCGCAAAGCGCAGAACTACTACTCGTTCCGGAACTGGGACATTCAACAGTCCTGGTCGGGTTTCTCCGAGCAGCCCCAGTACGAGAACGCCGCTGAGATCGGCGACACGCTGGTCGACGCCTTCATGAAGGGCACCGGCGAGGAATACGACGATTCCGGCATCGAGGTCGACAGTGATGTGCAGGGCGTCGACGAATTGCACATCGTCTATTCGGAATTCAAGTCGATGATGTCGCAATCGGCTGCCGCGCACCGGATCGCGCCGCTGGTCGTCGAATACGTCGGAGACGATGACGACGACGAACCGCACACCCTGTATTCCTTCGAGCCGGACGCCACCACGCTGTTCGACGCACTGTTGCCGCGGTACCTGACCACTCGGGTGTATGCGGCGCTGCTGGAATCGGCGGCCTCCGAACTGGCTTCGCGCCAGCGTGCGATGAAGTCGGCCACCGACAACGCCGACGACCTCATCAAGGACCTGACGCTGCAGGCGAACCGTGAGCGGCAGGCCCAGATCACCCAAGAGATCAGCGAAATCGTCGGTGGCGCCAACGCGCTCGCCGACGCCGCCAAGTAAGCACCACGAGGAAGCGATAGACATATGGCAGCTACATCAGACACGACAGAGAAGTCCGGCAAGAAGTCGAACGGCTCCGACACCAACGGTCGCGTGGTCCGTATCACCGGACCCGTTGTCGACGTCGAGTTTCCGCGTGGTTCCGTGCCGGAGCTGTTCAACGCGTTGCACGCCGACATCACCTACGAGTCGATGAAGAAGACCTTGACTCTCGAGGTGGCTCAGCACCTCGGTGACAACCTGGTCCGTGCCATCTCGATGCAGCCCACCGACGGACTGGTGCGCGGCGTCGACGTCACCGACACCGGCAAGTCGATCTCGGTCCCGGTGGGTGAGGAAGTCAAGGGCCACGTCTTCAACGCGCTGGGCACGTGCCTGGACGAGGAGGGGTACGGAGAAGACTTCGACCACTGGTCGATCCACCGCAAGCCGCCGACCTTCGAAGACCTGGAGCCTCGCACCGAGATGCTCGAGACCGGTCTGAAAGTCGTGGACCTGCTCACGCCGTACGTGCGTGGTGGCAAGATCGCACTGTTCGGCGGTGCCGGCGTGGGCAAGACCGTGTTGATCCAGGAGATGATCAACCGCATCGCCCGAAACTTCGGTGGTACTTCGGTTTTCGCCGGTGTGGGCGAGCGCACCCGTGAGGGCAACGACCTGTGGGTCGAGCTCAAGGAAGCCGACGTGCTCAAGGACACCGCGCTGGTGTTCGGTCAGATGGACGAGCCGCCCGGCACCCGTATGCGGGTGGCGTTGTCGGCGCTGACCATGGCGGAGTGGTTCCGCGACGAAGCCGGCCAGGACGTGCTGCTGTTCATCGACAACATCTTCCGGTTCACCCAGGCCGGTTCGGAGGTCTCCACGCTGCTCGGCCGGATGCCGTCCGCGGTGGGTTACCAGCCGACGCTGGCGGACGAGATGGGTGAGCTGCAGGAGCGCATCACTTCCACGCGAGGCAAGTCGATTACGTCCATGCAGGCCGTCTACGTGCCCGCCGACGACTACACCGACCCGGCACCGGCGACCACCTTCGCGCACCTGGACGCCACCACCGAGCTGTCGCGGTCGGTGTTCTCCAAGGGCATCTTCCCCGCGGTGGACCCGCTGGCCTCGAGCTCGACCATTCTGGACCCCAGCGTCGTCGGCGACGAGCACTACCGCGTGGCGCAGGAGGTCATCCGAATCCTGCAGCGCTACAAGGACCTTCAGGACATCATCGCCATCCTCGGTGTCGACGAGCTGTCGGAGGAGGACAAGCAGCTGGTCAACCGCGCGCGGCGCATCGAGCGGTTCCTGTCGCAGAACATGATGGCCGCCGAGCAGTTCACCGGCCAGCCCGGTTCGACGGTGCCGGTCAAGGAGACCATCGAGGCCTTCGACAAGCTGACCAAGGGTGATTTCGACCACGTGCCCGAGCAGGCCTTCTTCCTGATCGGTGGACTCGACGACCTGGCCAAGAAGGCCGAGACCTTCGACGTCAAGCTGTGAGGCGTGCGGTCCTGACTCGAAAGATATGGAAGGTGGTGTGGCATGGCTGAATTGAACGTGCAGATCGTCGCGGTCGACCGTGAGATCTGGTCGGGGGAAGCGACGTTTCTGTTCACCCGCACCACCGTCGGGGAGATCGGCATCCTGCCGCACCACATCCCCCTGGTCGCGCAGCTGGTCGACGACGCCATGGTCCGGGTGGAACGGGAAGGCGAAGACGACCTGCGGATCGCAGTGGACGGCGGCTTCTTGACGGTGACCGAGGACGGCGTCAGTGTCCTCGCGGAATCGGCCGAGTTCGAGAAGGACATCGACGAGAGTTCGGCCAGGCAGGATTCCGAATCAGACGATCCCGCAACCGCCGCCCGGGGCCGCGCCAGATTGCGCGCCATCGGCGCGATCGACTGATCCGTAGGATGAGCGCGCCCATGGTCGGCATGGTCGTGCTCGTTGTCCTGCTGGGTGCGGCTGTTCTGGCCCTGAGTTTCCGGCTGTGGAAACTGCGTCAGGGAGGAATGGCGGCCATCATGCGCGACATCCCCGCGGTGGGTGGTCATGGCTGGCGGCACGGGGTGATCCGTTATCGCGGTGGCGAAGCCGCGTTCTATCGACTGTCCAGTCTGCGGTTGTGGCCTGATCGCCGGCTGAGCAGGCGCGGAGTGGAGGTCGTGGGCAGGCGTGCGCCCCGCGGCGACGAATTCGACATCATGAGCGGTGAGATCGTGGTGCTGGAACTGCGCGACACCACCCAGGAGCGTCGGCTGGGATATGAAATCGCCTTGGACAGAGGCGCTTTGACGGCTTTTCAGTCATGGTTGGAGTCTCGGCCGTCACCCCGCGCCCGTCGCCGCAGCGTCTAGCCCCCGAGCAGGGGGTCACCTTACCCTCGCGAGCAGAC
>NZ_JCALCF010000014.1:0-139874 GCF_059812185.1 Mycobacterium sp. NGS67
AGCTTGTGGATGTGTTACTTGGAATTTCAACCAGTTTTGATTGATGTGATCACTGCCTCCGGGAAGTCCCGAAGCCGTCAATCACCCGTAGACAACGACAGTCTTGACCCTTTCTCTCACCCGGCTGCCGGCGAATGCGGGACCACGCTGCTACCGCGCGGCATCTCGAAACGGGGTTCGGCGTTCTCCGCCTCCCACTGTTTCCACTCTGCCCACTCATCCCACTCGTCGTTGCCAGGTTCGATCGGTTCCGGATCGACCGCACCAGGCACTACGACGACTTCTTCGACACCTGCTTCGGACTCCTTCGACCAGTGGTCGTAGTCGTCCGGCGGAACAGCCGTACCCCAGCTGAGCGGAACTGACAATCCGCCGAGCATGCCCGACTCGCCCCGTTTCGCTGCCACCGAATCGGGCGGCAAGGGCGGACCAAGAGGCAGAAGCACGCTGTCCCCTTCCCAGTGTCGATGTCAACACACCTTGCTCAATGGCAAGCACAAACCACCGAGCATTCAAAGCTTAAGGCAATCCGCGCCGCGATATCTCCTCTTTCCCGGATTTATTTCCCCGCGCAACCCGCCGTCCAGCACCTGTGCGTATCCGATCAGGCCCGACGATCCCGATGGGCTGCCGCTGCGGCCGGCGACCGGTTCGCATCTGTGCGATCCGAACCCGCACAGTCCCGGCAAAACCGTTGGCCGCCAGTATGCTTCGCATTACGTCCCCGGCGCTGGGACGGCAACATCGCCGCTGCGAAGCGCGGCTTCTCGGAGTCAAAATCGCTTTGCGCGGATGATCGACGGCGGGATCGGATGGATTCATCTTCGGTACCGGGATGTGCAACCGTCCGCCGCCTGCACGGTTGCCGGCGATTTCGCAGAAAATTTATTCGATCCCACATTTTTGATCGATCCCTCAGAAAGCCCGTTCGATTTGTCCTCGACGTGTCGCTGACGACGGATCATGCGAGGTCAGGGCCAAATTACTCGGCACCGATCAGACCTGTGCCGTCTTATCGACGCGCCAGAATCGACCGGGGTCGCGGCTATCGCCGTGTGGGGGCAAAAACGGTGCCTCTCAATGGGTTCCGCAACCCGCAGCAACCGTTGTAGCGTGCGTTGCCATGTGGTGCACGGTGCTGGTGTTAGCTCTTGTGGCGACCGCCGACCCGGTACGGCTCGGCGTCAGCGCCGTCCTGTCGTCGCGTTCTCGGGCGCTTGGCCCGCTGCTCGCATTCTGGCTCGGCGGCATGGCGACAAGTGTCGCACTCGCCGCGGGAGTGCTCTACGGCATGCGCGACAACACCATCGCCGTGGTCGGCCGGATGCAACACGCCACTGCCACCGCCACCGCCGGCCGGATTCAGCTAGCGATGGGAATGCTGGCCCTGCTGATCGCAGCGGTCGCGGTCGGCATGTCGCGGCGAGGACGACAAGGTGGGACCGTGATCGGCTCGTCGCGACTGTCGGCGTTGTCGAGCCGCGCGCATTGCGCACTGCGGGCCCGCCCGCTCAGCGTGGCGTTCGCTCTCGGCGCGGGCATGTTGATCGACTTTCGGTTCATGGCGGCGCTCGCCGCGATCGTGGCCTCGGGAGCGGCGGCAAGCACCCAGACAATTGCCGCCGGGGCATACACCCTGATCGCCTTGGCGTTCGTGGAGGTCCCGCTTATCAGTCGACTGGCGGCCCCGGCCCGCACCGACCACGTGATAGCAGCGGTGCAGCAGTGGGCGCAAGCTCGACGGCAACAGATGTTCGCCGTCGTCGTCACCCTACTCGGCACATTCCTGGTGAGCCGCGGACTCGGGCAACTTTAGCGGCCGCTCAATCCTGTTGCACCGCAACAAGTCACGACATGACAAAGGCGCGGGCGACGGGGACCCCCCAAGCGCCGCCCGCGCCTTTGACGGCCAATTATCCGACGCCGGTGCGCGGGATCACGCTCGGCCGGTTCTGCACCACATGCGGACTCGCGCCACCGCGGCCCATCATGCCGCCAGGCATACCCTGGGCGCCGCCACCCATGCCCATCGGCATCGGCATCATCGGCATGCCGCCACCCGCACCAGCGGCTCCGGCGGCTTGGGCCATCTCCGCGGCGTTGACGCCCAGACCCGACATCGCCGAGCTGGCCATCGCCTTGGGCACCGAGCCCTGCCAGGTCGGCGGCACCGACATCGCACCCACCAGTCGTGCGTTGCCGAGGCCGGCCGCCATCCCGGCACCCAGTCCGGCTCCGCCGCCACCGATGCCCTTCATGGGATTGATGTCACCGGCCAACGCCGGCATGCCGGCCAAGTCCGCCGCGGTGGTGGCACCCGCCAGTCCGGCAGTTCCGGCTCCGGCGGTCTGCCCCAGCTGCATCATCGGACCGATCAACATGCTGGCCGGCATCGCACCCGCCGAGAACATCGACATCGCCATGTCCACTGGCACCGCGGCAGCCGCCGACTGCACCCCGGCAACCAGCGCGGGCGCCGCCGCGGTGACACCGGAAGCAACCGGGGCAAGGGCAGCCGTGGCCTGCGTCGCCAGTCCGGCAGCCCCCGCGTTGACGGTTGCGGCCAGTCCGGCCAGGTCGAGCGGCGGCGTAGTGAACGGAATCAAGCTCGCAGCCACCGCCGTCGCACCGGACTGATAACCCAACATCGCGGCCACATCCTGGGCCCACATCTCCACATAATCGAACTCGTTGGCAAAAATCGCCGGAGTGTTCAACCCCAAGAAATTCGTCGCGATCAACGTCATCAACGACACCCGATTGGCCTCCACCACCGCCGGATGCACCGTGGCCGTCAACGCCCCCTCAAACGACGACGCCGCCGCGCGCGCCTGACCCGCCGCCGACTCAGCCTGCGCCGCCGCAGCCCCCAGCCACCCCACATACGGAGTCGCCGCAGCCGCCATCGACGCCGACGCCGGACCCGCCCAGGGCCCGCTGGCCAAACCGACAATCACCGCGTTGAACGACTCCGCCGACGCCGCCAAATCAGCGGCCAAACTCTCCCAAGCCGCCGCCGCCACATGCAACGGACCCGACCCAGCCCCGGCGAAAATCCGCGCCGAATTGATCTCCGGCGGCAACCACGCAAAATCCCAAATCATCGCAACCCCAACTCAGCCAGCCGCGTCAACGGCGCCGACAACCACTCATCCGTACTATCCGATACGCACCGGCTCACTGCCGGATCGTAAATCAAACTGCACCGAAAGTTCGGAGCTTTCCGCCAAAAGGACGGATATTGGACTATTCGAGCGCCGAATCGGTTTAGTTACTTGCCCAGTATATTCGGCCGCCGCACATGCCCGACACGCGAATTCGGCAGTCGACCCCGCAGCGTCGGTCGCGGCCCTGACGGGCCGGTTAGGTCAGGCAGACCCGTCGTCCTATCCGACGCCGGTCCGCGGAATCACGCTCGGGCGGTTCTGCACCACTTGCGCGCCTGCGCCACCGCGGCCCATCATGCCGCCGGGCATGCCTCCGCCAGCGCCACCCATGCCCATCGGCATTGGCATCATGCCCATTCCGGAGCCGCCCGCGGCCGGCGCCATCGCCGCCGCGTTGGGCATCGTGCCCAGTCCCGACATCGCCGAGCTGGCCATCGCCTTGGGCACCGACCCCTGCCAGGTCGGCGGCACCGACATCGCACCCACCAGGTGCGCCTTGCCGAGGTCGCCGGCCATCCCCGCACCGAGGGCGGCGCCCCCACCGAGTCCGTTCAGCCCGGGAACGGCTCCGCCGACGAGCTTGGGTATGTCGGTCAATCCCTCGGTGGCGCCGGCCAATCCGGCGGTTCCGACTCCCGCGGTCTGCCCCAGCTGCATCATCGGACCGATCAACATGCTGGCCGGCATCGCCGCAGCCTGCACCCCCGACAACACGGTTCCCACGGGTATCCCCGCGGCGACCGACTGCACGCCCAGCACCATCGCCGCGGCTCCGTCGGTGGCGACTTCGGCGACCGGGCTCAACGCCGCGGTAACCGAGCCGGCGTAGCCGGCCAGACTCGCGTTCACCGTTGACGCCAGTCCGGCCAGGTCGAGCGGCGGGACACTGAACGGAGTCAAGCTCGCAGCCACCGCCGTCGCACCGGACTGATAACCCAACATCGCGGCCACATCCTGGGCCCACATCTCCACATAATCGAACTCGTTGGCAAAAATCGCCGGAGTATTCAACCCCAAGAAATTCGTCGCGATCAACGTCATCAACGACACCCGATTGGCCTCCACCACCGCCGGATGCACCGTGGCCGTCAACGCCCCCTCAAACGACGACGCCGCCGCACGCGCCTGACCCGCCGCCGACTGAGCCTGCGCCGCCGCAGCCCCCAACCACCCCACATACGGAGTCGCCGCAGCAGCCATCGACGCCGACGCCGGACCCGCCCACGGCCCGCTGGCCAAACCCACAATCACCGCGTTGAACGACTCCGCCGACGCCGCCAAATCAGCGGCCAAACTCTCCCAAGCCGCCGCCGCCACATGCAACGGACCCGACCCAGCCCCAGCGAAAATCCGCGCCGAATTGATCTCCGGCGGCAACCACGCAAAATCCAAGAACATCGCAACCCCAACCCAGCCAGCCGCGCCAACGGCTCCAACTCTTGGTGGCGTCCGTCACACAGGACAGTCCATGCCGCATCGTAAAACAAATCCGGCCGAAAGTCTGCGCCTTCACCGACATTCGAGGGAATTGGGCCATCGGTCCGCCCCATCCTGTGCGGGGCCGGACAGCTGTCCAGCGAGATGTCGACGAATTAGACTTTCGAATTACCGGGCGTCGAATCGGAGTAATTCGGCCGCTTTTCTGATTCGTTTGGCGGACGGTTTGCGACACCAGAATATGAGGGCGCGAGACGACACCGTCGCAACCATCGTTCCGCAGTTCACCCGTGCGGGACTTCTGCTGCCGCAATGCGCATCCCGAGGATTCTCCCACCACCGCGTCGCGACCGCGGCATCACCGAATCCATGGCGGCACCGACGTTTCCGCCCATAGACGACGCCGCGACGACCCGTCTCGTCGCCGGCCGCACCCGAGGTCGCCGCGGCAGATAAATTTTCGGCAAATCTGAACTCATCAGCCAACGCCGGTCACGCGCCGTCGGCTCCATGGGCACAGAAAAGGTCTGCCACGAAACGGCTCCGCACGACATTTGAAAAGTCAGTTCGAATGAACTTCGTCTGACGAGATATCCCCGGGCGTGCGGATAAACCGCCGAATTACGCTGAGAAAGGCGAAACAAGTTCGGCTTTATCCACTGCGCACGCCCGCGAGATCAGCTGCCCCTCAAGCGCACGGCTAAGTAGTCGGCTACCTTGTCGATCGCGACGCGCTCCTGCGTCATGGCGTCGCGCTCGCGCACCGTGACCGCGTCGTCTTCGAGTGAGTCGAAGTCGATCGTCACGCAATACGGCGTGCCGATCTCGTCCTGGCGACGGTAGCGCCGGCCGATCGCTCCGGCGTCGTCGAACTCGATGTTCCAGGACTTGCGCAGCTCGGCGGCAAGGTCGCGGGCCTTCGGGCTCAGATCGGCGTGCCGCGACAGCGGCAACACCGCCGCTTTGACCGGAGCCAATCGCTGATCCAGTCGCAGCACCGTGCGCTTGTCCACCCCGCCCTTGGCGTTGGGCGCCTCGTCCTCGTGGTACGCGTCGACCAGGAAGGCCATGAACGACCGCGTCAGCCCGGCGGCAGGTTCGATCACGTAGGGCACGTAGCGGGTGTCGGTGGCCTGGTCGTAGTAGGACAGTTCGGTTCCGGAATGCTTCGAGTGCGTCGACAAGTCGAAGTCGGTGCGGTTGGCAATGCCTTCCAGCTCACCCCATGGATTACCGGCGAACCCGAACTTGTACTCGATGTCGGTGGTGCCGTCGGAGTAGTGCGACAGCTTTTCCCTCGGGTGTTCGAACAGCCGCAGGTTCTCGGGGTCGATGCCGAGGTCGATGTACCACTGGCGCCGGGTGTCGATCCAATACTGGTGCCACTCCTTGGCCGTCGAAGGCTCGACGAAGAACTCCATCTCCATCTGTTCGAACTCGCGGGTCCGGAAGATGAAGTTGCCCGGGGTGATCTCGTTGCGGAAACTCTTGCCGATCTGCCCGATGCCGAACGGGGGCTTGCGGCGAGCGGTGGTCACCACGTTGGCGAAGTTGACGAAGATCCCTTGCGCGGTCTCCGGACGCAGATAGTGCAGGCCTTCTTCGGTCTCGATGGGCCCGAGGTAGGTCTTGAGCATCATGTTGAACTCGCGCGGCTCGGTCCACCGGCCCGGCTCGCCGGTTTCCGGGTCCCGAATGTCGGCCAGCCCGTTGGGCGGCGGGTGCCCGTGTTTGGCCTCGTAGGCCTCGATGAGATGGTCAGCGCGATAACGCTTGTGGGTGATCAGCGATTCGACCAGCGGGTCGTGGAACACCTCGACGTGACCGGAGGCGACCCATACTTCGCGCGGCAGGATGATCGACGAATCCAGGCCGACGACGTCGTCGCGACCGGTGACCACCGCACGCCACCACTGCCGTTTGATGTTCTCCTTGAGTTCGACCCCCAGCGGGCCGTAGTCCCACGCCGACTTCGTGCCGCCGTAGATTTCGCCGGACGGGAAGACGAAGCCCCGTCGTTTGGCCAGGTTGACCACGGTGTCGATGACAGACGCCACGGGGCGTGCGCTCCCTTCGGAGGATCTGGCAGACGCGGGCAACGGCAAGCGCCGCCCGCAAAACATCAGTCATGGTAGCGACCACCGTCCCGGTCTTTGACATGCATCATCATGCATGTGACAGTGGAGGGCAGTCGCGGGCTGCAGCCGACGGTGGTTCTCCGGCGAGTCTCAAGCTGTTTCGAATGCTCGGTACTTCAAGAGGTGGTGACTCCATACGGTGACGTCGCCCCGGACACATTCCGCTCCTGCCGCCGACGACGACGTGGTCGGTCCGCACGAGCACGGTGCTGACCGGTTCGAGGAACATCCCTCCTATCCGACGCCACCGTCGCGGGACATCCTCGATGCCGCCGGCGAATTGCTGCGCGCCCTGGCCGCCCCGGTGCGGATCGCCATCGTGTTGCAGTTGCGCGAATCTCAGCGCTGCGTCCACGAATTGGTCGACGCGCTGGGTGTTCCGCAACCATTGGTGAGTCAGCATCTGAAGATCCTCAAAGCCGCTGGGGTGGTGTCCGGGGAACGGTCCGGCCGCGAAGTGCTGTACCGGCTGGCCGACCATCACCTGGCGCACATCGTCATCGACGCGGTTGCCCATGCCAGCGAGGACGTGACATGAGCGAAACCGCAGGAAGCGTCCGCTCCACCCGGCAACGGGCGGCCATCTCGACGCTGTTGGAGACGCTGGACGAGTTCCGCTCGGCTCAAGAACTGCACGACGAGCTGCGCCGGCGCGGCGAGAACATCGGCCTGACCACCGTTTATCGGACGCTGCAGTCGATGGCGGCCGCAGGCCTGGTCGACTCGCTGCGCACCGACACCGGAGAAGCGGTCTACCGCAGATGCTCGGATCACCATCACCACCACCTGGTGTGCCGCAGCTGCGGCTCGGCCATCGAGGTCGGCGACCACGAGGTCGAGGCCTGGGCGGCCGAAGTGGCCACCAAACACGGCTACTCCGACGTCAGCCACACCATCGAGATCTTCGGCACCTGCTCGGATTGCCGCTGAGCCCTGGCCGCCGAATGTGCTGCCGGCCGCACACTGGTCGCGCTCAGGCGGTCAATTCGGCGCGGATGCGGGCACCGCTGTCCAGCACCAACAGGATCAACGTGCGCAGTGCGTCGTCGGTGAGCCCGCCGCCGGGAAAGTTGTACCGCAGTAAGACGTCCGCCGTCTTGGCGCTCTTGGACCCCTTTTCGAGCAGAGTCACCGACCCGAAGTTCGAGTCCCGGCCGTGCCTGGCCACCTGGTCGCTGATCTTCTTCGACAGCGGCAGGTCCCAGGCCAATACCTGGGTCAACGACACCAGGTCGAGGTCCTCGGCGATGGTCACCACCCGCAACGACGCGAACGTGCCGTTGTGCCGTATTGTCAGCGCCCCGTCGGATTCCGCGTCGACGGCCAGCACCTCTCCGAGTATCGCCATGAGTCGCTCTTGCAGTGCCGGCACTAGGCGCTCCCGAACCGGCGGTTACGCGAGGCGTATTCCTCGCAGGCCGCCCACAGATCGCGACGGTCGTAGTCGGGCCAGAGCTTGTCCTGGAAGATGAATTCGGCGTAAGCCGCCTGCCACAGCATGAAGTTGCTGGACCGTTGCTCCCCCGAGGTGCGCAGGAACAGGTCGACGTCGGGGATGTCAGGACGCTGCATGTACCGCGCGAGGGTGGATTCGGTGATGCGATCGGGGTTGAGTCTGCCGGCCGCGGCCTGCTCGGCGATCCGTCTGGTGGCTTCGGCGATCTCGGCGCGGCCACCGTAGTTGACGCAGTAGTTGATGGTGATGACGTCGTTGTTCTTCGTCACTTCCTCGGCGATCGCGAGTTCGTTGATCACGCTGCGCCACAGGCGCGGCCGGGAACCCACCCAGCGAATCCGCACGCCCATCTCGTTGAGAATCTCCCGGCGACGTCGCACCACGTCGCGGTTGAAGCCCATGAGAAAGCGGACCTCTTCGGGCGAACGCTTCCAGTTCTCCGTGGAGAACGCGTAGAGACTGAGCCATTTGATACCGAGTTCGACTGCGCCGCAAGCGATGTCGATCACCACCGCTTCGCCCATCTTGTGGCCCTCGGTACGACTCAAGCCACGCTGGGTAGCCCAGCGGCCGTTGCCGTCCATCACGATGGCGACGTGGTTGGGCAGCTGGTCGGCCGGGATCCGGGGTGCAACCGCCTTCGACGTGTGTTGCGGCGGACGACGCGGTCCCCCGTCGGGCGACGGCGGCAACTGCGGGAAGACGACCGGCCACGTCGAGGTGTCGGGAAAGGTCGGGTAATCCTCGGGCGCCGGGGGCAGTTGCGGAAAGTCGGCGAACTTCAGCTTTCGCTCGGCCCTGTTAGCCACACTCGACATCCTGCCCAATCGGTTCGGGGCGACGGTCGGCGATGGTGCGATTGGCGGAGACCCGCTCCACCAGCGGCAGCGTCTTGAGCTGGCGCTCCAAGTGCCATTGCAGGTGCGCGGCTACCAGTCCGCTGACGTAGCTGCGGTGTGCTTGCGGCGCGGCCTCGGCACTCTCCCAATCACCGTCGTGCAGGGCGGACATGAGGTCCACCACGCCCAGCGGCGGAGTGGTCGCGCCGGCCGGACGGCAGTGCGTGCAGACGCTGCCTCCGGCTGCGATGTGAAACGCCCGATGCGGACCCGGGGTGGCGCAGCGGGCGCATTCGGTCAACGCCGGCGCCCATCCGGCTGTGGCCATGGCGCGTAACAGGTAGGCGTCCAACAGCAGATCGCGGGACCGGCGCCCATCCGCCACCGCCCGGAGCGCGCTGACGGTGAGCCGGTGCAGCGCCGGGGCGGGCGCCCGTTCTTCCCCGGCGAGACGTTCGGCGGTTTCCAGCATCGCGCAAGCGCAGGTGTAGCGGCCGTAATCGCTGACGATGTCGGTGGCGAACGCGTCGATCGAAACGACCTGGGTGACAATGTCGAGGTTGCGGCCCGGGTGCAGTTGCGCGTCGATGTGCGCGAACGGTTCCAACCGGGCACCGAATTTGCTGCGGGTGCGGCGCACGCCCTTGGCCACCGCCCGAACCAACCCGTGATCGCGGGTCAGCAAGGTGACGATCCGGTCGGCTTCGCCGAGCTTGTGCTGACGCAGCACAACAGCCCGGTCTCGATACAGCCGCATCCCGCTGATCTTAGTGGCGACCCGCTGCGCCCGGCTCCGCCGCGCTGGCGATCGCCACGAACCTTTTAGTGGCGACCCGTCCCCCGCAAGCGGGAGGTGCCCCCAGCGCCCGGCTCCGCCGCGCTGGCGATCGCCACGTAGTTTTGCACCCCGCCGCGACATTGCGGGTATCCGCGCCGATAGTCTCGTACCCCGTGGTTGGCGCTTCCGAGTCCGGTTCCGGGGCCGTGTCCGGCTCCGGCTACCAGCGCTTGCCCACGTTAACCGACCTGTTGTACCAGCTGGCCACCCGCAAGGTCACCGCCGCCGAACTGGCCCGCCGATCGCTGCATGCCATCGATGTGAGCCAGTCCACATTGAACGCGTTCCGGGTCGTGCTGACCGAGTCGGCGCTGGCCGACGCCGCTGCCGCCGACCGGCGCCGCGCTGCCGGTGACACGGCGCCGCTGCTGGGCATCCCGATCGCGATCAAAGATGACGTCGACGTTGCTGGCGTGCCGACCCGCTACGGCACCGACGGGTATGTCCGGCCGGCGACCCAGGACAGCGAGGTGGTCCGCCGGCTCAAGGCGGCCGGTGCGGTGATCGTCGGCAAGACCAACACCTGCGAACTGGGCCAGTGGCCGTTCACCAGCGGGCCCGGGTTCGGGCACACCCGAAATCCATGGGCTCGCCGGCACACCCCGGGCGGGTCGTCGGGCGGCAGCGCCGCCGCGGTGGCCGCGGGCCTGGTGACCGCCGCGATCGGTTCCGACGGCGCGGGCAGTGTCCGCATCCCGGCGGCCTGGACGCATCTGGTGGGCATCAAGCCCCAACGTGGCCGCATCTCCACCTGGCCGGAGCCGGAATCATTCAACGGCATCACCGTCAACGGCGTGCTGGCGCGGACGGTGGCCGACGCCGCGCTGGTGCTGGACGCGGCGTCCGGCAACGTCGAGGGCGATCTGCACAAGCCCGAACCGTTGACCGCCTCCGACTACGTCGGCATCGCCCCCGGCGAACTCAAGGTCGCCTTGTCGACCGGATTTCCCTACACGTTCTTCCGGGCCAAGCTGCATCCGGAGATCCTGGCCGCCACTTTGAAGGTCGGCGAGCAGCTCGAACTACTCGGTCACAAGGTGGTCAAGGGAAACCCCGACTACGGGCTGCGGTTGTCGTGGGACTTTCTGGCCCGGTCCACCTCCGCGCTGTGGGAGTGGCAGGAGCGCCTCGGCGACGGTATCGAGTGGGATCCCCGCACGTTGTCCAACATGCGCACCGGCCACATGCTCTCGCAGGCGACCCTGCGCAGCGCGCGCCGTCACGAGATCGCCGACCAGCGCCGGGTCGGATCGATCTTCAACATCGTCGACGTGGTGCTGGCGCCGACCACTGCCCAGCCGCCACCGCAGGCGCGCGCCTTCGACCGGTTGAGCGGCCTGGCCACCGACCGCGCCATCATCGCCGCGTGCCCGTACACGTGGCCGTGGAACGTACTCGGGTGGCCGTCCATCAACGTGCCGGCCGGTTTCACCTCCGACGGGTTGCCGATCGGGGTGCAGCTGATGGGGCCGGCCAACAGTGAAGGCATGCTGGTCTCGTTGGCCGCCGAATTGGAGGCCGTCAGCGGCTGGGCGTCCAAACAGCCCGAAGTGTGGTGGAACACCGGCAACAACACGCCGCCCATGCACGGTGTGCCCCCGCCTCGACGTTGAAAACTGGTACGACGCACCGGGTTTGACTCACATCTGAGTGTTGTCTGCAGTTTGGCGAAAGGTGTTGCGATAGCTCTGCGGTGTCACTCCCGTGAGTCGGCGGAACTGCTCACGGAAGTTGGTCGTCGACGCGAAACCGACTCGGCGCGAGATGGTTTCGATTCCCTCGTCGGTGGCCTCGAGTAGTTCCTGGGCGTGCCGGATCCGCACCCCGTTGACCCATTGCAACGGGGTCTGTCCGGTCTCTCGCTTGAATCCGCGGTTCAACGTCCGCACGCTGGTCGATGCCTGGCGTGCGATGTCGGCAAGGGTCAGCGGCAGGTGCGCGCTGGTTTCGATCCAGGCCAGTACCGCGTCGAGTTCGGTGTTGACCGCACGACGGTTGCGGACGATGAATTGGGCCTGGCCCCCGCTGCGGTGCAGTGGGGCCACAGCCACGCGTGCTGCGTCGGCGGCCACCGCCGAACCGTAGTCACGGGCGACCATGTGCAGGCACAAGTCCAATCCGGCCGACGCTCCGGCGGAGGTCAGAATCTGGCCCTCGTCGACGTAGAGCGCATCGGGATCGAGCCGCACGGCCGGATACCTGGCGGCAAAGATTTCCGCCGCGACCCAATGGGTGGTCGCACGCTTGCCGTCGAGCACCCCGGTGGCGGCCAGGGTGAACGCGCCGGTGCATATCGACGCTATCCGAATTCCTTTGTCGTGGGCCGCCTTTAGTGCCACCACCACATCGTCCCGCACGGGTGTGGTCACGTCGTTGCGTCCCGGCACGATGATGGTGTCGGCATCGCAAAGCTCGTCCAGCCCGAAATCGGTGGTGATGCCGACGGGTCCGGCGCAGACCACGGGCGCACATCCGCACACCCGGACGCGGTAGCCGGGCGTGTCGTCGGCCAGTCGGACGCGGCCGAACGTCTCGATCGCGATGGCCATATCGAACGCGATGACATCTGGCTCAGCCAAGACCGCGACTTTGTGCATGGCTTGGCAATATACCGATGCAGGATGGCAATCAGGCCACTGGTGAGAAATGATGGTGCCGCCCACGATGAGTGGCATGCATGCGCAACTAGTGCTCTACGACGGGTTCGACCCGCTCGATGTGATCGCGCCGTTCGAAGTCCTCGCTGCCGGAAGCGAATTCGTGGGAGGCGAGTTGGAGGTGTCACTGGTGTCGGCGGAGGGCGCCCGCAGTGTGACCAGTGGGACCCGCGGCCTGACGCTGGCGGCGACGGCCGCGCTCGATCCGACCCGCAGCGGCTGCGTGCTGCTGCCCGGGGCGAGCGGACCTATCGGCGGGGACCCCGACGACGGCGTCGAAACCATACCGGTGTTGCTGGCCCGGGCGGCACAGACGAAGCTGACTCCGTTGCTGGAGCAGGCATTCGGCAATCCGGACATCACCGTGACGGCGGTGTGCGGTGGTTCGGTGATCCTGGCGATGGCGGGTCTGATCGAGGGGCGCCACGCAGTCACCCATCACCTGGGGCTGGGCCTGCTGGACGCCGCTGGGGTAAACGCGGTGCCCGCCCGGGTGGTCGACGATGGCGACCTGGTCACCGCAGGCGGGGTGACGTCCGGGTTGGACCTGGCGCTGCACCTGCTGGACCGGTGGTACGGCCCTCGCATCGCGCACGCGGTCGAGCAGCTCTTCGAATACGAACGCCGGGGCGTGGTGTGGCGCAACGCCGGCCGGGAAACGGTGGAGGTGTGAGTTGAGATCTGGATCGAGCTTTGCAGGCGACTGGGACGTGCGGATCAAGACCCCGATCGGCACTCTCGCGGTGAAATATCTCTTCACCCAAGGACCGCATGGCTGGTCCGGCACCGCCACCTACAAGGACGAAACGGTTGACCTACAAGACGTTTCGATTAGCCCGACATCGGACGTGACACGGGTGACCTGGCGGCAGTCGGTGCGCAAGCCGATGCGGCTCAACCTCGATTTCGACGTCGTGTTCGACGGTGACGTGATGAGTGGACATTCCCGCGCCGGCCGGTTGCCGCGCTCGGCCGTGAACGGCACACGCCGTTAGAAGCCAAGCCGGCCAAGTTGTTTGGGGTCACGCTGCCAGTTCTTGGCGACCTTCACCCGCAGGTCCAGGTATACCTTTGTGCCGAGCAGCTTTTCGATCTGGCTGCGGGCCGCAGTACCCACCTCCCGCAGCCTGGCACCACCCTTGCCGATGACGATGCCCTTCTGGCTGTCCCGCTCGACGTAGAGCACGGCGTGCACGTCGATCAGATCGTCGCGATCATCCCGCGGTTCGACCTCCTCGATCACCACGGCCAGCGAGTGCGGCAGCTCGTCGCGGACACCCTCCAGGGCCGCCTCCCGGATGAGCTCGGCCATCAGCACCTCTTCGGGCTCGTCGGTGAGCTCGCCGTCCGGGTAATAGGCCGGACCGGGGGGCAGCGCGGCGGCCAGCACCTCGATCAACACGTCGACCTGCGCCCCGGAAACGGCTGACACCGGGACGATTTCAGCGGCGTTCGGGACGAGTTCACTAACCGCGACCAGCTGTGCGGCCACCCGGTCCCTGGGCACTTTGTCGGTCTTGGTGACGATGGCCATCAACGTCGTCTTCGGCGCGACCGAGCGGATCTGTTCGACGATCCAGCGGTCGCCGGGACCGATCGTCTCGTCGGCCGGGATGCACAACCCGATGACGTCGACCTCGGAGTAGGTGTCGCGGACCAGGTCGTTGAGGCGCTTGCCCAGCAAGGTCCGCGGCCGGTGCAGGCCCGGGGTGTCGACCAGGATGATCTGGAAGTTCTCGCGGTGCACGATCCCGCGGATGGTGTGCCGGGTGGTCTGCGGGCGCATCGAGGTGATCGCCACCTTCGCGCCGACCAGCGCATTGGTCAGCGTCGATTTTCCCGTGTTGGGCCGGCCCACCAGACACACGAAGCCGGAACGGAACTCGCTCACGGCGTCGTGGCGACGTCGGCACCGAGCCGGTCACTCATCGTCGTCCCCCTCCTCCTCGACTGGGCTCAACAGCACGGTGCCGATCCGGACCCGTCCCCGATGATCGCGGCCGCCTTCGGCGTGCATCCGCAGGCCGTGCGAGACCACTTCGGCGCCCGGCAGCGGAACACGGCCCAGCTCCAGGGCCAGCAGACCGCCGACGGTGTCGACGTCGAGATCGTCGTCGAACTCGACCCCGTACAACTCCCCGACGTCCTCGATGGGCAGCCGGGCCGACACCCGGAAACGGTTGTCCCCCAACTCCTCCACCGGGGCCGTCTCAGCTTCGTCGTACTCGTCGGCGATCTCACCGACGATCTCCTCCAGCACGTCCTCGATGCTGACCAGCCCGGCAATGGCACCGTACTCGTCGACCAGCAACGCCATGTGGTTGCGGTCGCGCTGCATCTCGCGCAGCAGCGCATCCAGCGGCTTGGAGTCGGGCACGAAGACCGCCGGGCGCATCACCTGCGCCGCGGTGGTCTCGTGTCCGCGATCGGAGGCAAAGAACCGCTGTCGCACAAGGTCTTTCAGGTACACCACGCCGAGTACGTCGTCGACGTTCTCGCCGATCACCGGGATGCGGGAATGCCCGCTGCGCACCGCGAGAGCGATCGCCTGCCCTGCTGACTTCTCACCCTCGATCCACACCATCTCGGTGCGCGGCACCATCACCTCACGCGCGGGGGTGTCACCCAGCTCGAAAACCGACTCGATCATGCGGCGTTCGTCGGCCGCGACCACACCACGCTGCTGGGCCAGGTCGACGACTTCGCGCAGCTCGATCTCGGAGGCGAACGGGCCGTTGCGGAAGCCCCGGCCGGGGGTGAGCGCATTGCCCAGCAACACCAGCACCCGGCTCACCGGCATCAGCAGCCACGACATCACCTGCAGCGGAAGGGCAGTCGCCAACGCGATCGAATAGGCGTGTTGGCGGCCGAGCGTACGTGGACCGACACCGATGACGACGAAGCTGGTGACCACCATCACGGCCGCGGCGTAGAGCAATCCCCACTTCTGGCTCACGCTGTCCCGGAAATAGACCACCAGTAACGCGGTCGCGAAGATCTCGCAGACGATGCGCAGCAACACCACCAGGTTGATGTAACGCGGCCGGTCGGTGATGACCTTGAGCAACGATCTCGCGCCCGGCCGCTCGTCGCGCACCAGTTCCTGGCTGCGGGCCAGCGACACCGTGCTGACCGCGGCGTCGAGCATCGCGAACAGCCCGCCCAGACCGATCAACACGACCGCACCGAGCAGTTGCGAGATGCTGCTCAATTCTCGAAATACCTTGACTTGTCTAGCAACCGGCGGTCTCGCTCCTGTTGCCGGTCCTGCTGGTAGGCCTGCACCTGCTCGGCCACCCACTCCTCCAGCAGCCGGTCCTGCAGGGCGAACATCTCGCGCTCCTCGTCCGGCTCGCCGTGGTCGTAGCCGAGCAGATGCAGCACGCCGTGGATGGTCAGCAGCGCCAGTTCATGACCGAGGGTGTGACCCGCCGCGGCGGCCTGCACGGCGGCAAACTCCGGGCACAGCACGATGTCGCCGAGCATGGCCGGCCCTGGATCGGGGGCGTCGGGGCGGCCGCCGGGTTCGAGCTCGTCCATCGGAAAGCTCATCACGTCGGTCGGTCCGGGCAGGTCCATCCAGCGCATGTGCAGGTCGGCCATCGCCGCGGTGTCCAGCAACACCATCGACAGTTCGGCGGCCGGGTTCACGTCCATCTGGGTGATGACGAACCGCGCGACGCTGACCAATTCGACTTCGGAGACGTCGATCCCCGACTCGTTGGAGACTTCGATGCTCATGAGACTTTCACGCCCTCATCATCGACGATGACGGCTGCCGGATGCCCGCCGAGCCGCCCGGTTCATCCCGGATTCGGGGTCCTCGTAGCGCGCGTAGGCGTCGACGATCTCTCCGACCAGCCGGTGCCGGACCACGTCCTGGCTGGTCAGCTCGGCGATATGGATGTCATCGATGTCCTCCAGAATGTCGACCGCCGCCCGCAGACCCGAGCGTGCGCCGCCGGGCAGGTCGACCTGAGTGGCGTCGCCGGTGACGACGACCTTGGACCCGAAACCCAGCCGGGTGAGGAACATCTTCATCTGCTCGGCGGTGGTGTTCTGCGCCTCGTCGAGGACGATGAACGCGTCGTTGAGGGTGTTGTGGGTGAGCAGAAAGTCCTCGGTCACGTACAGCGAATCTGCGGCCGCGACCCGGATGCACACCGCTTCTTCGGTGCCGGCTGGGTCGATGCTGTCGACGAGCCGCATCGGGCGGGCGCCCCCGGTCGCGTTGTATTTCTCGGCGTTGCGTGAGAGCCGGGAAGGCACGACGCCCTCGGGCAGGCGGATGTCGAGGATGTGCGCGTCGGCGCGGTGCTGCAGCCCCTTCGGCCCGGCGCTTTCGGCCGGCTTGGTGCGTTGGTAGATGACGCCGCCCAGCGACTGGACAACGAAAGTTACGTCGTCGCGCAGTCGATCGGATGCGGTGGTGAACCGAATGCGGCAAGTACGCCCCCGCTGGGTGACCGACCCGCCGTCGGAATCAAGCAGACCCTGCAGGACGGCCAACCGCGCGCCGGCCGAATTGAACAGGTAGTCCTGCGGGATGAACTTGGTGTCCGAGCGCGTCCCTGCGAGACCGAGCCGACCCCACGCGTTGGCCAACTCCGGATCCGCTGCCGAAAACGAGGGCGTCGTCGCACCGGTGAGACATCCGTCGCCGAGCAACAATCCGAGCACGTACGGATCCAGCGGCACCGCACGAGCGTCGAAATCCACCGGCGCGCTCAATAGCGGCAACTCGTAGCGGTGGGAGTGCCCGGCGCGCAGATTGCCGATCATCTCCTTGGTCTGCAGCACCCGCGCGGGCTTGCCGCGCCGACGGTCGCTGCGGGTGTAGACCGACCAGAGGTGATCCCCGGAGGCCAGTGTGGAGGAGCCGTCCTGCGCCGATACCCGATAAATCTCTTTGAAGCCTTGCGGATAGACGCCGAGAACCTCCGTCGGCCGCCCGTCCGACCCGATGACGAAGTCCCCCACCTCCAACTCGCCGATGGGACGAAACCCGTTCGGCGTCAACACTTCTGTGAAGACCGGCTGGGCGCGCCCGCGCATATACGCCAGCGGCGCCACCTCGATCACCCCGGCCGACATCAGCTTCGGGATCAGCTCGGGATCCATCATGTCGTAGAGCGCGTCGTACAGCGGGCGCAGATACGGGTCGATCTTCTCGCTGAGTGTGCCCGGCAGAAACCCAAGGCGCTCACCGGCTTCCACGGCGGGCCGGGTCAGGATGATGCGGGTGACCTGTTTGGTCTGCAGCGCGTGCACGGCTTTGGCCATGGCCAGGTAGGTCTTTCCGGTGCCGGCCGGGCCGATGCCGAAGACGATGGTGTTGTTGTCGATCGCGTCGACGTAATGCTTCTGGTTGAGCGTCTTGGGCCGGATCGTCTTGCCGCGCCGGGACAGGATGTCCAAGGTCAGGACCTCGGCCGGCGATTCGTTGCCGGTGCCGACCAGCATGGCCACACTGTGCCGCACCACCTCCGGCGTCAGCGCCTGCCCGCGGCCCACGATGGCGACCAGTTCGGACACCGCACGTTCGGCCAGCGCGACGTCGGCCGGCTCACCGGAGAAGCTGACGGTGTTGCCGCGGACATGCAGCTTGGCGCTCAGCGCGCGCTCCAGGGCGCGCAAATTCTCGTCGGCCGAGCCGAGCAGGCCCATGACGAGGTCGGGCGGAACGTCAATGCTGCTGCGCACTTGCACGTCGCTGGCAGCAGCGCGGGTCTCGCGGGGCGTCACGTGGTTTCCGTTGCCTGCTTTCTGGCGTGTCGAATCAAACGGCATCAGTCTACCGCCGGTCGCTGACCACAACTCAGCGATTTGATGCGGGCCAGCAGGATTGCCCGCCCGCGCTCGAAATAGGCGTCCCGCTGCCGGCATCGGCGAGTGGGATTCTCACGACGCCTCACCGGCGTGTCGTGTCGTCCGGTTCACAGTCGGCGGAGGCGTCCCAGCGGGTGGTGAGCACCCCCAGCGCGCCCAGCGCCACCGCCGCGGCCGTCGACGTGCGTAGCACGGTCGGGCCGAGCCGGACCGCCACGGCGCCGGCGTCGACCAGCGCGGTGATCTCCTCCGGGGCGATACCGCCTTCGGGACCCACCACGAGCAGCACCGAATTCGACTGCCGCAGTGCGATATCCGGCAGCCGCCGGGTCGCCGACTCGTGCAACGCCAGCACCGTGGCACCGTCGGCCAGCTCGTCGCGGACCCGCGCGGTCAAGGCCTTGGTGGACAGCACGCCGTCCACCGGCGGGATGTAGGCACGCCGGGACTGCCGTGCGGCCGCGCGGGCCACCGCCCGCCACCGGCGCAGGCCCTTGTCGACGCGCGCGCCTTGCCAGTTGGCCACGCACCGCGCCGCCTGCCACGCAAGGAACGCGTCGGCGCCGGCCTCGGTGGCCAGCTCGACGGCGAGTTCGGAGCGCTCGGATTTCGGCAACGCCTGGACGACCGTCACTGCGGGTGACGGGGCTGCGACCGTCCAGCGTTCCTGAACGCGTGCCCCGAGGCCGTCACGTCCGGCGTGCTCGACCCGGCAGCGGGCCAGCCCGCCGGCGCCGTCGCCGAGTACCAGTTCCTCGCCGGGCCGGATGCGCCGGACGGTGGCGGCGTGGAATCCTTCGTCACCGGTGACGAAGGCCATCGCCTCCGGTTCGGGCAACGCGTCGACGTAGAACAGCGTGGCCACCATGGGGAGCGTGAAAGACTAACGCCCGGTGAAGGTTTCGCGCAGGCGACTGAACAGGCCGCCGCCGCCGGAGTGCGTCGAGCGGACTTCCGCCACGTCGCGGCCACGGCGGTTCTTCAGCTCTCGCAACAGATCGGTGTCGTGGTTGTCCAGTCGGGTGGGGACCACGACCTCGATGTGGACGTGCAGGTCGCCGCGCGCGCTGGAGCGCAGGTGTGGCATCCCTCTCCCGCGCAGCGTGATCGTCGCGCCCGGCTGGGTGCCCGGCGGGACGACGATTTCGCTGGCGCCGTCCAGAATGGCATCCAAGGTGACCGTGACGCCCAGCGCCGCGTCGACCATGGGAACCGACACCGTGCAGTGCAGATCCTCACCCTGCCGGACGAAGATGTCGTGGGCCTGTTCGTGGACCTCCACATACAGATCACCCGCGGGCCCGCCACCGGGACCGACCTCACCTTGCGCGGCGAGCCGGACCCGCATGCCTTCGGCGACCCCGGCCGGGATCTTGACGGTGATGTCCCGGCGGGCGCGTACCCGTCCGTCGCCCATGCACTGGTAGCAGGGGTCGGGGATGGTGACGCCCACGCCGCGGCAGGTCGGACAGGGACGCGAGGTCAGCATCTGCCCCAGCAGCGAACGCTGCACGCTCTGCACCTCGCCGCGGCCGGCGCACGTGTCACACGGCACGGGCGCCGAATCGCCGTTGGTGCCCTTGCCCTGGCAGCGGTCGCACAGCACGGCGGTGTCGACGGTGACCTGTTTGGTGACGCCGGTGGCGCACTCCTCGAGGTCCAGGCGCATCCGCAGCAGCGAGTCCGATCCCGGACGGACCCGGCCGATCGGACCGCGGGAACCTCCGCCTCCGCCGAAGCCACTGCCCCCGAAGAACGCTTCGAACACGTCGCCCAGGCCGCCGAAGCCGGCGAAGCCGTTGCCGGCGCCCGCGCTTTCCAGTGGGTCTCCGCCCAGGTCGACGATCCGGCGCTTCTCCGGGTCGCTCAGCACCTCGTAGGCGGCGCTGATCTCCTGGAACTTCGCCTGCGCCGCCTGGTCGGGGTTGACGTCGGGATGCAGCTCGCGCGCCAGCTTGCGGTAGGCGCGCTTGATGTCCGCATCGCTGGCGCCCTTGCTGACTCCGAGCAACCCGTAGTAATCGCGTGCCACGTTTGACCTCTCCTATGCGGGACTAGACCGCCGCGGCGGCGGCTGTCCTCGAAACCTGTTGGGGGTGCGCGATCATCGAGCACCCAGCACTTCGCCGATATACATGGCAACCGCAGCCACACTGGCCATAGTTCCCGGATAGTCCATCCGGGTGGGCCCCAGCACCCCCATGCCGCCGTAGACGGTGTCGTGACTGCCGTAGAGAGTGGACACCATCGAGGTGCCGGCCATCTCCTGGGCTTCCGTCTCGTGACCGATGCGCACCGTCACCTTGCCGGCTTCCTGCTGCGCCGCCAACAGCCGCAACACCACGACCTGTTCCTCGAGAGCTTCCAGGATGGACCGCAGCGATCCGCCGAAGTCGGCGGAGTTGCGGGTCAGGTTGGCGGTACCGCCCAACAGCAGCCGCTCCTCGGTGTGTTCGACCAGCGATTCAAGCAACACCGTCGCCGAGCGTCCGACCGCGTCGCCCAGGCCGTCGCCGCCGTGCAGCCGGCCGGCCAGGTCGGCCACCGCGATCGAGGCGGCGGCGAGCCGCTTACCGATCAGCGCCTGCCCGAGCATCTCCCGCAGTTGGGAGAGCTGATGGTCGTCGATGACGTCACCGAGTTCGACGATGCGCTGGTCCACCCGCCCGGAATCGGTGATGACCACCATCAGCAACCGGGCCGGGGTCAGCGCGATCACTTCCAGGTGCCGGACGGTCGACGTCGATAGTGTCGGGTACTGCACCACGGCCACCTGCCGGGTGAGCTGGGCCAACAGGCGCACCGCGCGGCGCAGCACGTCGTCGAGGTCGACACCGGATTCCAGAAAGCTCTGGATGGCGCGGCGCTCGGCCGAGGACAGCGGCTTGACGTCGTCGAGGCGGTCGACGAACTCGCGGTATCCCTTCTCCGTGGGCACCCGCCCGGAGCTGGTGTGCGGCTGGGTGATGTAACCCTCGGCCTCCAGCACCGCCATGTCGTTGCGGACGGTCGCGCTGGAGACACCGAGGTTGTGCCGTTCCACCAGCGTTTTCGAGCCGATCGGTTCGTGGGTGGCGACGAAGTCGGCGACGATGGCGTGCAACACCTGAAAGCGACGCTCGTCCGCGCTTCCCATCGACCGTTCACCTCCTAGAACGCGACCTGGGGACTCCCCGACCGCGTTTATTTTACGGTCTCAGCAGCGCTCATCCCGCCAACGGGCGTTCGGTGGCCGACACCTCGTCAGCGCCGCGCGGCGGTTAGCCTTTGCAGGTGATCTTCAAAGGCGTGCGCGAGGGCAAGCCGTACCCCGAACACGGGCTGTCGTACCGGGACTGGTCCCAGATACCGCCGCAGCAGATCCGCCTCGACGAGTTGGTCACCACGACCAGGGTGCTCGAACTCGACCGCCTACTGTCCGAGGATTCGACGTTCTACGGCGACCTGTTCCCGCACGCCGTCAAGTGGCGAGGCATCGTCTATCTGGAGGACGGCCTGCACCGGGCGGTGCGGGCCGCGCTGCGTAACCGCACCGTTTTGCATGCGCGGGTCTACGACATGGATATGGCGTAGCGCGTCGGTACTCCGGGTCAGTGGGAGGCGGCCCGCAACAACTCCATCGCCGAACCACGCGACAGCACCCAGCCGCCCTGACCGCCCTGGTTGACGAACGTCACGTTCTGGGTGACCGGTGGCGAGAGCTTGGGACCGGAAACCGAGACATCGGCGGTGGCCGAACCGGCGCCCGCCGGCTGGATATTGGCGATGCTGAACGACAACGGCAGCTGACCGTTCTTCTCCGCCTTCTTCAACTGGTGGTCGGCGAGGTGCGCCTCGGTGCCGCCGATGCCGCCCTCGACCAGGTTGCCTTTGTTCGTGAACGACACACTCGGGTCGGCGAGGTTGGTCAGGATGCCGGTGAGCTGCCCAGCCGTCGGGACCGCGGTGGCCGGCGCCGGGTCCTGCGGAAGCGGCGCGCCGAAGACGACGGGTTGCACCTGGTACGGCGCCGGGCCGGTGACGGTGACACCGGCTGCGCCGACGGCGGCGACGGCCGCTGCTGCCAAGACGATGGATTTGATCCGCATGAGTGTTCTCTCCCCCTGGGTTCACGTGCGCGGTGCACGGTGTGACTGATGTGTCGGTTGTTTCACGAGTTGCGTTACAGGCTAGTGCGCGACAACGCCGAGCGGCTGTGCGCCAGCTGTGTAGCGGACATGAATAGCTGTGCCCGGTGCCACGCGTGGTCTAACCACAACGTGTGCAAGCCCACCCGTCATCCCTGAGCCAGGATCTCCTCGTCGCTCAATGCCGCCACCTCCAGATAGTGCCCCGCGATCACGGCGAGCCGCTGCGGTGTCCCGCGCTGTGCCTCGCGGTGTTCCAGTCGGTCGGCGAGACCGGCGACGGTGCGGGTGGCGAACAGGTCGCTCACCACCGCATGATCGACGTCCAGCCACTCGCGTACCCGGGCGATCACTGTGGTGGCCAGCACTGAGTCGCCGCCCTGCGCGAAGAAGTCGTCGTGCACTCCGACCCGTTCCACACCGAGTACTTCGGCGACGATCTCGGCCAAAGCGGTGTCCAGGTCGTGGCGCGGAGCGCTGTCGAGGGCACCCGGCGCGGCCGCCGGCTCCAGCAGCGCCACCACCGCGCGCCGGTCCAGTTTTCCGTTGGAGGTCAACGGGATCCGCTCCAGGAACACGACTCGGGTCGGCACCATGTAACCGGGCAGCAGCTCGGCGACGGCCGACGTGACAACCTCGGTGTCGACGGGGTCGCCGGCGACGGCGGCCACCAGCTTCGGGGCACTGGCGCCGACGACGGCGGCAACCGCGTGGCGTACGCCGGGCACGGTGCGCAGCGCGCTTTCGACCTCCCCGAGTTCGACCCGGTACCCCCGGATCTGCACCTGGTGGTCGGCACGTCCCAGGAACTCGATGGTGCCGTCGGGCCAGTACCTGGCCAGATCCCCCGTCTTGTACCAGCGCAGCCCGTCGTGGTCGACGAAGCGTTGCGCGGTACGTTCCGGGTCGTTGCGGTAGCCGGCCGCTACGTTGGCCCCGCCGACCCAGAATTCGCCCGGCACCCAGTCCAGGCAGTCGCGGCCGGACGGGGAAACCACCCGGCAGCGCACGTTGCGCAATGGGACACCGAACGGCACGGTCGTCCAGTGCGCGGGGGGTTCGCCGACCACCTCGCAGATGGTGTTGTGAATGGCGGTTTCAGTCGCCCCACCCAGGCCGGAGAATCGGCAGCCCGGCACCTGACGGGCCAGCCGGCGAGCCAGGTCGGCCCCCACCCAGTCGCCGCCGAGGGTGACCGCGCGCAAGGAGTCGCCCAGCCGGTCGCCGCCGAGCTCAAGGATCATTTCGAGCATGCTCGGCACACAGTTGAGGATCGAAACACGGTGCCGGCAAAGCAATTCCACCCAGCTGGTCGCCGCTGCCTTCTGCTGTGCATCGACGGCGACCACCGATCCGCCCACCGAGAACATGCCGAAGATGTCGTAGACGGAGGCGTCGAATTCGAGCGCGGACAGCGCGAGCACCCGGTCGGCGCTGCCGACGTCGAACCAGTCGTTCACCGCGTCGATGGTGTTCATCGCCGCGCCGTGCGCGACGTCGACCCCCTTGGGCAGGCCTGTGGAGCCGGAGGTGAAGATCACGTACGCGATCCCGTCGGTGCCGCCGAACACCGGCGCCGGCAACGGTTCTGGATGACTGCGTGCGGCGTCGATGGACAACGCGCCGTCCGTTGTGATCATGGCGGCGACGTCGGCGGTCTGCAGGATCTTGGCGCGGCGCGCGGCCGGCTGGTCAAATCCGATCGGCACATACGTCGCGCCGGCCGCCAGGACCCCGAGCACCGCCAGGATTTGATCCCGGCCTTTGGGTAGCTGCACGCCCACCGCGTCGCCGGTTCGCACGCCGTGCGCTGCCAGCGCCCCGGCCACCGCGAGCGCGTACCGGGCAAGTTCGCCGTAGGTCCAACTGCCTTCGCCGCCGTCCAGACCCCAGACCACGGCCTGGACATCGGGTTTGGCCGCGGCATGCTCGAAGAAACCTTGGTGCAGGCACCGTCCGCTGACCGGACCGTCGGTCGCGTTGACCGCGGCACGTACCGTCGCCTGCGCACACGGCAGGCGGACCGCCGCCTCGGCCTCCCAGCCCGCGCCTCCCTCGGCGAGGCGCTCCACGGCCCCGGTGAACCTGCGGAACATCGCGTCCACCAAACCCGGTGGGAACGCCGACTCCCGCACATCCCAATTGATCAGCAAACCGCCCCGCAACTCGGTGATCTGGGCGTCAAGCAGCACCTGCGGGCCCTGGGAAATGATCCACACCGGCTCACCGAAAGTCTGAATCACGGTGTCGGCGAACAGTTCACCGAGATCGAGCGCGCTGGTGAAGACGACGGGCGCGAGTACCGGCTCACCGCGGTACCTTCCCAGATCCCGGAGCACCTCCAGACCGGAATAGCCGGAGTGCGACCCGCTTTCGTACATCCGGCGCTGAATGTCGCGGGCCCGTTCGGCCACCGACACATTGTCGCTGACGTCCACCTCCAGCATGATCGAGGAGGTGAAGTCGCCGACCACCCGGTCGATGTCCGGATGCACCGGTTCACGTTGGAACAACGGCACATTGAGCAGGAACCGGTCCTGGGCCGACCAGCCGCCGATGGTGTCGGCGAACACCGCCGCGAGCGCGTTGGCCGGGGTGACGCCGCGCGCGTGGGCGCCGGCCACCAGCCGGTCCTTGGCTTCCGGCGCCAGCCAGTGGTCGTAGCGCACGGTGCGATCGTCACCCTTTGCGGCGGTGGGCAGTTCGGGCGCGCCGGGCAACTCGGCGAGCCGCCGCTGCCACCACTGCCGATCCTGTTCGCGGGCCGCGGTGTCGGTGTGACGTTCGGTGCGGTAGCGCCGGTAGCTGTAGCCGGGCGGGGGCAACGTTGTGCCCCGGTACAACTCGGCCAGATCCGCCACCAGAATCCGGTAGCTCATCGCGTCGCCGGCCAGCATGTCGATATCGAGGTGCAGCCGGCTCCGGTCACCGTCGCGCAGCGTCAGGGTCACGTCGAGGACTTGGCCGTCTTCGATGGCCAGGCGCTGATGGGTTTTGGTGTCGCGCAGTCGGGTCAGCTCAGCTTCCGCGCTTCCGGTGTCTTGTCCGCGCAGATCCACCAGCGTGAAGACCGGTCGGCCCGGCGCGGGCATCACCTGCTGGGTCCCGTCCGGCAGAAATCGGGTTCGCAGCATCGGGTGGGTCCCCACCAGATCGGTCACGGCCCGCTCAAGACGGACGGGATCTATTGCACCTCCGTCGAATTCGACGTAGAGGTGGGCCGCGACGCCGCCCAACTCCTGTTCGTCGGAGCGGCCTATCCAGTACGCATGCTGCATGGTGGCCAGTGGGAACGGTTCCTCTTCCGC
Source organism: Mycobacterium sp. NGS67 (assembly GCF_059812185.1). Lineage (NCBI taxonomy): Bacteria > Bacillati > Actinomycetota > Actinomycetes > Mycobacteriales > Mycobacteriaceae > Mycobacterium > Mycobacterium sp. NGS67. Next base: position 25,797 of record NZ_JCALCF010000014.1, read on the forward strand.
GGCAGCGACCGACGGGGGCCCGGCCGGCTGTGTCGGGAGATGGATCTCGTCGTCGGCGAGCAGGCCGTACCACGAGTCGACGGTCGGGCTGGCGGCCAGTTGCGCGAAGGTGATGTCGGCACCGCGTTTGCGCCAACCGCCCGCCAGCGCCATCATCCGGATGGAGTTCAGCCCGAGCTGGATCAAATCGTCGTGGTCTGCGACGTCGGCTGCGGAACAGCCCAGTTGGGAGGCGATCGTCGCCCTGATCTCGTCGCGGCTGAACAATTCAGGCATCGCTGCTATCCAATCCGGCTGTCAGAGCCGCGATTGCGCGCAACCAGAAGCCGGTCAGGCGCTCGATGTCGGACGGCGTGAACAGCACGTCGCTCCAGCGCCAGTTGCTGATGAGTTGGGTGCCGTCGGGTGTCTTCGCGACGAACGCACTGATGTTCAGCGCGAAACGCAGCGGCAGGTCGGGTTCGGGAGCGTCGGGGAGCGCCTGGATGTACGGTCCGGTGAGCAGTGACCACGGTTCGTCGCTGGTGCCGCCGAGATCGAGCCGACCCAGATAGCTGAACTGGATCTGCGGTTCGGCGGCTTGCTGTAATTCCGGAAGACGGTCGACGTAGTGCAGCAGGCCGTAATCCATACCGTCGTTGGGGACCTCACCGAGGTGGGCGACCACCGACTCGACCAGGGCAAGCGCCGCCGCCGGATCCCGCTCGGCCCGTTCGACATCGACCGCTGCCCCGCCCGCCCCGAACCGCGCCGGGAATGCGGTGGTGAACCACCCGACGGTGTTGGTGGTGTCGGTGTCGAGCACGGCATCGGCGCGTCCGTGCCCCTCCAGCGCGACGAGCGTGCCCGCTTCCGGGTCCTGGTCACGAGACCGACGCCAGCTGGCGATCGTCATCGTCGTTGCGGCCAGCAAGAATTCGCGTACGCCTTCGTCTCTGGTGAGGGTGGCCAGCACCCGCGCCGTGACGTCGACCGGGCTGACCACCTGGGCGACCCGCAGGGTGGACCAGGTATCCCGGCTCGGGTCGGGATGCCGCATCCCCAGCGGCTCATCGGGGCGGCAAACCTGCGCCATCCAATAATCCCGCTGACCCTGCACCTCCGGTTCGGCGGTACGCTGCCACATCAATTCGCACCACCGCCGGTAAGAAGTGAACTCCGGCAACATCTTCGGCGCCACACCCGCGCTGACGCACCGCCACGCCTCGGCGAGGTCACCGAGGATGATGTGCCAAGAGACGACGTCGACGGTGAGGTGGTGCGCGGCCAGCAGCAGTGCGTCTCCCTGCTGGGCGCCGCTGAACCACGCGGCACGCACCATCGCCCCAGTCGGCGGATTCATCTCGTCCATCACCCGCGGCGCGGAATCCGCTATGGCGGCGACCAACTCGTCGTCGGCGGCACCGGCGAGTTCGACCCGGGTGAGTATGTCGGTGGCCTGGACCGCGCCGGGTTCCCGCGTGACCAGACGCGGACCGTCCGGGGTGGCGGTCAGGATCGACCGCAATGTGTCGTGCCCGTCCAGCATCAACTGCAGCATCGACTCCAGCGAGGTGCGGTCGATCCCTTCGGGGAGTCGCAGCAGCACGGTGTGGGTGAAGCGCCGGAAATTCCCGTGCTCGTACACCCACGACACCATCGGCAGTGGCAGCACTTCGCCGTAATCCGCGGTCCCGGCGGACAGATCGGAATCGACCGCCGCGTCGATCGCGGCGGCGAGCTCCCGAATCGTCGGAGCCGCGAACACCATTCGCGGGCTCAGCGACAGGCCACGCCGTCGGGCCTTGTGCGCCAACGAGATCGCCACAATACTGTCCAGACCGAAGGTGAAGAAGTCGTCGTCGATGTGCGGCACCGAGCCGTTGAACTGCTCACCGAAGAGTTCACACAGGGTGCGTTCGGTGTCGGTCGAAGCCGAAGCGGGCCCACTCGGGCGCGCCAGCGCGGCTTCCGCCAGCCCGTCCAGCGCGTGGCCGTCCAACTTGCCGTTGGCGTTGACCGGAAGCTGCGGCAACGCGACGATCTTGGCTGGAACCATGTACGACGGCAACTGATCGGTCAGCGTCGCCCGCAGCCGGGCTGGGTCGCCGTCCTGATTCTGTTGCCAGACAACGAATCCCACCAGAGTGGTCCCGCTGTCGCGGCGCAGCACGGACACCGCGGCGTCGTGCACTTCGGCGTGGTTGCGGAGCGCGGCCTCGATCTCGCCGATCTCCACCCGGTAGCCGCGGATCTTGACCTGGGTGTCGCCGCGTCCCAGATATGCGTATCCGCCGTGTGGCAGTCGGCGCACCAGGTCACCGGTGCGGTACATGCGGGCGCCCGGACGGAACGGGTCCGCCACGAAGCGGGACGCGGTCATCGCGGCGCGGTCGATGTAGCCTCGGGCCAACTGCGCCCCGGACAAATAGAGTTCGCCCACCACACCATCGGGCACCATCCGCAACGCCGAATCCAGAACGTAGCCGAACGTGCCCGTGTTCGGCGTGCCGATGGTCGGCGACGGGTAGTCGTTGACGGCGGCTACTACGGCTTCGACGGTCATTTCCGTTGGCCCGTAACAGTTGTAGACCGGGATCGGCAGTTCGCGCAGGCGGCTCCACTGCGCGCTGTCGATGGCCTCACCGCCCAGCGCCAAGACCGCGAGGCCGTTGTCGAGCAGACCCGCCGCGCTGAGTTGGGTGAACATCGACGGGGTGGTGTCGATCATGTCCACCTGATACCCGGCCATGCCCTTGACAAGCCGGTCGGCGTCGCGCATTTCGTCGGCGTCGAACAGGTGCAGCGCGTGACCGTCGAGCAGGCCGACCATCGGCTGCCAGGACGCGTCGAAGCTGAACGACCAGGCGTGCGCGATCCGCAGCGGGCGTCCCAGTCGGCTGACCGCCGGTGCGTACACGCGTTCGCGGTGGTCGGCGAAATAGCCGAGGATCGCCGCGTTGGTGCCGATCACGCCTTTGGGTTCGCCGGTGGATCCGGAGGTGAAGATGACGTAGGCGCACTGTTGCGGATGACGCCGCACCGCCGGGGTGACTGGCGGGTGTGCCGAAATCCGTTCGCCGACAGCCGCATCGTCCATCACCAGCGTCGGCACGGTGGAGCTGACCGGTCCGGCGTGACCCGATTCGGTGATTGCGAGAACGGGATCGGCCTGGCGCAGGATCGACTCGATGCGCGCCTCGGGCAACGTGACATCGACGGGCAGATAGGCGGCGCCGGCGCCCAGCACACCGAGGATGGCGACAACAAACCGCGACGAGCGGGGCAGCACCAGCGCCACCACCGTTTCCGGGCCGACCCCGCGGAGAGCCAGTTCCGAAGCCAACCTCGTTGCCTGCGTGTGTAATTCGGCATACGTGTAGCGCTCACCGGCGCTGGTGGTCAGGGCGACGGCTTCGGGTGTGGTGCGTGCCTGTCGCTCGAAGACCTCCCAGACCGTGTCGCCGGAAACGGCGGGGCTGGCGCTGGCGATGTCGGCGAACGCCGCGCGCTCGTCCGCGGTGAGCACATCCAGCGCTTCCGGTGTCTCGTCGACGATCTCGGGCAGTTGCAGCAGGACGTGGACCAGTCGCTCACAGATCTCGGTGGCGGGCAGATGCGGCAGCGCCGCCCGGATCGCCTCGACGACCACCACCAGTTCGTCGCCGGCCATGTGCGAGACGACGCTAAGCGGGTAGTGCGTCAGGCTGTCCATCTCGACGGGACTGAAGCTGGCGCCGTCGGGTGTGGTGACCGTGCGGATCGAGTCCTCGATCGGCGCGTTCTCGAACACGAAGAGGCTGTCGAACATGGCCCCTTGGCCGTGCGCGCGTTGCAGTTCCGACAGGCTGAGGTAGCCGATCTCGCGCATCGCCGAGGATTCACGTTGCAGCCGTGCGCATTGCTCGACGATCGGAGTTGCGCCACTGATCTGGTGCACGACCGGCATGGTGTTGATGAACAACCCCACCATGCTTTCCACTCCGGTCAGGTTTTCCGGCCGCCCGGACACGACGGTGCCGAACACCAGGTCGCGCCGGTCGGTGAGCCGGCTGAGCACCACGGCCCAGGCGAACAGCACGGCGGTGTTCAGGGTCAGGCCGTTGCGCCCGGCCCAGGCCCGCAGTCGCGCGGTGTCGGCGGCCGACAGCAGCGATTTCGTCTGCTCCGGCACCGAACCCCGGATGTCGACGGCGCCGTCGGCCACCATCAGCGGCCCCGACACCGCCCCCAGGTACTCGGTCCACCTGGTCAGCGCCTCCGCGGTGTCCTGCTTTGTCAGCCAGGCGATGTAGTCGCGATACGGACGTGGTGTCGGCAGCCCGTCGGCCGATCCCCCGGCCCGGTAGATCGCGAGCATCTCGGTGAAGAACACCGCCAGCGCCCACCCGTCCATCAGGATGTGGTGCGCGGTGAAGATCATCCGGCGCCTGGTCTCGCCCGGTACCGAGATCAGAACGACCCGCAGCGCGGGGCCGCGGCTCAAGTCGAACGGCCGGTGCCGCTCGGAGCGGGCGATCGCGTCGAATTCGGTTGGCGTTGCGGTGCGTTCGGTCCACGGCAGCTCGGCGTGCGAGGGCACGATCTGCACCGGCTTGGGCACATCCTGGTCCCAGAACGCGGCCCGCAGATTCGGGTGCCGCTGCAACATCACCGCGCCGCTGCGGCGCAGCAGGTCGAGATCGACCGGCCCGTCGATGTCGACCCGCAACTGCATGGTGTAGAGGTCGACGCTGTCCTCGGCCATCCGGTACAGCGCGAAGAGCCCTTCCTGCAGTGGACTGAGCGCGAGGACGTCCTCGATGCGGGGCGGCGCCGTGGTCACTGTGGCCTCACGAGCGGCTCTCCCACGACGCGGTCAGCGCCGCCAATGCATCGGCGTCCAGTCCCGAGGCGCTCATCGGCGCGGCGGCCGGCTCCGAATCCGGCTGGGCCGCAGGCTGTTCGCCGGCGGCATCGACGGCCGCGGCCAGTTCGGTGATGGTCAGGTATTCGAACACCATGGCCGGGGTCAACGCCAGCCCTTGTGCATTGGCGCGGGCGGCCAGCTGAACGGAGATGATGCTGTCCCCGCCGATCGCGAAGAAATTGTCCTCCCGATCGACGTCGGTGATGTCCAGCAGTTCCTCGAGGAGGGCGATGATGGCGTGCTCGGTCTCCGGTGAGCCGTCTGCCACGGGGTGGGTCTTCTGCTCGCGCGGCGCGGTCGGCGGTTCGAGCAACTTCGCCAAATCCGCTGCGGGCAGCAATTCCACCGTCGAAACGGGCGCATCCGGCGTCGTCGCGAACGCCTCGAGTGCGGCGCTGAAAGCCTCGGCGATGAGCGCAACGGTCGCAGGCCGATAGAGGTCGGCGTTGGCGACCACGCGGACGTCGAGTTCCGCATCCGGTGTGACGTTCACCGCGACGTTCAGGTCCAGCAGCGAGATTTCGAAGTCCATGGGCACCGGAACTACCGTCGTATCGCCGGATCCGGTCAGGTCGCGCGGCATCAGCGCCCAGTCCTCGCCCCGGAAGTGGATCGAGTTCTGGAACAAGGGGTGGTTGCGCGATGGCGAGCGCGGCGGATTGAGCGCCTCGACGAGCCGCTCGATCGGGAGTTCCTGGTGCACCAACGCTTCCAGCACCGCGCTGCGGCTGCGCCCCACCACGGCGGACAGTGTGGGGTCGTCGGACAGGTCGATCCGCAACACCACCACGTTGGCGCACGGGCCGCTGAGCTCCGTGAGAGTGACGTCGCCACGGGCAGCGATTGGGCTGCCGATCACAATGTCCGTGCCACCACCGAGCTTGTGCAGTAACACCGCCAAAACGGCTTGATAGAGCATGAATTCGGTGGCCCCGCAACGTTCAGCGACCCGGGCCAGAGCAGCCCGGCGGTCCGCGGACACCCTGAAGTTCACCACTTCCCCGCGCCTCCCGAGCACCAGTGGACGGGTGTGGTCGGGCACGACCGAGATGTCCAGCGGCAGATCCGCGAGCGCGGTTTGCCAGTAGTCCAGCTGCGCCTGCGCCCAGCCGGCCGGCGCATCGAAGGTGTTTCGTTGCCACACCGCGTAATCCGCGAACTGCAGGGGCTCGGTGGCCCAGACCGGCGCCCTGCCTTCCACCCGCGCACGGTAGGCGTGAAGCAAATCCTCGAAGGCGATGCCGAGCGAGACATGGTCAGTGGCGAGGTGATGGACCAGCAACACCAGCAGTTGCGACTCGGCACCCAGCGTCAGCAATGTGGGCCTGATCAACGGTTCGGTTTCCAGATTGAACACGTAGCGGCGCAGTTCTGCGATCGTGTCGTCGACCCGGTCGGTGGTGGTGTCGATGACCGGCAGGTCCAGTCTCAGTTCCGGACGCACGCGCTGATACGGAACGCCTTCGTGGTCAACGACATTGGTGCGCAACGATTCATGGCGAGCCACCACGTCGTTGAGCGCGTCACGAAGGACGGCACGGTCCAGCGGACCGTTGAACCGAAGTGTCAGCGCCATGTTGAAGACGTCGTTCGCGCCGCGCATGCGGTACTGAAACCACATGGCCAGCTGGGAATACGACAGGGGAGGATACTCCGGTCGAGCCGTGCCGCCTATCGGCGTGCGACCAGAGTGGTGCTCGCCGCCCGGCGCGCCCAGAGTCGTCTCCTGGCCCAGCACGGCGCGCAACTGCCCTGCCACACGCGCCGCCAAACCGGCCGGCGTCGGGGAGTCGAACACCGCTCGTACGGTGAGCTCCACGCCGAACTCAGCACGGATCTGTGCCACCAGCCGTGCCGCGAGCAGCGAGTGGCCACCTAGTCCGAAGAACGAGTCGTCCGCGCCGACCCGCTCCCACCCGAACAGTCCGGCGAAGATCGAGCAGATCCGGCGCTCGGCCGCTGTTGCCGGCTCTCGGTAGCCGCGCACCGCCACCGGGGTGGGTGCGGGTAGCGCGCGCTTGTCCAGCTTGCCGCTGACGGTCAGCGGAATCTCCGGGATCACCGCGAATGCGGCGGGCACCATGTATTCCGGCAACTGTGCCGCGGCGTGGCCGCGGATCTCGTCCACATCGATTCCGGCACCGATGTTTCCGTCGTCACCGAACGCGGGCACCAGGTAAGCCGCGAGCATCGGCCCGGCATCGGTGTCCGTCGCGATCACCAAGCAGTGCCGGACCGACGGATGCGTCGAAATCACCGACTCGACCTCGCCGAGTTCGATGCGGAAGCCGCGCACCTTGACCTGTTCATCGGCGCGTCCGATGAACTCCAGTGCACCGGAAATGTTGCGGCGAACCAGATCTCCCGTCCGATACAAACGCATACCGGGGTTGAACGGATCGGCGACAAAACGCTGCGCGGTCAAGCCGGGGCGCCTCAGATACCCGCGCGCCAACTGCACACCGCCGAGATAGAGTTCGCCGATCACCTCCGCGGGCACCGGCTGCAATTGTTCGTCGAGAACGTAGGCGTAGACGTTGCGGTTCGGCACGCCGATCGGCACCACCCGCGCGCCATATGCCTCTTCGACCTCGAAATGCGTCGCAGAGACGACAGCCTCGGTCGGACCGTAGTGATTACGCAACGTGGCGCTGAAATAGTCGGCGAACTTGTCGACGATTTCACCGCGCAGCGCCTCGCCGCCTACCGGTACGTGCCGCAACTGGCGCCACTCTTTAACCTGCGGCAGCAGCAGCAGGGTGCTGAGCATGGACGGCACCATGTGCAGCACGGTGACGCGATGGCGGCTGATCAGATCCGCCACGTACGGAATGTCACCGAACGCATCCGGCTTCGGCACGATCAGCTGTGCACCGAGCGACAAGGTGACGAAGATATCCAGTAGCGACGCATCGAAACTCACCGACGACGACTGCAGCAGCCGGTCTTCGGCGGTCATGCCCCACTCGGCGCCGAAACTCTGCACGTGCTCGGCGATCGCGCGGTGCGAAACAGCCACACCCTTGGGCTTGCCGGTGGAGCCCGACGTGTAGATCACGTACGCGAGGTGCTCCGGATGCAACGCATCCAACCGGTCCGCGTCAGTTATCGCCCCGTCTGACAACTGTGCCGCTTCGTGTTCGGCGATTTGCACTTCATGGTGTGCGATGACCCGCTGCGGGAGCGCGTCGCTGACGAGGTATTCGATGCGTTCGTCGGGATAGGCCGGATCGATCGGCAGATACGCCGCGCCCGACTTGAGCACGGCAAGCATGGCGACAAGGAATTCGATCGACGTGTTCATCCGCAGGCCGACGAGATCGTCGACACCGATCCCCTGACCAATGAGCCAGCGCGCCAACCGATTCGCACGACTGTGCAGTTCGGCGTAGGTCAGTTGCGCTTCGTCGGAAACAAGCGCGACCGCGTCGGGGGTGTTCGCCGCCGCAGCTTCGAGCACCGCAACCATCGTGGTGGCTGGAGCCGCGACGAGTTCGCCGTGGGATTGTGCCAGTACGACTTCCCGCTCTCCGGGGCGAAGCATGTCCAGGGCTGCGAGCGGCGTGCCGGGCGCAGCCAGCGCGTTGTCCAGCAGCTGCAGGTAATGCGCCAGCATTTGTTCGACTAGCGCGCCGCTCAATACGTCGGTCTGAAACTCGAACTCGGCCATCGGGCGGCCGGGGTCGAGTACTACCGCCAGCGCAAGTGGCAGATGCGCCGTGACCGCGCCGAGCTCGAGTTGTCGCACCGTGACACCGTCCAGGCCAAACCCGCTCGCGGGCTTGCGAACGCTGAAGCCCAGGCGGACGAGCTGGTCCATCCCGTCGTGCCCCATCCGCTCCGGGTTGACTTCCCGGACAACGCGGTCGATCCCGACGGACTGATGAGCAAAGCCGTCAAGGCAGGTTTCACGCACCGCGTCGAGGAAGGAGGCGAAGGTGTCGTTTGGTCGGGCCGTGATTCTCAGCAACAAGGTGTTACCGAAGTACCCGAGAGCCGCTTGGGCTGCGGCGCTGCGGTTGGTGATCGGCACCGAGACCAGGAAGTCGTCGGCGCCGGTGTAGCGGCGCACCAGCGAACCGTAGGCCGCGAGCAGCACCATGAACGGCGACGCGGAGCGTGCGCGGGCGAATTCCTCGACGCGGCCGAACAATTCAGAAGACAGTGGCCGCGTCCGACGCTGCGCCAGCCGGGACGGATTGGCGGTGGCAAACCCGGGCAACTCCAGCGGCTCCGGCGACGGACGCAACACCTCCGCCCAGTAACTGACGTCGCCGATCGACGGTTCCGGCGCGGCTTCAAGCACTTCGACCGCGACGAACTGAGGCGGATCGGTCGGGATGTCACCGCCGTTGTAGGCCGCACTGATGTCGGTGAAGAAAACTTCCCACGAGTCGTCATCCCAGCAGATGTGGTGCACGACCAACAGCAGTACGAATTCCGCTGCGCGGGTGCGAATCAGGTGTATCCGCAGCGGTATATCCGTAGTGAGGTCGAAGGTCCTGCCGAACAGATCACCGGCAGCGGCGGCCACGCATTGCGACCTCCGCTGCTCATCGAGGTCGGTGAAATCACTGCTTTGCCAGGTGATTTCGACGTGGTCCTGAATGATCTGATAAGGGTCGCCTTCGGAGTCCACACCGTAGTTGGTACGCAAGATGGAATGCTTTGCGACGACGGCGTTGAACGCTGCGCGCAGACGTTCCTCATCCACCTTGCCCGTCAATTGATAGGAAACGCAGATGTTCAGCGTGGAGTCGTCGGCGTCCATGGTCTGCAGGAACCACATCCGGCGCTGGCCCGGTGACAGCGGATAGCGCCGTCCGGTGTGTACGCGCCGCCTTTCGGTGAATTGATCTGCCGCCAAGCCACTTTCGGCGATGCGCCTACGCAACAGTTCCCGACGGCGTTCCTGCAAAGTCTTGGCATCGTCTGCCATGGCTTATTTCACTCCTAGGATCGCTTTTCGCCGGTCACTGCCAGGTAGCCGCCGGGCAGGAAGAACTTGTCCCCAGCGTGTTCGGTCCCGTCTGTGGCACGGACCCGTGTGATCACCAGCGCACGGTTGCGGCCGCGGTAGGCATCCGGCCCGCATACCACGGCGCCGCCCCCTTCCTGCACGATGACCCGCCCCGGCGTGCCACCGTAACGAGCCTCCGACACCGTCGCCTCGATCACTTCGACGCGTTCGCCGCGGTAGAACGCGAAGGCCCGCGGATACGGATCCGACAGCGCGCGCACGAACCGCTCGAGGTCTTCGGCCGGCCAGTTCCAGTCGATCAGGCTGTCGCGCTCGGAGCGCTTGTGAAAGTACGTCCTCTCAGCCTTGTTCTGCGGCCGGAATTGCGCAGTCCCGGTTTCCAGGGCGTGCAGCGCATCCCGCAGTGCACCCGGGATCAGCTCCATGCCCCGCAGGACCAACTCGGTGCCGGTGTCAGTCGGTCCGATGGGCAGCGAACGCTGGATGAGGATGTCTCCGGTGTCGAGGTTCTCGTCCATGCGGTGCGCGGTCAAACCGAACTCGGATTCACCACTGATCAACGCCCACAGCACCGGCGAGAACCCGGTGAACTTCGGCAGCAGCGAGTCGTGCAGGTTCAGCGTGCCGTGCGGCGGCAGGGTGTACAGCTCGGGCGGCATCCAGCTGTACCAACTGTTGACGACGATCACGTCGGGTTCGGCGTGTTTGACCAGTTCGATGGTGTGGGCGTCCACCTTCTCGGCGATGTGCACAGCGATACCGTGATCCCGGGCGAGATCCTCGACCGACGCCGACCAGATGGCCTTGTAGGACTGCTCGCTGGTCGGATGCGTGACGGCCAGCACGACCTCGTGATCCAGGTCGATCAGCGCCTGCAAGGTGCGTTGGCCCCACGTCTGAAAGCCGAAAAACACCACGCGCATGTGGGCGAACCTTTCCTGGTTTCCGTCGGCGGGTCGGCGTTTCCCGGCTGTGCCCGAGACAAGGGCGACCCAAGACAATTATGTTAGCCTTCGCTAAGTTGCAAGACTCATGCGGCCGGTTGATGGCTCTCGCGGCTACCGCGGCTGGCGCTGCGGAACCGGGCCAACCTGCCGATCGCCTCGCGCAACCACACACCGAGTCACGAAAGGTAGTAGTGCATGCCGCGCAACTTGGGGTGGACCAGGCAATTTCATCGCGCGGATTCACCCGACAATCCACTACTGCTGGTCTTTCCCCACGCCGGAGCCGGCGCGTCGGCGTATCGCGCATTCTCCAAGGCGCTCAGCCCGAACTTCACGGTCGTCGTCTTCCAGTACCCCGGCCGTCAGGATCGGGCCGCCGAAGCCCTGCTGCGTTCCATCCCCGAGATCGCGGCCGGGGCATTCGACGGGTTCCTCGGCTCGGAACACAATTGCGGGGCGCCGGTCATCACCTTCGGCCACAGTCTCGGTGCGATGGTGTCGTTCGAATTCGTCCGCCTCGCCGAAGCGCACGGCATCGACGTACGCCAAGTCACCATCTCCGCCGCGGTGGCCCCCTGCTACGCCGAGTCCAAGCCGGAACACCCGAAGACCGACGAGGAAATCCTGCGACACGTCGCGATGCTCGAAGGCACCGATTCCGCGGTCTACGCCAACAGCGACCTGATGAGGCTGGCGCTGCCGGTCATCAAGGCCGACTACGAAGCATTCGACGCATACCGCTGCTCCGAGGATGTGAAGATATCGGCGCCCGTGCACGCGCTCGGCGGCGACCAAGACCCGATCGTCCAACTCGGCGACCTATACGGCTGGGGCAAGCACACGCAAACCGTTCAGGTGACACTGTTCGACGGCGGGCACTTCTACCTCAACGACCACATCGACGAAATCGCCGAGTTGCTGACGTCGGCCGCGCAACTCGATGTCGGAGCGCACCGGATGCGCCAGGGCACGTCGTGACCACCGACCCCGTCGTCATCTCGGGAATGGCGGTCGAACTGCCCGGGGGGATCGACACTCCGGCCCTGTTGTGGACGGCACTGGCCGAGTCGCGCGAACTACTCGGTCCATTCCCCCGCGACCGCGGCTGGAGCATCGACGAACTGTTGTCGTTATCCGATATGGACGGTTGGGGCAGGGTTTGCGATTCGGGCGGATTCCTGTCCGGTGCAACGCAATTCGATGCTCCCTTCTTCGGCATCACCCATCGCGAGGCGGCGGTGATGCATCCCCAGCAGCGGGTGGCGATGCGAGTGGCCTGGCGGGCGCTGGAGAACTCCGGCGTCAATCCCGGTTCGCTGGCAGGCGAATTCGGTGGCTGCTATGTCGGAATGTCGATGACGGAATACGGCCCGCGTACCACGACCATCGACGCCTACACCGGACTACGAACGGTCGCCATGGGGCAATTGGGCGGTGCCGCGCGTATCTCGCACTCACTCGGGCTGACCGGGCCGTCGATCAGTGTCGACACGGCGTGTGCGTCGTCGTTGACCGCGGTGCAGATGGCCAGCAATGCAATAGCGATGGACGAGTGCGAATGGGCGTTGGCGGGAGCCGCGTGTGTGCTGGGAGAACCGACCGGGTTTTATGAATTCGCGAAGCTCAATGCTCTCTCCGACGACGGACACTGCCGCTCCTATGCCGACGACGCCACCGGCACGGTCTGGGGTGAAGGCGCGGGAATGGTTCTCCTGGAACGGGAATCGCGGGCCCGCCAGCTGGGACACCGCATCTATGGGCGGGTCCTGGCCGTGCGTACCAACCACAACGGCAAGGGCAAGCCGATCCTGGTGCCCCGGGTGCGTGCGCAAGCACAGGTCGTCCAGAAGACGATCGACGCCGCCGGCATCGATCCGGCCGACGTCGAAATGATCGAGGGTCACGGCACCGGGACGCGTGCGGGCGATCCGGCGGAATTGCTTGCGTTGTTCCAGACTTACGGTGCGGCCGGAAGCGAAGCGTTACTGGGTTCCATCAAGTCCAACGCCGGGCACGCGCAGGCCGCGGCGGGAATACTGGGCTTGATCAAATTGCTACTCGCTGGGCAGCATCGGCACATTCCGCCAACCCTGTTCGCGGACAACCCGACTACGAAACTGCCGTGGGACATGTCCGGTATCCGGCTGGCTACCAAATTGCACCCGTGGGACCCGAAGGACGGTGTCCGCTACGGCGCCGTCTCGTCGTTCGGCGCCGGCGGCGCGAACGCGCACGCAATCATCGCCATGCCGGAGATTCTCGAGGGACAGCAGTGACCATCTCCCGTTACCGGCTCCCCGACGGCACCATCCCCGTCCTGCTGAGCGCCGAGGCAGCTGCACTACTGCGGGCCGAGGCCGCCGCCGTACTCCGTTACACGGCAACACATCCGGAGACCGATGCGCAGGCGATCGCCGGTATGCTCTTTCGCACGCGGAGCGCACGCAAACACCGCGCCCTGCTGATGGTGACCGATCGCGACGAGTTACTCGACGCGCTGCGGGCCGTCGGTGACGGCGTGACGCACCCCGCCGTGGTTCGGTCTGATTCGGCTGCCACATCACGCCGTGTCGGTCACGTCTTCCCGGGCCAGGGTAGCCAGCGGCCCGGGATGGGACGGCTCTTCTACGAAGCGTTCGCAGCCTACCGGGCCGAGGTGGACCGCTGTTCGGACGCATTCGGGATCCTGACCGGCGAATCTCCCCTGGACTACCTTCTCCACGAGGACTTTCCGGCCCAGGACAACGCCCGAACCGTCCAGCCTGCGTTGTTCACCCAGATGGTCGGGTTGGCCGCGGTGTGGAAGTCCTTGGGCCTCGGGCCCGTGGTCACCATCGGGCACAGTCAGGGCGAGCTGGCCGCGGCCTATGTGGCGGGCTCGATCACGCTGTCAGATGCGGTCCGCACGATTGCCCTACGTGCCGGCGCCGCAGACGAATTCGTCTCCGCCGACTACGCGATGGCCGTGATCGCCGCGGACCGTGACTCCTGCGAAGGCGCACTGGCTCGCTGTACGGGCTGGGCGGAGTTGTCGGTAGTGAATTCGCCCAACATGGTCGGAATCTCCGGCGACCGACAGACCGTCCAGAGCGTCGTAGACACGTTCACCAGCCGGGACGTCTTCGCAAAGGTGATCCGCGTCCAATTCCCCGCACACACCAGCATGATCAACCAGTTGCGCGACACGATGCTGGGGATTGCGCAAGACCTGGACAACACTCATTTCGCCGACTCGGAGATCGACTGCGTCGGAGGGACTCTGGGCGCCGCCATCACCTCAGACGTGCCGGTGGACCGGTACTGGTTCTGGAATCTGCGCAACACCGTCCGCTTCGACAAGGCCATCGCGACCGCGCTGCAGCTTGGCGTCGACACCTTCGTCGAGCTGGCCGAGCATCCGACGCTGCAACTGGCGATCCAAGAGAACTTGGACGATTCGACCGGCGATGCCGACGCTCATCCGGCGATGGTGATCGGCACCTCCGACCGCACCGCAACCGACCTCTACCAATTCACCCGCAACCTCGCCCAGCTTGCGGTGCATGATCTGGACTACTCCTGGGACAGCCTGCGCACCGAATGCGACGGCCCCACCCCGCTGCCGCTCCTCGATTTTCCGAACACCGTGTTGGACGAGACCAAGCTATGGGTGCCCTACGCGGGCGGCCCGGCCCAATCCGCCACGGCCACAACGGTGGTCCCGACGGCCCCGACATCTACTGCACCGCCACGTCTGCTCGCCGAGCAGTGGATCCGCTTGTCGCAGCGCTCGCTGCTGCCGCCCCGGTCCATCGGCATCATCGACCACACCGGGGACTGTGGCGAGCTGGCCGACGCGCTCAGCGCCGCAGCCTCCAACATCGGCGGCGCGGCTAGGATCATCGATGGCGAAAACAGCTACGAAGGGCCGGCATTCGACACTTATGTCGTTCTGATGCCGCGGTCCGCGCGGTCGGACGACTCGGCCGCGGCGGCGGCCGTCGCCGGCTTCTTCGCGGACCGGTCGTGGTGGCGTGGGGTCGACGGGATCTCCGACTACTGGCTGGTGACGGTCGGGGGTGAAGCGGTGGTCGCCGACGATACCCCTCCGGATCTGGTGCACGCGGCGCTGATCTCGGGTTTCCGCTGCGTCGGCTCGGAGCATCCGGGCGTGAACTTCCGCAATCTCGATCTACCCGTCGGATTCACGCCACTGGAAGCCGCGGCCACTGTGGTCTCGGCGCTGCACACCGCGGGAGAATCGGCGCTCGCGCTTCGCGGCGGCAGCCTGTATGCGAAGCGGGCCGTCGAAATCACTGCTGCCACTGCGGGTTCGGCCATCCCCGAGCATGTGCTCATCATCGGCGGCACGGGAAATCTCGGGCTGGAGTTCTGTGCACACTTCGCCCGCGGTGGCGTGCGGCGAATCACCCTGGTCAACCGGTCGGGAGAGACCGCCGCCGTCGCCAACCGGCTGCGCCACATCCGTGCTGCGACCAGCACACACATCGAGGTCAGTCGGTGCGACGTCGGCGATCACACTGCGGTCGCGCAGCTGGCCGAGCAGAACCGTGACACCCCAGCGGATTTGATCATTCATGCTGCGGTGCAGTACACGGGTATGGAACTGGCCCAGATCACCACAGCGCAGGCCGACGTTGCCCTGCGGGCCAAAGTCCTCGGCATCTCGCGAGTACTGGACGCAATTCCCCGCACCGGTAGCTGCCGGGTCTTGTTGTGCTCATCGGTCGCCGCGACAGTGGGCGGCCGCGGCCTGATCGTCTACGCAGCCTCCAACCGCATGCTCGACGCGATGGCGCACCGACTCCGCGCCGAAGGCGTGGACTGCGCGTCGGTGCAATGGGGTCAGTGGCAGGTCGAAGCGAACCCCGACGACCCCGGCCTATCGAAGCTGGCCTTCACCGGGCTGTTGCCGATGTCGAGCGACGCTGCCCTGGCGCTGGGAATGGCTCCACTTGGCCAGAACGCCATCGTGGCAGCATTCGACCTCGATCGAGCCCGCTCGGTGCTGGACACGTGTGGTCAGCGCGCACTCCTATCGCAATTGAGCGACGCCCAGATCACCGCCCCCGCCCCCGATCCCCAACCGCGCACGGAGACAACCGCGTTGTCACAACGCTTGGTCGACCTGCTTGCGGTTGCCATCGGGGCTGACGACGCCGACAAGATCGACACCACTATCCCGATGGTTGCGATCGGCCTGGATTCGTTGCAGGCACTCGAATTACGGCGTCGCGTCAAGCTCGAGTTCGACCACGACGTGGCGGTATCGGATCTGCTCGGCGGAGCGTCCATCGCCGACCTGCTGGCCAAGCTGGACGCCTGACCTTTTCCGGCATCCGGTCTGCAGTTACTTCGCGGCCATCGCCTCGCGCAGGCTCCTGGGCCGCATATCCGTCCAATTCTGTTCCACGTAGGCAAGACAATTCGTCCGACTATCCTCGCCGAACACCACCCGCCACCCGGCCGGCAGCGCGGTGAACGCAGGCCAGAGGCTGTGCTGATCCTCGTCGTTGACCAGCACGTAGAAGGTGCCGTTGTCGTCGTCAAACGGATTGGTATTCATCACTTCTTCCATGCTGCAGATCGGGTTGCGCCCCGGTGGCGCGCAGGTCAGCGCCCAGGATCCGGTCCGAAAGGAGCCCGAGGCAGCTCAAGTTGGGGAATCCCGGCCCGACGTTCAGGCCGGACAGATTGGGCAGGAACAGTTTCGGAGTGATCCCGGCGACGGAGAGATCATCTTCGATCGACTCCTCGATGCGGTCGCCGGTCAGCGGACCAGGCAAGCTCAGCTCGAGCAGCTCGACGGCGCTCTGGTCCAACAGCGGCAGAAACCATAGTGCGTCGGCGCCAGATCCGTCGATCACCAATTCGAAACTGTGCAAGGTTTCCTGCTGTTCGCCGCCGCGATCGGTAGACAGCGTGATCCAGATCCGATCGTCGCGGTCGACTGCCCGGGCGACGCGGCCACGCAAATGCCTGATCCGTTCATCGGCGAGCAGCGACTCCTGGACCCGCGCGGAGAATACGCCGCGGTCGGTTCGGGCAATGCAGTTGCGACGCTCGGCCAGACTCAGGCTGCACCAGCCCGCGGGATCGGAGAACAGCGAATTCTCGAAGAAACCCTCGCCGCGGGTAAACAGGGTGGCCTGCGGGGAGATCGCCGTGATCGCCGAAACACGGTGGTGGAAAAGCTCATTGAGGATCGAGGCGGCGGTCTCGCCGCCACCGATGACCGCGACGCTGTCGGCGACGATGCGGTCGTGCTGCCCGGCCCGGGCCCAGAACTGCGCGATCGACAAGACCCGCGGGTCGCCGGACAGGATGGACCGCTCCGGCTGACCGGGCCCGGTCATCATCAACGAATCGGCCGACACCGTGGCATCGGGCGTGTCGACCACCCATCGGGAATCCTTGATCGCGATCCTGCGCACCTCACCCTGAACGACTTTTAGACCCGCCACCTCGGCAACCCAGCGCAGGTAACGGGCCCAGGTGTCGTGCGCCGGCGCCGGGCGGCCGCGGTCGATCCAGCCCACGAATTGGTCGGTGGCGACCAGATACGACTGCCAACTGAATCGCATCATCTGCTCGTCGATTTCCGAATCGCGGCCCTGCACCAGAGCAGACCGGTACGGGAACCCGACGTCCTTCTCCGGACTGGTGCCCAACCGTTGCCGCCCGTCCGTCCAACCCCCGCCGGGCAGCCAGTTAGCGGCGACCTCAGTGCGTTCGACGGCGACGACTTCCGGTGTGTCTACGCCCATTTCGCGCAGCACCGCGGCTTTGGCCGCCACCGCTACCGCCTTGGCGCCAGCTCCGACGATCGCCAGCGTTGCGCTCATCGGGCACCGTCGCCGCACCACGGAGTCGGGGGCTGATGCCGGTCCGCCGGTTTACCGGCGAAAGACGCGCCGCCCACGACCCACCCCCGTCTTAGCTCAGGCTGTCCTAACTTTTGTGTACGCTACCCTATATTCGAAGGACTGACACGCTCACCCCGAGGGAGCTGCCGAGTGCCTGTCCGTTCGTCACACCCGTCCGAAACAACCACCGTGGACGGATTCACCCCTTTTCCCGGAGACCGGGCCAGTGCGTATCGGGGCGCCGGCTACTGGACGGACCGTACGGTGGACGGGCTGCTTCGGCAGTCCGCGACGACGTGGCCCGACCACGTCGCCGTCGTCGACGCGAACGGTCGCCATACCTACGCTGAGCTGGATCGATTTGCCGACCGCGCCGCCGCGGGACTGGCCGCGCTCGGGATCGGGCCCGGCGACCGGATGCTGCTCGCGTTGCCCAACTCGTGCCGGTTCGCGGTGGCGTTCTTCGGCCTGTTGCGCGCCGGCGCCGTCCCGGTGATGTGCCTGCCGGGGCACCGGTTGGCCGAACTGGGCCACTTCGCCGAAGTCAGCGGAGCGGTCGGACTGATCGTCGCCGCGACGGCGGGGGGCTTCGACTACCGCCCGATGGCCGAACAACTCGTCGCGGCGCACGCCGGGCTCCGTCACGTCGTCGTGGACGGCGATCCCGGCCCGTTCCTGTCCTGGACGGAGCTGCCCGACGGCCCCGTACCGGAGATCACGGTCGATACCGCGGCGCCGGCGTTGCTGCTGGTCTCCGGCGGCACCACCGGCACGCCGAAACTGATCCCCCGCACTCACAACGATTACGTCTACAACGCGACCGCGAGCGCCGAACTCTGCCACCTGTCCGACGACGACGTCTATCTCGCGATACTCCCGGCGGCACACAACTTCCCGTTGGCCTGTCCCGGCCTTCTGGGTGCCGTGAGTGTCGGCGCCACAACGGTTTTCGGCGCCGACGCCAGTCCCGAAGCGGCGTTCGACACGATCGAGCGGCACCATGTCACCGTCACCGCCCTGGTGCCGGCATTGGCCAAATTGTGGGCGCAGGCCTGTGATTGGGAGCCGGTGACCCCGAAATCGTTGCGGCTGTTGCAAGTCGGTGGCTCCAAGCTCGAAGCCGAGGACGCCGCGCAGGTGCGTGCGGCGCTGACACCGGGTCTGCAGCAGGTGTTCGGGATGGCCGAGGGGTTGCTGAACTTCACCCGGTTGGACGATCCGCCGGAGGTGCTCGAGCACACCCAGGGGCGGCCACTGAGTCCGGGCGACGAACTGCGCATCGTCGATGCAGACGGGGCGCCCGTGGCGCCGGGCCGGGAGGGCGAGCTGCTGGCGCGCGGGCCCTACACGCTGAACGGTTACTTCCGTGCCGCGCGGGACAACGAGCGCTGCTTTGATCCCGACGGCTTCTACCGCAGCGGCGATTTGGTCCGATTGCGCGACGACGGCAACCTGGTGGTCACCGGGCGCGTGAAGGACGTCATCTGCCGGGCCGGCGAGACCATTTCCGCTCAGGATCTCGAGGAGCACCTGTTGCACCACCCGTCGATCTGGTCGGTCGCGGCGGTGCCGCTACCAGACCCCAGCGTCGGTGAAAAGATCTGCGCCGCAGTGGTTTTCGCTGGCGCACCGGCAACCATCGCGGAGTTGAACGGCTATCTGGACCAGCGCGGCGTGGCGGCCCATGTCCGACTCGACCAGTTGGTCGCGTTGCCGTCACTGCCCACCACCCCGATCGGCAAGATCGACAAGAAGGCGATCATCGCTTCCCTCGGCGGGGCACAGCCGGGCTGAACGGCTCGACAAAACCTGCCATTGACGAATGTCACCATTTGTTGTTGACTCCGTTGCATGGACGACGACGTTCCGGCGCGCGGCTCACTGCGCTCGCGCAGTGCCATCGCTTTCAGCACCCTGATGCTGCGGCCTGTCACTGCGCTGCTGCCACCCGAACGCGCCTGGGGCATCTGGGCGTCGCGGCAGATCATCGCCGGGCTGATGAACGCCCTCGGTCCATCGCTGGCCGGCACCCACGTCGAATACGTGGATACCGTGCTGCCCGATGGGCGCAGGCTCAAGGGTGAATGGGTATACGGCGCCAACACTGCGCGCGTCTGCACCGATGCGATCTACTACGTACACGGCAGCGGCTACGCGATGTGTTCACCCCGGACCCACCGCAGGCTGACGTCTTGGCTTTCGTCACTGACCGGGCTGCCGGTGTTCTGCGTCGACTACCGGCTGGCACCGCGCCACCGCTTCCCCACCGCCGCCGACGACGTCCGGACCGGCTGGGACTATCTGCAAGAGCGTTTCGACCCGGAACGCATTGTGGTCGCCGGGGATTCGGCGGGCGGGCACCTTTCGGTGGACCTACTGCTGCAGACTGGAGTTGCTGCTGACCCGCCCGCCGCCATGGTGTTGTTCTCCCCGCTGATCGACCTCACCTTCGAGCTGTGTCTCGCGCGTGAACTGCAGCGCCCGGATCCGGCCATCCGGGCGGCCGCCGCGGCAAAGCTGGTGGCGCTGTATCACACCGGGGTAGATCCCGGCCACGAGCGCTTGCGGCTCGACGTCGTCAACGGACCGTCGCTGCCCCCGACTCTGATCCAGGCGGGCGGCGCCGAGATGTTAGAAGGCGATGCGCGGCAGCTGGCCGCCGACATCCGGGCCGCCGGTGGCAGCTGCGAACTGCAGATCTGGCCCGACCAGATGCACGTCTTCCAGGCGCTGCCCCGCATGTCCCCCGAAGCTCCCAAAGCGATGGCCCACGTCAGCCGGTTCATCGCGGACTCACTGCGCACGATCACTGCGACGGAGGCGGTTTGATGTTCGGTCCGTTGGACAAATTGCTGAACAAGAAGTCCGCCAGCCACGACGCTCTGGCGGTGGTGACCGGCGCCGGCAGCGGCATCGGCGCCGCCTTCGCGGTCGAACTCGCCCGCCGTGGCGGCGCGGTGGTATGCAGCGACATCGACGAAGCGGCCGCCCAACGCACGGTGGACGCGCTCACCGAGCTGGGCGCCAAGGCGGTGGCGGTGCGCTGCGACGTGTCGAACTACGACGAGGTAGCCGCCCTGGCGCAGGAGGCTCAAGCCTGGTTCGGGGCACCACCCACCCTGGTGATCAACAACGCCGGCGTCGGTGCGGGTGGCACGCTCATCGGCGAAGTGCCGCTGGAAGATTGGACATGGGTACTCGGTATCAACCTGTGGGGGCCGATACACGGCTGCCAGGTGTTCACCCCGATCCTGCGCGAGGCAGATCCGTCCCGAGCGCCTCGCGGCATCATCAACGTCGCGTCGGCGGCGGCGTTCGGCGCCGCTCCCGGCATGGCCGCCTACAACGTCAGCAAGGCCGGCGTACTATCCCTGTCGGAAACACTGGCGGCCGAATTGTCCGGCACCGCAGTCAAAGTCACCGTGCTGTGCCCGACATTCGTCAAGACCAACATCGTCGGTTCCGGACGCATCAACGACGAGACCAGCGAGTTCGCCGCCAAGCTGATGAGCTGGACCGGATACACCGCGGAGAAGGTGGCGCGGATCTGTCTGGACGCCCACGACCGCGGCGACCTCTACTGCATGCCGCAGCTGGAGGCCAAGATCGGTTGGAACATCAAACGTTTGGCGCCGGGCGCATATACGCGCGCGGTTGGTCTGATCTCACGGGTTGCCAGTATCTGAATCACCCGTCCATATGAAAGGGAGGCTCTGATGGCCGTCAATATGGAAAACATGCTCGCCAAGATCAAGGATCGGCAGTGGGCGCTTGCCGACATCGACTGGGACGCACCGGGCGCCGAGACCATCCGGCCGGAGTTCCGCCCGAAGCTCAAGTCGTTCATGGCCGACCTGTGCTGGATCGAGAACATCGGCGCCCGTGGCTTCGCGGCGCTGGCCAAGAAGGCACCCGACCCGACGATCGCCGAGATCTACCGCTATTTCCACGCCGAGGAGCAGCGTCATGCCAACGCCGAACTGGCGCTGATGAAGCG
Source organism: Mycobacterium sp. NGS67 (assembly GCF_059812185.1). Lineage (NCBI taxonomy): Bacteria > Bacillati > Actinomycetota > Actinomycetes > Mycobacteriales > Mycobacteriaceae > Mycobacterium > Mycobacterium sp. NGS67. The sequence goes on from NZ_JCALCF010000014.1 coordinate 47,476, forward strand.
CTGGGGCATGCTCGAAGACGGCGAAGTTCCCACCCCCAACGTCAACATCCGGCTGGCGATCGAGTGGTTGGACACCTACTCCGACGACATGCCGCTGTCGGTGCTGGGCACCGTGATCCCGATGCTCGAGGTCGCACTGGACGGCGCGCTGCTCAAGTTCCTGCTGGACACGGTGGAGGACCCCGTCTGCCACCAGGTGTTCGAGAAGATCAACAATGACGAATCACGCCACATCGCAGTCGATTTCGCGGTGCTGGACATGATCGGACATGCCGCCACGCGCCGCCTGGTCATCGAAGCCGTCGGTCGCTTCGCGTCGCCCGGCCTGATCCTCGGCGTCCTGATGTACGTGCCGCTGCTCAACCGGGTGCGCAACGAGATGGCCGGGATGGGGATGGAGCCGGAGCGGCTTTTCAACGCGGTCAAGCGTTTCAAACAACTCGGCGAGCGCGGCGAACACACCCATCGGGTGCCTACCTACAAGTTGCTCAAGCGCCACGCCGGTTGGGTGGTCAACCCGCGCCATCCCTACCAACTGTTGGCCAATTCCATGGTGTGGCTGTCGGACTTCTACCCCAAACCGCTGCTGCGGCCGATGCCCAGCTGGTCCAGGGAACTCACCCACGAGCCGGCGGCCTGACCATGGCAGACCACGTCTATCAGACCCTCATTATCGGGGCCGGGTTCAGCGGTCTCGGCGCGGCAATCCGACTGGCCGAAGCCGGTGTCGACGATGTCGTCATCCTGGAACGCTCAGACCGGGTGGGCGGCACCTGGCGCGACACCAAGTATCCGGGGGCCAGCTGCGACGTGCCGTCGCTGCTGTACTCGTATTCGTTCGTCAAGAACCCGAAATGGTCGCGGACATACTCCCCCGCCCCGGAGATCTACCGGCACATCGAGGAGATGGCCACCCGGTTCGACATCCGCAGGCACGTCCGGTTCGGCCACGAGGTCAGCGGCCTGACGTTCGACGAGGACGCCGGCGTATGGACCGCGAAAACCAAGAACCGCAAGCGCTTTCGCGCCCGCACCGTGGTGCTGGCGTCCGGTCCGTTGTCCGACGCCAGCCTTCCGGACATCCGCGGCCTGGACAGCTTCGAAGGGCACAAGATCCACAGCGCCCGCTGGGATTCGGACTACGACTTCGCCGGCAAGCGGGTGGCCGTCATCGGCACCGGGGCCAGCGCGATTCAGATCATTCCCGAACTGGTCAAGCAGGCCGGGTTCGTCAAGGTGTTCCAGCGCACCCCGGGCTGGGTGCTGCCCCGGCTCGACGTCGCGACCCCACCGGCGGTGCAGGCACTGTTCGCGAAAGTCCCTGCCACTCAACAACTCGCGCGTCAGGTGTTGTTCTGGGGGCACGAGGCCACCGCCACCGCGATGGTGTGGAACACGCCGCTGACCTCGCTGGTGGCCCGGCTCGGCCAGGCCCATATCCGTGCCACGGTCAAGGATCCGTGGCTGCGCCGGCAGCTGACCCCGGACTTCGCGCCGGGTTGCAAGCGGATGCTGGTCTCCAGCGACTACTATCCCGCGCTGCAACGCGACAACTGCAAACTCATCGACTGGCCGATCGCGACGTTGAGCCCGGTCGGTATCCGCACCAGCGACGGCATCGAACACCATCTGGATTGCATCGTCTTCGCCACCGGGTACGACGTTCACCTGACCGGGCCGCCGTTCCAGGTGACCGGCCTCGGCGGCCGATCGCTGGCCGACGATTGGGCCGGCGGCGGCCAGGCCTACAAGAGCATCAACGCGCACGGCTATCCGAATCTGTTCTTCATGACCGGCCCCAACTCCGGCCCCGGACACAATTCGCTGCTGGTCTACATCGAAGGCCAGCTCGACTACGTGGTGCGCGGCATCACCACCATCCTCAACGACGACCTGCGCTATCTGGACGTGCGCGAGGACGTGCAACGGCAACACAACGAGCAGCTGCAACGCCGGCTGACCAGGACCACCTGGATGTCGGGTTGCCGCAGTTGGTATCTGACCAGGGACGGCTTCAACGCCTCCATGTACCCGGGAACCGCAACGCAGTATCTTCGTCAGATGCGTGACTTCAGATACGAGCACTATGACGCGGTTGCCTGCGACGTTCGGAACCGCGTCAGCGCACCGGCCTAGGGCGTAGCGCTTTGGGCGCCGAACGTCCGGGACGGCCCGAACCCGGCACGATCGCCAGCGTGTTGCACAACGTGCGACGCGCGCCCAACCGTGTTCGGCGTCAGTCCCGCGAGTTCGTCGAGGCGGCGGTGACCCAACTCTTCGACGCCGCGGTGCACCACCCTCACGACGACTCCTCGGGTGAGTACCGGATCGAGGAACTCGCGCGGTTGGCCGGCACCACGACGCGCAACATCCGGGTGTACCGCGACCGTGGCCTGCTGCCGCCGCCGATGCGGGTGGGCCGGATCGCGCTGTTCAACGACACGCACCTGACCCGGCTGCGGCTCATAACCTCGATGCTCGACCGCGGGTACACCCTGGCCCACGTGCGGGAAATGCTGTCCGCGTGGGAGGAGGGCAAGAACCTCGGCGACGTGCTCGGGCTGGAAACGGCGATGATGGGTACCTGGACCACCGAGAAACCGCAGACGATGCCGCTGGACGAGGCCCGTCAACTTGTCGGTGACGCAAGCGCTTTCGACCGCATGGTGGGCTTGCACGTCATTCGCGTGGAGGGGGACCAAGCCACGCTGCTGCGACCCAAACTCATCGAGGCGTTCAACGAGGTACGCGGCTACGGAGTGAGCGCGGACAAACTCATCGACCTGCACGAGCAGATCCTGCCCAAGATCGATGAGATCAGTGACCTGCTGGTGCAGGCCGGGTTCGAACACGTCGGCAACCGGATCAAGCCGGGCGAGGCGCTGCCCGCGGACGCCGAGATCGCCGAGTTGATCACCATGCTGGTGCGGTTTCGCACCCAGGCTGTCGCGACCGTCACCGCCACCCTGGCCTCGTCGATCGAGTCGACCATCGAAACACTGGCTGGCCGGTTGCTGTCGGAATACCTGGAGAATGCGGCCGGATCCGCGCTGCCCCAGTGACGATCGTCAGCGCCCGCTAAGTGTCAGTGTCCCTTGGGTTCTAAGCACTCGGCTGGCGGTGATCCGCTCGGCTTTGCGTGCTTCCCGCTCCAGATAGCGCTGCTTGGACTCCTCGAATCTCTCCGACGCTTCCTGCAGTTCTTTGATCAGCAGAGCGAGGTCGTCGCGCATCCACGCCGCCTCGCCGGTGAAGTCCTCGCGTTCGAAGATCCGCCACTTGCGCAGCACCGGCATGACGACCTCGTCGAGATGGATGCGGGGGTCGTAGACGCCGCCGACGGCGATAATCACCGCCTTGCGCCGAAACTCCGGCACCGTGAAGCCCGGCATCTTGAAGTTGCGCAGGATCCGATGCACCGATTTCATCGCCTGATTCGGCGCGATGTCCAGCCCCGCCGCGCTCACGTCGCGGTAGAAGATCATGTGCAGGTTCTCGTCGGCCGAAACCCTGGCAAGCAGTTGGTCGGCGATGCTCTCGTTGCAGGCCTTGCCGGTGTTGCGATGCGAAACGCGAGTGGCCAACTCCTGGAACGACACATACATGACCGAGTCGAACACGCTCTCGGCAAACATGTCGCCCTGCTGGTTCTGGCCTGGGCTGAAGCCTCGGGTCATTTGCTCCATGCGTAGCTTCTCGAGCTCGACCGGATCGACGGCGCGAGTCACCACCAGGTAATCACGCAGTGCGGTGCTGTGCCGGTTCTCCTCGGCGGTCCACCTGTTGACCCACTGTCCCCACGGGCCGTCCATGCTGAAGTTCATCGCAATCTCGCGGTGGTAGGACGGTAAGTTGTCCTCTGTCAGCAGGTTCTGCACCATCGCCACTTGGGCGACGTCGGACAGCCGGCTCTGCTCCGGCTCCCAGTCCTGGCCGTCCAAGGTGTAGAAGTTCTTGCCGTCCGACCACGGAATGTAGTCGTGCGGGCTCCACTCCTTGAACCTCGACAGGTGGCGATTGAGCAGTTGCTCCACCGTCGGCTGCAGTTCTTCGAGTAGCTGTAGGTTGGTCATTTCCTTGGACACAGTTGTCTCCCAGTTATCGGTCGAAGTGGCGAGGTGCTATCGGCCAACCGGCCTATCCAGTGGCGGCGTCGGTGCAGAACAGGTGCCGCAAGCCGTGCCCGCACGCGCGGCGTACCGCGGCGTCCCCGGAAAGAACCGGCGCCGCACGGGGATTCACGATCAGCGCACCCGGCGGACCGGAGATCTCCGGCGACCACACCCACCCCGGGGGACAAACGTGACGCTGTCGCGTCAGCAGCGGCTCGGGTGCACCCATGCGCAGCGACCCCGCTTTCTTTGTTATTCAAGAGCAGCGACATCAACTGCCACTGCTGAATAAGCCTTGCGGGTCGACACCTGGGTCGACTAGGGACCAAAGTCCCGCGCTGGACAAACGGTGGTCACCGGGTCTGGGCAACCAGGACTACGCGTCAGCCAGGACAGGGAGGCGTCAGCGCCGCTCCACCAGATACGGGGTCAGGGTGGACAGCTTCTCGCAGGTCTCCTCGAACTCCCGTTCGGGGTCGGACGCCTCGATGATGCCCGCGCCGGCCCGCAGCCAGGTGCGGCCGTCGCGCTCGTAGGCCGCCCGCAGCGTCAGCGCCGCGTCGAGCCCGCCATCGGCCGAGAACATCACCACGGCACCGGAATACAGTCCACGCGGACCTTCGTCGAGACGCAGGATGGCTTCCACACCGCCCGCTTTGGGGATTCCCGATGCGGTGACCGCCGGGAAGAGCGCTTCCAGCGCATCCATCCGGTCACTGGCCGGGTCCAGTCGCCCGGTCACGGTCGATCCGAGGTGCTGCACACTGCCCCGCTCGCGCACCGCCATGAAGTCGACGACGGCCGCTGTTCCCGGTGCGGCGATCTCGCTCACCTCCTGCAGTGAGGTCCGGACCGAAATTGCATGCTCGACAATCTCTTTGGAGTTCGACTCCAGGTCGTCACGAGCCTGGCGGTCGTTCACGGGACCACGGCCCAGCGCGCGGGTGCCGGCCAACGGTTCGGTGACCACCACCCCGTCTGGTTGCACGGCCGTCACGAGTTCGGGGCTGTAGCCCAGCGCACGAGCACCGCCGAGCCGCAACAGGAACGACCGCACTGGCGTGTTGTGGCGACGTCCGAGTCGATAAGTCTCGGGAAAGTCGAGCGCGAATGGCACCTCGAGGCAACGGGACAGGATCACTTTGTCGTAGCTGCCCGCGGTGATCTCGCCGACGGCCTTGGCCACCCGCTCGCGGTAGTCGGAGGGGTCCACGGACAGATCCACCGCCCGCGCCGGCGGCACGTCGCGTAAACCCTCGCGAAGCAAACGGTGCACCACCGCATGCTCCTGAGCCCCGGCGCCGTACAGTCGAATCTCGCTCCGCGTCAGGACGATACGAGTGCGGGGCCAGAAGACCCGGGCCAGCGGCGTGTGCGGGGCCAGCCGCTGCTGGAGCCCGAAGCGGTAGACACCGAATTCGAACGTCACCCAACCGAACAGCTGGTCGGTCTCCAGCAGCAGCCGGTCGACGGTTTCGCCTAATACCGGACCCGGTCGGCCGGTCCATTGCTGCCGCTGCGTCACACCGTCGCGGATGACCCTTATCTCGTCGCTGTCCAGCTCCACCATCGCTTGGACACCCGCTGCCAGCACCCACTGCCCGTCATGCTCGTAGACGAGGTACTCCTCGCCGACCGGCTCGGTGAGTTCGGTGGCCAACTCGGCCGCGAGGTCGGCGGGGTCGATGTCGGCAGGCATGGGGATGGCCAGTGACGTGGTGCTGGCAGAACTCGTGTCGACGCTGGCCTCCATCACAGAAGTAAATGTAGCCTAACCTATGCACTGAGGGCGCGTCGCCCTTATTTCTCGCGCCCGATTTGCGGGGATCCCAGCGGGCCACGCCGGTCCCGGCATGCGCAGGGGTCAGCGAGCGGCCCAACCGGCCACCGTTCGGTTTCAGCCCAACAAGGTTCGAACGACGCCGTCGGCCAGCAGCCGCCCGCGGTCGGACAGAACGAGCCGATCGCCGTCGGGAATCAACAACCCGTCGGCCACCGCCGTCTCGGCGCGCTCGCGTTCGGCGGCATCCAGGATGGCCAGCGGCAGGCCCTGCCGCAACCGGATCTGCAGCATCACCTCTTCGGTGTGCAGCGCGTCAGCGCTCAGCTCCTCGAAACCCGCGACCGGCAACGCCCGATCGGCAAGTCGCTCCGCATAAGCGTTGGGGTGCTTGACGTTCCACCACCGGGTCGCGCCCACGAACCCGTGCGCGCCGGGTCCCGCACCCCACCACTGGCCGCCGTTCCAGTAGCCCAGATTGTGCCGGCATTCGCCGTCGGGCCGCGACCAGTTGGACACCTCGTACCAGCGCAGCCCGGCCGCCGAAAGGCGTTCGTCGACGAGTTCGTAGCGGTGCGCCAGCACGTCGTTGTCCGGCGCGGCCAGCTCGCCGTTGCGGACCCGGCGTGCCATCGCGGTGCCCTCCTCGACCACCAGCGCGTACGCGGACACATGGTCGACGCCGGTCTCGATCGCGGTGTCCACCGAACGCAGCAGGTCGTCGTCGGTCTCCCCCGGGGTGCCGTAGATCAGGTCCAGACTGACGTGCTCAAAGCCCAGCTCCAGCGCCTCACGGGCAGCCGCCGCCGACCGATTGGGCGTGTGCACCCGGTCAAGCACGCCCAGCACCTGCGGGACCACCGACTGCATGCCCAGCGACACCCGGGTGTAGCCGGCCGCCCGTACCTCTTCGAAGAATTCCGGCCAGGTCGACTCCGGGTTGGCCTCGGTGGTGATCTCGGCGTCGGGTGCCAGCGTGAAGTGCTCACGCACCCGGTCCAGCAGGGTCGTCAGCCGCGCACCGCCCAACAGCGAGGGCGTCCCGCCGCCGACGAACACGGTGCTGACCGTGGGGTCGGCCAACCGCGCGGCCGCCAGCTCGAGTTCGGTTCCCAGCGCGGTCAGCCAGGCGTCGGGGTTGACACCGCCCAACTCGGCCGGGGTGTAGGTGTTGAAGTCGCAATAGCCGCAACGCGTTATGCAGAACGGCACGTGCACGTAGAGGCCGAACGGCCGACCTGGAATCGGCTGCATGACCGGCAGATCCACCGGCGCCGTGCGAGAAGGCATGCCAAATCTTGACACGACGGCCGTGCTCGAGGAGTTTTCCCAGCGCATTCCCGGTTTTGTTCACCCGATCACCCAGATTTGGACGCACTTTTAATCACCGTGAAATCAAATTTGACCTGGTGACATGGTGGCCGACGATTCATGGCAGAATGGCACCCGTGTCCGCCGCCAATTCGCTTCAGCGTGTAGTGCTGGTGGCGCGGCGGCATATCGACCTCAAGCGCGTTTGCAGCTGTTGCTGTCTGCCTTGATGTCGTAGACCCAGCCCACCCGTACCACCTGCTGGCTGCCGGATCTGCGCCGCCGGAATCAACGGTGAGCTGCGCGTGTTCGAAGTCGGCATGTTCGCGAAGGAGATTCCCCGCATGACCGCAGCACGTCCCGCCAAGGCACCTCGCAACGAGGGCCAGTGGGCGCTGGGTAATCGCGAGCCGCTCAATCCCAACGAAGAGATGAAGCACGCCGGCGCCCCGCTGGATGTGCGGGAGCGCATCGAGACGATCTACGCCCGGGGCGGCTTCGACAGCATCGACAAGAGCGACCTGCGCGGCCGGTTCCGCTGGTGGGGCCTCTACACCCAGCGTGAGCAGGGCTACGACGGATCGTTCACCGGCGACGACAACGCCGATCTGCTGGAGGCCCGCTACTTCATGATGCGGGTGCGGTGCGACGGCGGCGCGCTGTCGACGACCGCGCTGCGCACGCTGGGCCAGATTTCGACCGAATTCGCCCGTGACACCGCCGACATCTCCGACCGGCAGAACATCCAGTACCACTGGATCGAGGTGGAGAACGTCCCGGAAATCTGGCGGCGACTGGACGAGGTCGGGTTGCGGACGACGGAGGCGTGCGGCGACTGCCCGCGTGTGGTGCTGGGCTCGCCGCTGGCCGGTGAGTCGCTCGACGAGGTACTGGACCCCACCTGGGCCGTCGAGGAGATCGTCAAGCGCTACATCGGCAAGCCCGAATACGCCGACCTGCCCCGCAAGTACAAGACCGCAATCTCTGGCCTGCAGGATGTGGTGCACGAGGTCAACGACATCTCGTTCATCGGCGTCAACCATCCCGAGCACGGACCCGGGCTGGACCTGTGGGTCGGTGGCGGACTGTCCACCAACCCGATGTTGGCCCAACGTCTCGGCGTGTGGGTCCCGCTGGCAGAGGTGCCCGAGGTCTGGGAGGCGGTGACGTCGTTGTTCCGCGACTACGGCTACCGGCGACTGCGCGCCAAGGCGCGGCTGAAGTTCCTGGTCAAGGACTGGGGCGTAGAAAAATTCCGCGAAGTCCTCGAGACCGAGTACCTCAAGCGTCCGTTGCTCGACGGACCTGCGCCGCAACCGGTCGCGCATCCGATCGACCACGTCGGCGTGCAGCGACTCAAGAACGGGCTGAACGCCATCGGCGCCTCTCCGATCGCCGGGCGGGTGTCGGGCACCATCCTTTCGGCGGTGGCAGATTTGGCCGAGCGGGCCGGTTCGAACCGGATTCGGTTCACCCCCTACCAGAAGCTGGTGATTCTGGATATCCCCGACGACAAGGTCGACGAGACGATCGCCGGATTGGAAGAGCTCGATCTGCACACGCGTCCGTCGCATTGGCGCCGAAACCTGATGGCGTGCACCGGGATCGAGTACTGCAAGCTGTCGTTCGCCGAAACCCGGGTCAGGGCACAGACTTTGGCGCCGGAGCTGGAAGCTCGCCTGGAAGGCATCAACGCTGAGCTGGACGTGCCGATCACCGTCAACATCAACGGTTGCCCCAACTCGTGCGCGCGGATTCAGGTCGCAGACATCGGCTTCAAGGGCCAGATGGTCGACGACGGCGACGGTAACCCGGTCGAGGGCTTCCAGGTGCATCTGGGTGGCAGCCTCGGTCTGGACAGCGGATTCGGCCGGAAACTGCGTCAGCACAAGGTCACCAGCGACGAGCTGGGCGACTACATCGACCGGGTGACGCGCAACTTCCTCAAGCACCGCAACGACGGTGAACGCTTTGCCCAGTGGGCCATTCGGGCCGAGGAGGACGACCTGCGATGAGCGAAGCCACCAAGCTGACCGAAGGCGAGCTGCGGGAGGTGGCGGCACGCGGCGCGGTCGAACTCGAAGGCGCCAGCGCCAGCGAGCTGCTGCGGTGGACCGATGAGAACTTCGGCGGCGTCAACGGCCCACGTGGCTGGGCGACGTGCAACTACGTGGTGGCTTCGAACATGCAGGACGCGGTGCTGGTTGACCTGGCGGCCAAGATCCGGCCGGGCGTGCCGGTGCTGTTCCTGGACACCGGTTACCACTTCGTGGAGACGATCGGCACCCGCGACGCGGTCGAGTCCGTCTACGACATCCGCGTTCTCAACGTCACCGCTGAGCACTCGGTGGCCGAGCAGGACCGGCTGTACGGCAAGGACTTGTTCGCCCGCGATCCTGGCGAGTGCTGCCGGCAGCGCAAGGTGGCGCCGCTGGGCAAGTCGTTGCGCGGTTACTCCGCATGGGTCACCGGCATCCGGCGGGTCGAGGCGCCCACCCGCGCCAACGCCCCGCTGATCAGCTTCGACGAGGCTTTCAAGCTGGTGAAGATCAACCCGCTGGCGGCATGGTCGGATCAGGATATGCAGGAGTACATCGACGAGCACGACGTGTTGGTCAATCCCCTTGTCTACGAGGGTTATCCGTCGATCGGTTGCGCTCCGTGCACGGCCAAGCCGCTGGAGGGCGCGGATCCCCGCAGCGGACGTTGGCAGGGGCAGGCCAAGACCGAATGCGGGTTGCACGCGTCGTGACGTCTCTGGTTCTCGCGGCGCACGGCAGTGCGGACCCGCGGTCGGCGGCGAATGCGCGCGCGGTCGCCCGCCGGGTGACGCTGCTTCGTCCCGGCCTCGATGTGCGGGTTGCGTTCTGCGAGCACAATTCGCCGGGGCTGGCCGACGTCCTGCGCGAGTGTCCGGGCCAGGCGGTGGTCACTCCGTTCTTGTTGGCCGACGCCTACCACGCCCGGGTGGATATCCCGGCCCAGATCGCCGCATCCGGTGTCGGGGACAGGGTGCGCCAGGCAGCAGTGCTCGGTGAAGACGAGCGGCTGGTCTCGGTGCTGCGTCATCGGATTGGTCAGCGACGGGTGTCCCGGTTCGACGACACCACCGGTGTGCTGGTGGTGGCGATCGGCTCGTCGAACCCGGTGGCCAACGCTCGCACCGGCGAGGTCGCGCCTCGACTGGCGATCGGAACTCGTTGGGCTGCAGTGACAACCGCGTTCGCCACCCGCCCGGAGGCGCCGATGGATGCAGCGCTCGAGCGGTTGCGCGACCGGGGTGCCCGACGAGTAATCATCGCGCCCTGGTTCCTTGCGCCGGGACGCATCCCGGATCGGGTCGAGCGGTTCGCAATCAATGCCGGCGTCGAGATGGCGGCGCCGCTGGGTGCGCATCGACTGGTTGCTGCCACGGTGCTGGATCGCTTCGATCAGGTCGTGGCGCAGCGTATTGCCGCGTAACCGTGTGACCTGAGCACGACGGGGTACTCGCGACCATGACCGCGACACCACCGGACCCGGACCCCGCTCAAGTACCCGGTCTCGAACCCGGAGGGGGCGTCCCGCCCGGATCCACTCCGCCGGACTCCGCGCAGACATCCGGTCTGTCCGAGCAGCAGGAGCGCCCAGGGCGCAGGCTGACCCCGGTTGCCGTGGCCAGCCTGATCGGACTGGCCGTCTTCGTCGTCGTGTTCGTCGTGGTGGCAGTTGGGCTGCTTATGCGAATCATGTGACGACGCAGCGCCTGTCGCAGTTGTCCACAGTCCGTTCGATCCGCAGGTGGCGTACCGGGACCGCTAGGCCGAGGTAAGTTCCTTGTCGTCCTCGTCGTCGGACACGGCGTCGGCGATCGGCGGTACCCGGGTGGCGCGGACGTAGACGGTGTCACCTTCCTTGAGCGCCAGCGCCTCAGCGTCGCCACGGGTGATCTGCGCGGTGAACGGACCCCCGCTGACCGCGCTGGTCAGCTCGACCCGGACCTCGAATCCCAACGTCACCACCCGATCGACCGACGCCTTCACCACACCGATCGATTCCGCTGTACCGTCGCCGCCGGCAATCGCCATCTCGGGATTGCGGCCCACCCGGATGTCATGCGGGCGGACCAGAGCACCGTTGAGCGCGGACACCGCGCCCAGGAAGGACATCACGAACGAGTTCGCTGGGGTGTCGTAGACCTCGGTCGGCGAACCGACCTGTTCGATGCGGCCCTTGTTCAACACGGCGATCCGGTCGGCCACATCCAGCGCTTCGGCCTGGTCGTGGGTGACCAGCACCGTGGTGACGTGGACCTCGTCGTGCAGACGCCGCAACCAGGACCGCAGATCCTCGCGCACCTTGGCGTCCAGCGCGCCGAACGGCTCGTCGAGCAGCAGCACCTGCGGGTCGACCGCCAGTGCGCGGGCCAGGGCCATGCGCTGGCGCTGACCGCCGGAAAGCTGGTTCGGATAGCGGTTTTGGAAACCGCTCAGGCCCACCACCTCCAGCAGGTGGTCGACCTTCTCCTTGATTTCGGCCTTCGGCCGCTTACGGATCTTCAAACCGTAGGCGACGTTGTTGCGCACGGTCAGGTGCTTGAACGCGGCATAGTGCTGGAACACGAATCCGATGTCGCGGCGCTGCGGCGGCACCCGCGTGACGTCGCGACCCTCGATGATGACGGTCCCGGAGTCGGGTTGGTCCAGACCCGCGATCGTACGCAGCAGCGTCGACTTGCCCGAGCCACTCGGCCCCAGCAACGCCGTCAACGAACCGTTGGGCACCACGAAGTCCACGTGATCCAGCGCCACGAAATCGCCGTAGTGCTTGTAGGCATCCCGCACCACAATCGCGTTGCCCTGGTTGGTCCCAGTGTCGGTCATCCTCGAATCTCCTTGTCCGGCCTACTTGCTCGCACGTGCCCGACGTGCGTCCAGCACCACTTGAACGATCAGAACGAGCACGGCAACCGCCATCAGCAGGGTCGACAGCGCGTACGCGCCGTATTCCGCGCCCCGGTTGTAGCGGTCCGACACCAATAACGTCAGCGTCTGCGACTGCCCCGGCAGGTTGGACGACACCATGATGACCGCGCCGTACTCGCCGAGCGTGCGCGCGACGGTCAACACGATGCCGTACGTCAGACCCCACCGGATGGAGGGCAGGGTGATCCGCCAAAATGTCTGCCACCAGCCAGAACCGAGGGTCGCCGCGGCCTGTTCCTGATCGGTGCCCAACTCGTGCAGCACCGGCTCGACCTCGCGCACCACGAACGGCAGCGTGACGAAGATGCTGGCCAGCACGATGCCCGGCAGGCCGAAGATGATCTTGAAGCCGAGATCACGCTCGACGAATCCCAGTGCGCCGCTCGCGCCCCAGAGCACGATCAGGGACACGCCAACGATGACGGGCGAGACCGCGAACGGCAGATCGATGATTGCCTGCAGGATGCCTTTACCGCGGAACCGGTTGCGCGCCAACACTAATGCCGTCGGAATCCCGAACACCACATTCAGCGGCACCACGATGGCCACCACCAGCAGCGACAGGTTCAGCGCCGACACCGCGGCCGGGGTGCTGATCCAGTCGTAGAACTGACCCAGCCCTGGCTCGAACGTGCGCCAAAGGATCAGGATCACCGGGATGATCAGCAGCACAGCGACATATGCCAACGCGCTGTATCGAAGAAGGTAGCGGATTGCGCGTGACGGCTTCACCGGGACATCTCCTCGCGCTTGGCTGCCCGGCCACCGATGATCCGCAGGATCAACAGCACGACGAACGAAATCGACAGCAACACAATCGATATCGCCGCCGCCCCGGTGCGGTCGTCGTTCTCGATCAGCGTTCGTATCCATTGCGAGGACACTTCGGTCTTGCCGGGCACCGCACCGCCGATCAACACCACCGATCCGAACTCGCCGATGGCGCGGGAAAAGGCCAGGCCCGCACCGGACAACAACGCGGGCAGCAGTGACGGCAGCACGACGGAGGTGAAGATCTTGGGGCCATTGGCGCCCAGCGACGCTGCCGCCTCCTCGGTCTCCCTGTCGATCTCCAACAACACCGGCTGAACCGCGCGCACCACGAAGGGCAGCGTGACGAACGCCAGCGCCACCCCGACGCCCCATTCGGTGTGCTGCAGTTGCAGGCCCACCGGGCTGTGGTTGCCGTAGAGCGCAAGCATCACCAAGCTGGCCACGATCGTCGGTAACGCGAACGGCAAGTCGATGACAGCGTCGACGAGCCGCTTACCGAAGAAGTTGTCCCGCACCAACACCCAGGCGATGAGCAGGCCGAACACCGTGTTGAGCAAGGTCACCCCGATTGAGATCGTCAGGGTCACCCGCAACGATTCCAGCGCGGCGTGCGAGGTGACCGCGATCCGGAATGCCTGCCAGCCACCGCCAACCGCCTGCCACACAATCGCCCCGAGCGGCAGCAGCACGATCACCGACAGCCACAGCGTGGCTACACCGACGCGCAGTGAGGTGGTGCGAATCCGGCCGCCACCAGGCTGCACCGGTTGCGGCGCTTCGGTGCCGGGCTGCTCGAGCTCGGGACGGATCGCCTCTGGGTCAGGAGTAACGGTCACGGTCATCCGGTGGCCTGCGTGTAGATCTTGGTGATGCTGCCGGCGCTCTTGTCGAACAGTTTCGGGTCCACGGTGGCCCAGCCGCCGAGGTCGGCGATGGTCCACAACTTCGCCGGCTGCGGGAACTGATTGCGGAACGCCGCGGCGACGGATGGATCGACCGGCCGGAAACCGGCCTGCGCCCACAGCTGCTGTGCCTGCGCGGTGTACTGGAAATTCTTGAAGGCGACCGCTGCCGGCAGATGCGTGCTGGTTGTGATCACGGCGATCGGGTTCTCGATCTTGAACGTCTGCGGCGGGGTGACGTGTTCGACCGGCTTGCCGGCCCGCTCGGCGGCGATGGCCTCGTTCTCATAACTGACCAGGACGTCACCACTGCCCTGGACGAAAACGTCCGTGGCTTCTCGTCCCGAACCTGGACGCAATTTCACGTGTTCCCTCACCAGTCGGTTGATGAAGTCGATGCCCGCTTGGTTGTTCCTGCCGCCTTCGCTTTTCACTGCGTACGGCGCCAACAGATTCCACTTCGCCGAACCCGAACTCAGCGGACTCGGGGTGATGACCTCGACACCGGGACGCAACAGGTCGTCCCAATCCTTGATGTTCTTCGGATTGCCCTTGCGCACCACGAAGGTGACCAACGAGCCGAACGGAATGCCCTTGGTGGCATCGGTATTCCAGTCTTTGGCGACCTTGCCGCTCTTGATCAACCGGGTGATGTCGGGCTCGACCGAGAAATTCACCAGGTCCGCCGGCTTGCCCTCCCCGACGCCGCGTGACTGGTCACCGGAGGCCCCGAAGGAACTGATCACCTGCACGCCGTTACCTTCCTCGGACGCGTTGAACGCCGGAATCACCTTGCTCCAACCGGGTTCGGCGACCGAATAGGCGACCAGGGTGATGCTGGACTTCGCGTTGCCGAGTCCTGCGCCGCCCACGACGTCGCTGGGACCACCGCGGCACGCCGCCACAACTCCGACGAGGAGCACGGTCGCCACCAGCTGTTGCCAGCGCGGCACGCTCTTAAACCCTATGGACATATACGGTTGGTGGCCTTCCGGTGCGGGACTTGTGATTGCGGTCCCGTGACTGCGGATAGGCGATCAATGAGAATCAGGGCGATTCACAAACTCCACACCAGGCCGCGCACGGGGCAGGAGTCAGCGACAACAGTGCACGCGTGCCGCGGAGCAAGCCACGACGGAGTCAACGCAGCCGAGCGCGAAGATATCGCGCTTCAGAACATCGGCTGCTGCGTGCATGTGGCGAAGCCTAACAGAGTTCGCGCAAGCGGCAATTCGAGAGCCGATTCAGTGCGTGAGCAGCCACGCGACAAGCACCAGCACCACCAGAGCGACCAGAATCAGGGTGACGTGCGAACGCGGCATCGAAGTTATCCGGACGCCTCATCGGAGTGGCGAACCCGGCGCATCAGTTGGATTCCCCTGCCGAGCAGTGCATCCAACGATGCCGCCAGAAAATACGCCAGGGCCAACACCACTGGCATCACCGCCAGCGCCTGCAGCACGAACGGCAGCCCGGAGAGCCAGAGCTCCACGCCGTCCCACCAACTCAGGAACCCGTTCACCGGGCCCACCCTATGCGGCACGGCCCCTGAAACCAACGCGCCTCCCACCGGGTAACACCTCGGTCGCGAAGTGGACGAGCGGCCGGTGAACAGTCGATGATGTCGGGATGGTCCTGCATGCCGATGCCGCTGATTCAGCTAACGACCAGCTTGTCCCGCTCGACGAACCCGCCACTGAGCTGGCCACTCTCGACGCGGTGGCAGTCGAACTCGAGTCGACCGGCCCCTATGTGTCCAGTTCGCCGTCGCGCAACCCGTTCCCGCCCATCGCCGATTACGCCTTCCTGTCGGACTGGGAAACCACGTGCCTGATCTCACCGGCCGGATCCGTGGAGTGGCTGTGTGTGCCACGGCCGGATTCCCCGAGCGTGTTCGGTGCGATCTTGGACCGCAGCGCCGGGCATTTCCGGCTCGGTCCGTACGGCGTCTCGGTGCCGTCGGCGCGGCGCTATTTACCCGGCAGCCTGATCATGGAGACCACCTGGCAGACCCACACCGGTTGGCTGATCGTGCGCGACGCGCTGGTGATGGGCCCCTGGCACGACATCGAACGCCGCTCCCGGACACACCGTCGCACCCCGATGGACTGGGACGCCGAGCACATCCTGTTGCGCACCGTGCGCTGCGTCAGCGGCACCGTCGAGCTGATGATGAGCTGCGAACCGGCTTTCGACTACCACCGTCTCGGGGCGACGTGGGAGTACTCGGCCAACGCCTACGGCGAGGCCATCGCCCGCGCCACCAAGCAACCGGACGCGCACCCGACGCTGCGGCTGACCACCAACCTCAACATCGGCCTGGAGGGCCGCGAGGCGCGCGCCCGCACCCGGATGAAAGAGGGCGACGACGTGTTCGTCGCGCTGAGCTGGACCAAGCACCCGGCGCCGCAGACCTACAAAGAGGCCGCCGAGAAGATGTGGCAGACCACGGAGTGCTGGCGGCAGTGGATCAACATCGGCAACTTCCCCGATCACCCGTGGCGGGCGTACCTGCAGCGCAGCGCACTCACGTTGAAGGGGTTGACCTACTCCCCGACCGGCGCGCTGCTGGCGGCGAGCACCACTTCGCTGCCGGAGACGCCGCAGGGCGAACGCAACTGGGACTACCGCTACTCGTGGATCCGGGACTCGACGTTCGCGTTATGGGGTCTCTACACGATCGGGTTGGACCGTGAGGCCGACGACTTTTTCGCGTTCATCGCCGACGTGTCCGGGGCCAACAGCGACGAGCGCCATCCGCTTCAGGTGATGTACGGCGTCGGTGGCGAGCGAAGCCTCGTCGAAGAAGAACTCAACCACTTGTCCGGCTACGACCATGCCCGTCCGGTGCGCATCGGCAACGGGGCCTACGACCAGGTCCAGCACGACATCTGGGGCTCGGTACTGGACTCGTTCTACCTGCACGCCAAATCCCGCGAGCAGGTCCCGGAAAACCTGTGGCCGGTACTGAAGAAGCAGGTGGAAGAGGCGATCAAGCACTGGCGGGGACCCGACCGGGGAATCTGGGAGGTGCGCGGGGAGCCGCAGCACTTCACGTCGTCGAAGGTGATGTGCTGGGTGGCGCTGGACCGCGGGGCCAAGTTGGCCGAGCGGCAGGGCGAGAAGAGCTACGCCCAGCAGTGGCGTGCGATCGCCGAGGAGATCAAGGCCGACATCCTGGAGCACGGTGTGGACTCCCGCGGCGTGTTCACCCAGCGCTACGGGGATGACGCCCTGGACGCCTCGCTGTTGCTGGTGGTGCTGACCCGGTTCCTGCCGCCCGACGACCCGCGGGTGCGTGCCACCGTGCTGGCCATCGCCGACGAGCTCACCGAGGAAGGACTGGTGCTGCGCTACCGCGTGCACGAGACCGACGACGGGCTGTCCGGCGAGGAGGGCACGTTCACCATCTGTTCGTTCTGGCTGGTGTCGGCGTTGGTGGAGATCGGCGAGGTGGCGCGAGCCAAGCGGCTGTGCGAACGACTGTTGGCCTATGCCAGCCCGCTGCATCTGTATGCCGAGGAAATCGAGCCTCGCACCGGTCGGCAGCTGGGTAACTTCCCGCAGGCGTTCACCCACCTGGCCCTGATCAATGCGGTGGTGCACGTGATCCGGGCCGAGGAGGAGGCCGACGGTTCGGGCGCGTTCCAGCCCGCCAACGCGCCCGTCTAGCCGCCGGCTGTCACGTCGCCGCGGTGATCTTGTCCATCACCGTGTGCGCGATTTCGATCGCGCTGGTGCCCAGATTGGCAGATCCCCGATCCGACGGATTGTCGGTGCTGAAGAAAGCGACCTCCACCTCGACCAGGCAGTTCCCCCGCACGCCGACAGCGCGTGCCACCGGCATGGGAGTGGAGCTGGACAAGCTGGCCTGGTCGTAAATCGTCGCTGCCAGAACGGAATCGGCGACACGCACACTGCCGATGGTGTCGGTGAAACTGAGCGTGGCGCCGGGCAGTTCCACGGCGGTGCCGTCGCAGTTCTTCCATTGGGTGGTGAACTGGTCGAAGAGCGCAGCGGCATCAGAGATCTTGGGGAACGTCACCACGCCTTCGGTCACGCTGATCACCTTGACGGAATCGGTTGCATGCCACCAGGTTTGGCGTGCGACGTCCTGCACGGGCGCGGAGTCGTAGACGCCCTTCTCCATGGTCGTCACGACGCCGACACACTCGACCGGCGACGCGGGTCCGTACGCGTGCGCCAACTTGTCGCGGTCACCGTAACGGGGCGGGAATTGCGAGTCGACCTTGAACGGCTGGGCGAGTATCCGCTCCAGCGCGGCGTCGTCGAGCAGCACCTGTTTGACGCTGTCGCCACCGAGCGGGCGCGGTTTCAATCCAGGTGCGGGGTGTGCGGTACCGGTGACGGATTGCGTACAGCCGGTCAGCACGGCCAAGAGCCCGAAACCGACGATCCAGCGGGACTTCATCTGCTCGAGACCTTCCTCGCGTAGCCCTGGTTGCGGCTATTTCTTGCCTTTGTCCCCCGCGGCATCGGTGGACAGTGCGGCGACGAAGGCTTCCTGCGGCACGTCGACCCGCCCGATGGTCTTCATCCGCTTCTTGCCCTCCTTCTGCTTCTCCAGCAGTTTGCGCTTGCGGGTGATGTCACCGCCATAGCATTTGGACAGCACGTCCTTGCGGATCGCCCGGATGTTCTCGCGCGCAATGATTTTCGAGCCGATCGCGGCCTGTACCGGCACCTCGAACTGCTGGCGCGGGATGAGTTCCTTGAGTTTGGTGGTCATCTTGGTGCCGTAGGCCGAGGCGCCGTCCTTGTGGACGATCGCGCTGAACGCGTCGACGGCTTCGCCCTGCAGCAAGATGTCGACCTTGACCAATTGGGCTTCCTGTTCGCCGGCCTCTTCGTAGTCGAGGCTGGCGTAACCACGGGTGCGCGACTTCAGCGAGTCGAAGAAGTCAAAGATGATCTCGCCCAACGGCAGTGTGTAGCGCAGCTCCACCCGCTCGGGCGACAGATAGTCCATGCCGCCCAGTTCGCCGCGCCGCGACTGGCACAGCTCCATGATGGTGCCGATGAATTCGCTGGGCGCGATGATGGTGGTCTTGACGATCGGTTCGTAGACGGTGCGGACCTTGCCCTCCGGCCAGTCCGAGGGGTTGGTCACCACGATCTCGGTGTTGTCTTCCTTCTCCACCCGGTAGACGACGTTGGGCGAGGTCGAGATCAGGTCCAGGTCGAATTCGCGCTCGAGTCGCTCGCGGGTGATCTCCATGTGCAGCAGCCCCAGGAAGCCGCACCGGAAGCCGAAACCCAGAGCCACCGAGGTTTCCGGCTCGTAGGTCAGCGCGGCGTCGTTGAGCTGCAACTTGTCCAGCGCGTCGCGCAGGTTCGGGTAGTCGCTGCCGTCCACGGGATACAGGCCCGAATAGACCATCGGCTTGGGCTCCCGGTAGCCCGTCAACGCTTCCTTGGCGCCGTGCCGGGCGGTGGTCACCGTGTCCCCGACCTTGGACTGCCGCACGTCCTTCACGCCGGTGATCAGGTAACCCACCTCGCCCACGCCCAGGCCCGCGCTGGCTTTCGGCTCCGGCGAGACGATGCCGACCTCGAGCAGTTCGTGGGTGGCGCCGGTGGACATCATCGCGATGCGCTCACGGGGACTGATCTTGCCGTCGACCACGCGGACGTAGGTCACCACTCCGCGATAGATGTCATAGACGCTGTCGAAGATCATCGCCCGGCTGGGCGCGTCGGCGTCGCCCTGCGGCGGCGGCACCTCGCGCACCACGTGGTCGAGCAGGTCGCCGACGCCTTCGCCGGTCTTGCCGGAGACCCGCAGCACATCGGTCGGCTCGCAGCCGATGATGTGAGCGATCTCACCGGCGTAGCGGTCCGGATCGGCAGCGGGCAGGTCGATCTTGTTCAGCACCGGGATGATGTGCAGGTCACGGTCCAGCGCCAGGTAGAGATTGGCCAGCGTTTGCGCCTCGATGCCCTGGGCGGCGTCGACCAGCAGCACCGCGCCCTCGCAGGCTTCCAGCGCACGGGACACTTCGTAGGTGAAGTCGACGTGACCGGGGGTGTCGATCAGGTGAAGAACATAGTCGCCTGCGCCGGCCCCGTCCTTCAAGGTCCAGGGCAGCCGGACGTTCTGGGCCTTGATGGTGATGCCGCGTTCCCGCTCGATGTCCATCCGGTCCAGGTACTGGGCCCGCATCGAGCGTTCGTCGACTACGCCGGTCAGCTGCAGCATTCGGTCGGCCAGCGTCGACTTGCCGTGGTCGATGTGAGCGATGATGCAGAAGTTCCGAATCTGCGCCGGCGGCGTGAACGTCTTGTCGGCGAAACTGCTGATGGGAATCTCCTGGTTGGGCGGTTGGCGGGTATGCCCAGCGTATCCGTGCACAACAACCGGGACACAATCACGCGGTTATGCTGCGAGCATGGCACCGGGTAAGAAGTCGTCCGGCAAGTCACAGTGGAAGACGTTCCAGCGCTTTGCGGAGAACCTCGTCAGCGAGGCTCCGAAAGTGGTGCAGCGCCTGCAGAACACGCAGGAGACACTGCGGACCATCCAGCAAGCCGTGAAGATCACCGCGAACATCGTCGCGATGGGTTTGCCGGCGCCGCCGGCCGAGATCACCACCGGCCGTCCGGTGACGAAGACGAGCTTCCCGACTGCGCAGCGGGCTCGCCGGGTGGTCTATTCCCCAGATCTGGACGGTCGGGCCGACCCCGGCGAGATCGTCTGGACCTGGGTGGTTTACGAGGACGACCCGACCCGCGGCAAGGACCGGCCGGTGCTCGTGGTGGGCCGCGAACGCAGCGTCTTGCTGGGACTGATGCTGTCGAGCCAGGAGCAGCACGCCGAGGATCGGCATTGGGTCGGGATCGGTTCGGGCGATTGGGATTACGAGGGCAGACCGAGCTGGGTGCGGCTGGACCGCGTGCTCGACGTGCCCGAAGAGAGCATCCGCCGCGAGGGCGCGATCCTGAACCGCGAGACCTTCGATCTGGTGGCCGCCCGGCTGCGCACCGAGTACGCCTGGCGCTGAGCGCCCTGCCCAATTTGACTCTGCGCCTACGGCGACAAAGTGTGAGAAGACCCCGCCCTCAGCGCAGACTCAACGCCCAAACACTCAGCCCTGCGTGATGTAGGACTGCAGCTGCTGCTGCTCGGCCTCCAGTTCGCCCATCCGGGTCTTGACCACGTCGCCGATACTGACGATCCCGATCAGCCTCCTGCCGTCCAGCACGGGTATGTGTCGCACCCGGTGCTGGGTCATCAGCACGCTGATCTCGTCGACCGTGTCGGTCTTCGCGCAGGTGGCCACGGCGCTGGTCATGATCTTGGACACCGGACGCGACAGCACGCTGGCGCCGTGCGTGTGCAGTTGGCGCACCACGTCGCGCTCGGAGACGATGCCGACCACTCCCTCGTCGCCGACCACCACCATCGCGCCGATATTCTGCTCCGCCAGGCCGGCCAGCAATTCCCGGACCGTCGCGTCGGGGTTGATCGTCGTCACCGCCGCCCCCTTGTTGCGCAAGACATCCGAGATCCGCATCTAGCCTCCCGTGGGTTGTGATCCGATTCACACCAGGCTACGACGTACGCGGTCGGCGCAAAAGCCAGCATCCGAAGCCGTGATCCGCTGCAGCGAAACCGTCATGCCATCTTGACTGCCGAGCACTACGTCTCGATGCGTTCGGCTTGCGAGGATAGAGCCATGATCGAGGTCACCCTGCTCGGCACCGGCAGCCCTGTTCCAGACCCGAACCGGGCCGGGCCCGCCACCCTGGTACGCGCGGGCGGACAGGCTTTCCTGGTGGACTGCGGGCGCGGAGTACTGCAACGCGCGGCCGCGGTGGGCGTGGGTGCCGCGGGGTTGAGCGCAGTGCTGCTCACCCACCTGCACAGCGACCACATCGCCGAGCTCGGCGACGTCCTCATCACCAGCTGGATCACCAACTTCGCGCCGGATCCGGCGCCGCTGCAGATCATCGGGCCGCCCGGCACCGCACAGGTGGTGGACGCGATGCTCAAGGCATTCGGTCACGACATCGGCTACCGGATCGCGCACCACGCCGACCTGAACTCGCCGCCACCGGTCGAGGTTCATGAGCACACCGACGGGCCAGTATGGGATCGCGACGGTGTGACGATCCGGGTTGCCCCCACCGATCACCGTCCGGTGGCGCCGACGATCGGGTTCCGCGTCGAGTTCGAAGGCGCGTCGGTGGTACTTGCCGGCGACACCGTGCCCTGCGCCAGTCTCGACGAATTAGCCGCCGGTGCAGGCGCTTTGGTGCACACCGTGATACGCAAGGACATCGTCTCCCACGTCCCCCAGCAACGGCTGAAGGACATCTGCGACTATCACTCGTCGGTACCGGAGGCGGCTGCCACCGCGGCCCGCGCCGGGGTCGCCACCCTGGTGATGACGCACTATGTGCCGGGCATCGTGCCGGGCCAGGAAGAGCAGTGGCGGGCTCTGGCGGCAACCGAATTCGGCGGGCAGATCGAACTCGGCGACGACCTGCACCGGGTCGAGGTGCACGCGCGCTGACGGCAGCTCAGCCGGCACGGTCCGCCACCCGAGGCGACCCGGCGAAAACGCACGTATTCAACCTGCCGGCGAGGTACGATCCGGGCCTGCCGTTCTTGAGTTCAAGAGGTGCGTGATGACGTGGTTTGCAGCGGGGCCGGAGGGGATGGCCGCTGCATCCAGGGACCTGGCCGACATCGGCTCGACGATCAGCGAAGCCAACGTCAGTGCGCGACTGCAGACGGCCGGCGTGCCGGCTGCCGCCGCCGATCAGGTCTCGGCCGTGGTCGCAGCGTTCTGGGGTGCTCACGCAGAGGGCTATCAGCGGATCGGCGCGCAGATGGCGGCCTTCCACGAGCAAATCGTCCGAGGCTTGACCGCGTCCGGCGCGTCCTACGCCGGCGCCGAGGCGGCTGCGGCCGAATCGCTGGGTAGCCGGCTCGACGCGATCAACGCGCCGGCCAGGCACCTGCTGGGTCACTGACCGGATCGGGGTTTCGTCCGCCGGGATGCCGGCAGCCGCGTGACCAGGCCGCGGCGGCCCCGGCTAGGCGAGCCTGGTGATTTCGACGTCCACGTCGAGATCGGTGGCTCCCAGCCCGGAGTAGATACCTTTCAGCGGTGACACGTCGGCGTAGTCCCGGCCGACGCCCACGCTGATGTACTGCTCGGTGATCTCGGTGTCGTTGGTGGGGTCGTAGTTGAACCAACCACCGGTCCAGGCCTGAATCCAGGCGTGGCTGCGTCCGGCTACGGCTTTGCCGATCGCGGCGTCGCGTTTGGGGTGCAGATACCCCGACACATACCGTCCCGGAATCCCCATGCTGCGCAACAGAATCAGGGTCAGGTGCGCAAAATCCTGGCATACCCCTTTGCCCTGTTCCAACGCATCCAGCCCGGACGACTGCACACCGGTGGTGCCGGGCAGGTAGTCCAACTCGCTGCGCGCCCATCGGGACGCTGCGACGGCGGCTTCCGCGGGATCATAATTTTTGATGATCCGCTTACCCACGGCCGCAACACGTTTGCTGGTCGGGGTGTAGTCGGTGGGGCGCAACACTTCGTCGAACCGATCGATCACGGCCATCGATTCCAGTTCTTTCCAACTGGCCTTCTCCGCCGGCGGTTCAGGGGGTTCGGTTTCGACCACCGACGAGGACGTCACGGTGAGCTCGGTGTGCGGCGCATGCAGGTCGAAGGCCGTGACCGCGGTCCCCCAGTAGTCGATGTAGCGGTAGGACCGGGTGGCCGGGATGGTCTCGACTCGGTTGAGGATGACGTTCTGCCGGGTGTTGGACCGCGGCGTCAGCCGGGCTTCGTTGTAGGACGCCGTCACCGGCGACTGGTATGCGTACCCGGTGTTGTGCACCACCCGCATCCGCCACATCAGGAGTCTCCCTGGCTTTGCACGAGTTCGCCACGCTGTCGGGCATCCGTCCACGCCACCCACGGAGCGGCGTGAAAGTACTGTAGCGCCAACGCATCTCCTACCTCGCGGCATGTTCTCTGCAAACCGCCCAGGCGGTTCTCCAGCGTCTCGAGCAGCACTCCCGGCTGCAGGAATTCCAACTCGCTGCGCGCCTGACCGAGTAGTCGCTGGGCTTCGGTGGTCGCGCCGACCCGGCTCTGCGGATTGTGCAGGAGTTCTTCCAGGTTGTGTTCGGCCAGTTTCAGCGAGTAGAAGACCGAGCGCGGGAAAAGCCGGTCCAACAACATGAACTCCACCACCCGCGCCGCATCCAGTGCGCCGCGGTAGGTGCGCAAATAGGTGTCGTGCGCACCCGCCGAACGCAACAGTGTCACCCAGGCGGGCGACGACGCGCTGTCACCGACCCGGGACAGCAGCAACCGCACCGTCATGTCTACCCGCTCGATCGCGCGACCCAGCACCATGAACCGGTAGCCGTCGTCGCGGGACAGCGTGGAGTCGGCCAGACCGGCGAACATCGCCGCGCGGCCCTCGATGAACGACAGAAACTCGTGCGGCCCAAGGCGTTTGGCCGCGCGTTCGCGTTCGGGCAGCGCGTGGTAAGTGGTGTTGATGCACTCCCAGGTTTCGCTGGAGGTGACTTCCCTTGCCGACCTTGCGTTTTCGCGTGCCGCCGAGATCGCGTCGACGATCGAACAGCCGCCCTCGGTGTTGGGCCGGAACGCGACCAAGTCGGTCAGTGACCAGACGTCCAGTCGGTGCTCGGGGGGCTCGATGCCCAGCACCTTGAGCAACAATCGGGAGGACCGGTCCGGGTCGACGCTGGAATCCTCGAGCAGGTGGTGTACGGCCACGTCCAGGATGCGCGCGGTGTCATCGGCACGTTCCACGTAGCGCCCGATCCAATACAAGGCTTCGGCGTTGCGGGCGAGCATCAGTCCACCGCCTTCTGCTGTTGCTGCTGCTCGTCCTGCGGCTGATGAACCGATGACAGTGCATGGTCCGGGCGGGGCTCGGGAACGGCCCGCGGCAGCGAGCGCACCACCTGAGCCCGCCCCAGCTCGCGAGCGGCCACCGACGTACGGGGCGCCAGCACCCAGGTGTCCTTGGACCCGCCGCCCTGGCTGGAGTTGACCACCCGGGATCCCTCGACCAAAGCCGTGCGCGTCAGGCCGCCGGGCAGCACCCACACGTCGTCACCGTCGTTGACCGCGAACGGGCGCAGGTCGACATAGCGCGGCGCCAACGAGTCGCCGATCCGGGTCGGCACGGTGGACAGCTCCATCACCGGTTGCGCGATCCAGGCCCGCGGATCGTCGCGGATCTTCTTGGCCAGGGCGTTGAGTTCCTTGTCGGAGGCTTCGGGGCCGAACACGATGCCGTAGCCGCCCGAGCCCTCCACCGGCTTGACCACCAACTCGTGGATCCGGTCGAGGACTTCCTCGCGCTCGTCGTCGAGCCAGCAGCGATACGTGTCGACGTTGGCCAGCAGGGGCTTCTCCCCCAGGTAGTACTCGATGATGGTCGGCACGTAGGTGTAGACCAGCTTGTCGTCGCCGACGCCGTTGCCGATCGAACTGGAGATGACGACGTTGCCGGCGCGGGCGGCGTTGACCAGCCCGGCTACCCCCAGCACCGAGTCGGCCCGGAACTGCAGCGGGTCCAGGAACGTGTCGTCGATGCGCCGGTAGATGACGTCGACCTGGCGCTCTCCCCCGGTGGTGCGCATGTACACCTGGTTGTCGCGGCAGAACAGGTCGCGCCCCTCGACCAGCTCGACGCCCATCTGGCGGGCCAGCAGGGAGTGCTCGAAGTAGGCCGAGTTGTAGACGCCGGGCGTGAGCACCACCACAGTCGGGTCGGCCTCGTTGGTGGCCGCCGAGTTGCGCAGCGCCCGCAACAGGTGTGACGCGTAGTCATCGACGGTGCGCACCCGGTGGGTGGCGAACAGGTTGGGGAAAACGCGCGCCATGGTGCGCCGGTTTTCCACAACGTACGACACCCCCGACGGGGAGCGCAGATTGTCCTCGAGTACCCGGAAGTCGCCCTTTTCGTCGCGGATCAGGTCGATGCCGGCGACGTGGATCCGCACCCCGTTGGGTGGGACGATGCCGACCGCCTCGCGGTGGAAATGCTCGCAGGAGGTGATCAACCGCCGTGGGATGACGCCGTCGCGCAGAATCTCCTGGTCGCCGTAGATGTCGTCGAGGTACATCTCGAGTGCCTTGACGCGCTGGGTGATGCCGCGTTCCAAACGGGTCCATTCAGCGGCCGAGATCACCCGTGGGACCAGGTCCAACGGGAACGGGCGCTCCTGACCCGAGAGCGAGAACGTGATGCCCTGGTCGATGAACGCCCGGCCCAATGCGTCGGCGCGCGCCTTCAACTCCGACGCATCGGTGGGCGCCAACTCGGTGTAGATGCCCTTGTAGGGGCCGCGAACGTTGCCCTGTGCGTCGAACATCTCGTCGAAGGCCAGCGCGTACACCGGATCTGAGGTGTTGTAACCCTGGAAGATGCGTTCGGAACGGACGCTGGGCCGCCCCCTCGGTGGTTCGACCTGGTTGGCAAGACTCACCTGTGTCACTCTGCCTCAATCCCCCTAGCTCGGCAGACCCAGAATTACTGTTTTGGGCGAAAACGTAACCGACTGATAACCTGGGCAGTCGCTGTCGGGTTGCAGGGGTACCCCGAGCAAAGCCAAATCGAAACGGACTAAGGAATTCACGCGTGGCCAACATCAAGTCGCAGCAGAAGCGCAACCGCACTAACGAGCGCGCCCGGCTGCGCAACAAGTCGGTGAAGTCTTCGCTGCGCACGGCTGTTCGCGCGTTCCGTGAGGCGGCCCATGCCGGTGAGAAGGAGAAGGCCGCCGAACTGCTGGTCTCGACGAGCCGCAAATTGGACAAGGCGGCCAGCAAGGGCGTGATCCACAAGAACCAGGCCGCCAACAAGAAGTCGGCGCTGGCCCGCGCGCTGCACAAGCTCGGCTGAGCTCTCAGTTCCGGTCTGCCGCCAATTCGGCGACCTCACGCACCGCTGATTCCAACGCGTAGTCGGCGTCGGCGACGGCCCCTTTGACATTTGCGTTGAGGGTTGCCGCCACCTTCATGGCGACGGCCAACCGATCGCGCGACCAGCGCCGGGCCTGCTTCTGCGCTTTCTGCACCCGCCAGGGGGGCATTTTCAGCTGCCCGGCCAGCCGGTAGGGGTCACCGGACTGCGCCATCACCAGCCCGATCGTGTGAATGGCCTCGGCCAGCGCGTCGGCCAGCACCACCAGCGGTTCGCCGCGCATCATCGCCCAGCGCAGCGCCTCGGCGGCACCCGCGACGTCGCCGGTCACCGCCTTGTCGGCGATGTCGAATCCCTTCACCTCGGCTTTGCCGCTGTGATACCGCCGGACCGCGGCGGCATCGACTGAGCCGTTGGTGTCGGCGACCAGCTGCGAGCACGCCGATGCCAGCTCACGGAGATCGGAGCCGACGGCGTCCAGCAAGGCCGTCACCGTCTCCTCGTCGACCTTGACCTTCAACGAGCGGAATTCGCGCCGGACGAAGTCGGTGCGCTCGCTCGCCTTGGTGATGCGGGCGCACGGATGCTCCTGGGCGCCATGGGACCGCAGCTCCCCCGCCAGCGCCTTGGCCCGGCCGCCACCGGAGTGCACCACCACCAGCACGGTGCCCGGCGGCAGGTCCGCGGCGGCCGACGCGATCAAGGTGGCCGCATCCTTGCCGGCTTCTCCCGCTGCCTCGAGCACCACGATTCGCTCCTCGGCGAACAGGGACGGGCTCAGCAGTTCGGCGAGCTCGTTGGTGCTGACATCGCCGGCCCGCATCCGGTTCACCGGGACATCGGCTATCCCCGTCTCGGCTCCGGTGCCCGCGCGTTGTCGGGCCGACCGCAGTATCTGCGCGACGGCCCGCTCGATCAGCAGTTCCTCTTCCCCCAGGACAAGGTGCAACGGCGAAACCTCGCTCACGCCACGATGGTGTCACGAGCCTGCGACAGCCGCGGTTGCGAGTCGGACATGCGACAGTTGTCCTCGGTTGGTCGTCGGGAGTTCCGCGGGCCGCGGATCCTAGGAGGCTGGTGTGGCGGAAACGAAGTTCGGGCGCTACCGCTTGGTCGAATTGATGGGCCGCGGCGGCATGGGCGAGGTCTGGCGCGCCTACGACACCGAGACCGACCGAGTCGTGGCGATCAAAGTGTTGTCAGCGCACCTGTCCGACGACGCGGAGTTCCAGCGCCGATTTCGTCGGGAAGCTCACGCGGCCACCCGGCTGAACAGCCCGCACGTCGTCCCGATCCACAACTATGGTCAGATCGACGGCCGTCTCTACCTGGAAATGCGGCTGATTGAGGGCCGCGACCTGGCCAGCCTGCTCGCCGACGGACCGCTGGATCCGGCGCGGGCAGTTGAGATCGTCAGCCAGGTGGCCAAAGCGTTGCACGCCGGCCATCGGGTCGGGTTGCTGCACCGCGACATCAAACCCGCCAATGTGCTGCTCGACGAAGACGATTTCGCCTATCTGATCGACTTCGGGATTGCCCGCACGGTAGACGAGACGCGCATGACCAAAACGGGCAGCACGATCGGCACCTTCCACTACATCGCACCGGAGCGCTTGGCCATCGGGGCCGACGAGGACGCCCGCGCCGACATTTACTCACTCGCCTGTGTCCTCTTCGAGTGCCTGACCGGGAGGCCGCCGTTCCCGGGCGACACCATCCCGCAACTGGTGGCAGCACACTTGAGTACCCCGCCACCGCGAGCCTCGACCAACGATGCGCATATCCCAGCCTCCATCGACGACGTCATCGCGCGGGGCATGGCCAAAGATCCCGATCAGCGGTATGCGACGACGGGCGAGTTGGCCAACGCCGCCCGCCAGGCGCTTCGCGACACCACCGCCCCGCCGCCGCCGGGTCCGACACCGCCACCCATCAGACAGGCGCAAGCCCCCGCCGCCAGTCCTATGCCGGCGACCTGGGCACCGAGCGCGCCGGCAAATCAGCACGTTTTCACCAGTGCGCCACCGCGACAAGCCGCGAACAAGAACGGACTGAGCCCCGGACGGGCGGCACTCGTCGCGGGCGCTGTCGCCCTGGTGGCAGTGCTTGTCACGGCCATCGGCGTTTATCTTTGGGGCAAGCAGCAGCCGTCGGAGTCGCCCCAGACCGCATCGGGACAAAACGCCGGGTCCCCTCCCAGTTCTGCGGTGCGGGTGGCGTCGAACACGCTGGTCACCCGCCCCGACACCACTGAACCCAAGGCCGTGGTGGCTTTCTACGAAGACTTCCTGTGTCCTGCTTGTGGCCGTTTCGAGCAGACGTTCGGGCCGTCGGTGTCCAAACTGATCGATATCGGCGCTATCGCCGCCGACTATTCGATGGTGTCGATCCTCGACAGTGCGCGGACGCAGAACTATTCGTCGCGGGCAGGCGCGGCTGCCCTGTGTGTCGCCGATGAATCTGTCGATGCGTTCCGCCGATTTCACGGCGCGTTGTTCAGCAAGGGCATTCAGCCGTCGGAAACCGGCACCTCGTTTCCCGACAATGCGTGGTTGATCGAATTCGCCCGGCAAGCCGGCGCGGCCGGCACGGTCCCGGATTGCATCGACAGCGGAAAGTACCTGTCGAAGGTCACCTCGGCCGCCGACGCCGCGGGCATCCGCGCCACGCCGACGGTCAGGATAAACGGCCAGCAATACGACTTCACTACACCAGCCGCGCTCGTCGCGAAGATCAAAGAAATCGTCGGGGATGTGCCGGGTATCGACGAGGCCGCGGTTGCACCCAGCCCCTGATTCCTAACCATGGGGTTGGACCGCTCGAGACAGCCACCACGCCACCAGGCAAAAGGTGCCCGTTCCCACCGCCGAACCCGCGGCCAGGCGGAACCAGCGCCACCGCCACATCGCAGCCACCAGCACGCTGCTGCAACCGACCACGACCAGGCCGGCGACACCCGACGGCACCGGCACGCCGGCGCCCGGCACCCCGGCAGCCCAGTGCGCGACGCGCAGCACCCACCACACTTCCGGCCCGGTGAACCGGATCAGCAGCTGCGCTACGGCCGGCCAGCAGACGGCTGACACCGCTGCGGCTGTGCCGAGCACCGTGATCGGCGCGATCACCGGCGCCACCACCAGGTTGGCGACCACTGCGACCAGGCTGAACCGGCCGGAAATCGCCGCGACCAGCGGGGCGGTCACGACCTGAGCCGCCGCGGCGACGGCGAGGGCGTCGGCCAGCGGTTTCGGACAGCCTCGGCCCACCAGCCGCCGTGACCAGGCGGGCGCGACGACAACCAACGCGCCGGTCGCCACCACGGACAGGGAAAAGCCCAGGTCGACCGCCAGGTGCGGAGCCGCGGCCAGCAACACCAGCACCGAGGTCGCCAGCGCCGGCATGGCTTGTCGCCGCCGCGAGGACAGTATCGCTGCCAGCGCGATCGCGCCCATCACGGCGGCGCGCAACACACTGGCCGTCGGCTGCACCACGATCACGAATGCCACCAACGCCAGCCCGGACAGCGCCACGGCGGCCCGCGGCCCGATCAACCGTGCCGACAGCAGCACGGCCGCGCACACGATCGTGACGTTGGCTCCCGATACCGCGGTCAGGTGCGTCATGCCCGCCGCACGGAACTCGCCGCTGGTAGCCGCGCCGACCAGCGCGGTGTCACCGAGAACCAGGGCGGGCAACATGGCGGCCTCGTCAGCGGGCAACACCTGGTGCACGGCCGTGCCGAACCGATCGCGAACGAGTTGGGCGGCCCGCTGCACCGAGCCCGCACTCCCCATGGTCGGTTGCCCTGTCACGGTCAGCACCGCGACCGTCAGGTCATGGCGGGTGGGACGGGTGATGCGTGCGGTGAACCGCACCGGCCGACCGACCATCAGCTCGTCGAACTCGCCGCCGCCTTCCGGCACCCGCGCGAAAACCACCACGCGACCGGAGGATTCGTCGTCATGCAACCGTTGCAGGGTTGCCCGGAACATCAACCGGCTACGTCCCAGCGCCAGTGCGCTTTCGCTGGGCGTCACCGTCACCGGCGCGACGGTGCCGAACGCCGCGGTGATCGGGTGGTGCCCGACCGCGTCCGTGCGCAGCGCGATCGCCAGGCCGTATCCGGCTCCCACCACACCGACCGCCACCAGGCCGGCGCTGACCGCGGCCGTCCGTGCCCGCGGATCGCGCCGCATCCGCCACCACAGCAGGCCCCCACCGACCGCGAGCACAACACAGCATCCCGACAGCGACCGGCCGATCGGCCAGACGATCCCGGCGGCCGTCACCACCCACCCAGTCAGCGCCGCCGGGACCAGCCGCACGTCCAGCGGTGCCGGCGGGTCCGGAACCGTCCCCACCGCCGGTCGCCCCGCGGTCAGACACGTACCAGGGCGCGCAGTTTGTCCAACCGCGCCGGGCCGATGCCGTCGACCTCGGCGAGTTGGTCGACGGTGGTGAACCTGCCGTGGGTCTGGCGCCACGACAGGATCGCTGCGGCGGTGACCGGACCCACCCCGGGCAGCGCGTCCAGTTGCTCGACGGTTGCGCTGTTCAGGTCGAGCGCCTCCCGCGGCGCCTTCGGTTTGCCTGAGCTCGGCGGCACGCTTGAGGCGGGCGGCCCGGCGGGACTGCCGGTGCCGACGGAGCTGCCGAGCACCGCGGGTTTGCCCGACGGCGGCGCCAGCCCGACGACGATCTGTTCGCCGTCACCGAGCGGGCGGGCCATGTTCAGGCCGACGGTGTCCGCACCGTCGACCGCGCCCCCGGCGGCCTGCAGCGCGTCGGCGATGCGCGCGCCCGGTGCCAATGTGACCAAGCCCGGCTTGTGTACCAGTCCCACTACGCTGACCACCACCGGTCCGGCCGGCGGAGCGGTGCCAGCCGACGACCGTGCGGACGAAACCCGTTCTACCGGTGGCAGTTTCGCCGAAGTAACCGGCGACGGCCGATCGCTTACCAGGGTGAAGATCGTGATCAGCACCGCCAGCGCGGCGATCACCGCGAGCGCGATGGCACCGGACCGTCCCGGATCCGCCCGCACCCTGTCCAACCAGCCTCGACCCTTCGACGGGTCGGGAATCCACCGCGGCAACAGCGAGTTCGGGTCGTCCTGGTCGTCGTCTTCCACATCGGCTTCGGCATCGTCGTCTGGTTCGGGATCCGGATTGCCGGCCAGCCGTCGCTGCAGCCGCTCGGCGGGGAGTTCTGTTCGCATGTCGCGACCGTATGCGCGGCCACCGTCGTCCAGGCCGTGCCGCACCCGCCGGACGGCCCGCTTGTGGATCGATACGAAACTGTGGAAAAGCCCGTTGTCGAGCAGGTTTGGCGGCCCATCTCGCGGGTAGCCGGGTCGCCATGGGCCTGGTTTTGATTACCGCCGCCAGCGGGCTGATGTCCGCGCCGGTGGGCGACCAGTAGAACGGAGGATGCACCGATGAGCGTGAATGCGACGCCCGAGGATGCCTCGATCGGCGAGTTGCTGGCGCAGCTCTCCTCGCAGACATCACGCCTTGTCCGCGACGAAATGCGTTTGGCGCAGCGGGAACTCGTAGAGTCGGCCAAGCACGCCGGCGCCGGCGCCGGCCTGTTCGGCGCGGCGGGACTGCTGGGGTTTTTCGGTTTGGCCAGTGTGATCGCGTCCGCTATCGCGGGGCTGGCGTTGGTTGTGCCGACCTGGGCGGCGGCGCTGATCGTGGCCGCCGTGCTGTTCGCGATGGCCGGGGTGGCGGCGCTGGTCAGCAGACGCCAGGTCAAAGAAGCGACACCGGCGGCCCCGCAGACCGTCGCCAGCGTCAAGAAGGACATCCAGCAAGTGAAAGACGCCCGCCATGACCGGAGTTGAGCCCACCCCACCCGAACCGGGACCAGACGCCGACATCGTCGAATTGCGGGCCGACATCAACCAGACCCGCGCCCAGCTGGGCGACACCGTCGAGGCCTTGGCCGCCAAGGTCGACGTGCCGGAGCGGGCGAAGGAGAAGGTGGAAGCCGCCACGCCGACGATCGTGCTGGCGGCTTCGATAGCCGGCATCGCGCTGGTCGGCCTGCTCTGGTGGCGGCGCCGCCGCCGCTGACGCCGTGTTGGCTTCGACTGCGCACTACCCGGTTGAGGATTGCCGCCACGCAGCGCCTAACGTGCAGTGCAGGACTGCCGCGGCCCCCGTCCCGGCGGTCACCCGGACAAAGGAGGCTGCCAATGAAGCTGGCACTCACATCTGAGGAAGCCGCGTTCCGCGACGAACTTCGGACCTTCTTCACCACCCAGGTCCCCGCCGAGATCCGGGACCGGGTCCGGGAAGGCAAGTCGCTGACCCGCGAGCAGATCGTCGCCAATCACAAGCTGCTGCACGAAAACGAACTCGCGGTACCCAATTGGCCCGTCGAATGGGGCGGCAAAGACTGGACGCCGACCCAGTCGCAGATCTGGACCGACGAGATGCAACTCGCCAGCGTTCCGGAGCCGTTGAACTTCAACACCAAGATGGTCGGACCGATGATCGCCGAGTTCGGATCGGACGAGATCAAACAGCGTTTCCTGCCTCCGACCGCCAGCTTGGACATCTGGTGGTGCCAGGGCTTCTCCGAGCCCGAAGCCGGCTCGGACCTGGCTTCGCTGCGCACCACCGCGGTCCGCGACGGCGACAGCTACGTGGTCAACGGTCAGAAGACATGGACGACGTTGGGCCAGTACGCGGACTGGATCTTCTGCCTGGTCCGTACCGACCCGCAGGCGCCCAAGCGTCAGGCCGGTATCTCGTTCCTGCTCTTCGAGATGGACACACCGGGGGTGACTCTGCGTCCGATCAAGCTGATCGACGGCGGCGTCGAAGTCAACGAGGTGTTTTTCGACGAAGTTCGCGTACCCGCGAATCAGCTTGTCGGAGAAGAGAACCAGGGCTGGACGTATGCGAAGTTCCTGTTGGGCAACGAGCGCACCGGCATCGCCCAAGTGGGCCGGACCAAAGTGCGTCTGGCCGAAGTGAAGCGGCACGCCGCCAAGAACGGACTGCTCGACGACCCGCTGTTCGCCGCTCGGCTGGCCGAAGCCGAAAACGAGGTGCTGGCGCTGGAACTCACCCAGGCCCGGGTGGTTTCGGGTTCCTCGGGCGGTAAACCCAATCCGGCTTCCTCGGTGCTCAAGCTGCGCGGCAGCCAATTGCAGCAGATCTCCACCGAGCTGATGGTGGAAGTCGCCGGTGCCGACGCGCTACCGGTCGACGGGGACGGGATCGCGTCGCCGGACTGGGCGCAATCCAGTGCGCCGCACTACCTCAACTACCGCAAGACCTCGATCTACGGCGGCAGCAACGAAGTTCAGCGCAACATCATCGCGTCCACCATTCTCGGATTGTGAGGCAGTCATGGACTTTCAGTTGAGCGAAGAGCAGGTGCTGCTGCGCGACACCACCCGGGAGCTGCTGTCGCGCAGTTACGACACCGAGAGCCGCAACAAAGTGATCGACACCGAACTGGGCTGGAGCCGGGAAGTCTGGAGCCAATTGGCCGACACCGGGATCCTGGGTCTCGGCTTCGACCCGGACGAAGCCGGTCAGCTCGAGATCGCGGTGGTGCTCACCGAAATCGGACGCCGCCTGGCACCCGAACCCGTGCTGCATGCCGCGCTGGCACCCGGGGCGTTGATCGCCGAGTTGGGCAGCGACGCGCAGCAGGAACTGCTGGACGAGGTCGCCGGCGGCGAGCGCTTGCTGGCCTTCGCCCACCTCGAGCCCGGCCACCGCAGCCCGTCCGCCGAGATCACCACTCGCGCGGCGCGACAAGGTGATTCGTGGACGGTCAGTGGACGCAAGAACCCCGTCCTGGCCGGTGACTGCGCCCAGACTCTGGTGGTCAGCGCGGCATTGCCCGACGGCGGCACCGGCCTGTTCCTGGTCGACGCGGACACGGTCAAGCGCAAGTCCTATCCCACGTTCGACGGCCAGCGCGGCGCCCAGATCGACTTCGAGGAGGCCGCGGCCGAACCGTTGGGTGAGGATGCCGCTGATGTCTCCGGAGCCATCGGCAACGCCGTCATCCGGATCCAGTCGGCGTTGTGCGCCGAAGCGCTGGGCGCGATGGAGGAAGCGCTGCGATTGACCACCGACTACCTGAAGACCCGCAAGCAGTTCGGGGTCACCCTCAACAAATTCCAGGCACTGACCCAGCGTGCGGCCGACATGTACGTGTCACTGGAGTTAGCGCGCAGCATGAACCTGTACGCCGCGATGTCGATCGCGGACGGCAACTACGACCCGGTGATCGCCGCCCGCGCCAAGCTGCAGGTCGGTCGCTCCGGCCGGCACATCGGGCAGGAAGCGATCCAATTGCACGGCGGCATCGGGATGACCGCCGAATACCCGGTGGGGCACTACACGGCGCGACTCACCGCGATCGACAACACCTTGGGTTCCACCCAGGATCAGTTGCGCGTCCTGATCGACCGCATCGGCGAGTACGACCTGGCCAAGCTCTGACGCTGCGGCTCACTGCGGCTCCGCCGCGGGCGCGGCTTCCACCTCCGGTGCGGCAGCAGACTCGGCGGCACCGGATGCAGCGAGGAACTCCGGCAGCTGCTCGGCCAGGTATTCGGCCAGCGCCCTGATCGTCGGATAGTCGAATACCGCTGTGGCGCTGATGGTGAACGCGCCGCCGAACTGGCTGTACAACCGGTTGCGCAGTTCGACGGCCATCAGCGAGTCCGTGCCCAGGTCCAAAAACCGGCTGTTCGCGGACGGGGGTTGGGCGAGCCGAAGGAAGCCCTGCACTTCCCGTTGCAGATATTCGGTGAGGAAGTCGGCCCGCTGCGCCTCGGGTATGTCCTGCAACTGCCGCAGCAGCTCGCTGTCGCCGGGGGTGGCCGCGACAGCACTGGGCAGGACATGGTCGAGCAGCGGCGGGCGCGCACCACCGAGCATCTTGGCCGCCCGCTGCCAGTTCGCCTTGATCACCGTGGCCTGCCCGATCCCGTGACCGATGACCTCACTCAGCGCGTTCAGCGCGGCGGTGGGGTCCAGCGCGATCATGCCCTGGGCACCGAGATTGGCCCGCGCGGCCTGCGATGCGGCCATGCCGCCCTTGGCCCACGGGCCGAAGTTGACACCGGTCGCGGGCAGCCCCTGCGATTTGCGTTGCGCGACAAGGCCGTCGAGCAATGCGTTAGCTGTGGCGTAGTTGGCCTGACCCGGTGAACCCAGCACGCTGGACGCCGACGAGTACACGATGAAGAAGTCGAGATCGTCGTTCTCGGTCATCCGGTGCAGGTAGTGCGCGCCGAAAGCCTTGGGCGCCAACGTGGTGCGGAAACGCTCCATGGTCTGCTGCGGCAGCAGCGCGTCGTCGAGCACGCCCGCCAGGTGCGCCACCCCCGCCAGCGGCGGCAACTCGGCGCGGATCTGCTCCAGCAGCGCGGCCACCTGAGACTCGTCACCCACATCGGTGGCGAAGGTGTGGATCCGGCAGTGGAACCGCTCGGCGATGTCGGCGATCGTCCGGGCTGCGTCCGCATCGGGTGCGCGTCGGCTGGTCAACACGATGTCACCGGCCCCGAGTTGCGCCAGGTACGCGGCCGTGTGCAGGCCGAGCGCACCCAAGCCCCCGGTGATCAGGTAACTCCGATCACCGCGCGGAGCAAGCGAATTGGGCATCTGCACCACGATCTTGCCGATATGGCGCGCCTGCTGCATGCGGCGGAAGGCGGCCTTGGCCTCGGTCAGCGGATAGATCTCGGCCGGCACCGGTGCCCACTCGCCATTGCCCAATCCGTCCGAGACCTCGCAAAGCAGACGCTGGATGTGCGCCGGGTCGGCAACGATGGTCCCGTCCAGCGCCACGATCTCGTACTCGATGTCGGGACGCTCCGCCGCCATCTGCTCCGGCGTCCAGATGTCGCGCTTGGCGATCTCGGCGAACCGGCCGCCCTGGGCGGTCGCCCGCACGGTAGCCGCGACGAAACCCTCGTTGGTGAGGCTGTTGAGCACCACGTCGACGCCCGCGCCCTGGGTGTCGGCGAGGATCTGATCCGCGAAATCGGTGCTGCGCGAATCGTAGACGTGTTCCACACCCATTCGGCGCAGCGTCGCGCGCTTGTAGTTGCTGGCAGTGGCGAAGACGACGGCACCGCACTGCCGGGCCATTTGCACCGCGGCCAGCCCGACACCGCCGCTGGCGGCGTGGATCAGCACCC
Source organism: Mycobacterium sp. NGS67 (assembly GCF_059812185.1). Classification (NCBI taxonomy): domain Bacteria; kingdom Bacillati; phylum Actinomycetota; class Actinomycetes; order Mycobacteriales; family Mycobacteriaceae; genus Mycobacterium; species Mycobacterium sp. NGS67. The sequence continues at coordinate 84,462 of NZ_JCALCF010000014.1, forward strand.
GGTCGCCGGCCCGCAGCTTGGCCCAGTCGAACGCGAGCCGCGCGGTGAGCGCCGCGGCGGGAATGGTCGCCGCGTCCACCGCGCTCATCCCTTTGGGCACCGGCGCCAGCAACTGGGCCGGCACGTTGACCCGGCTGGCGAACGCTCCCGGCATGAAGCCCATTACGCGTTGCCCGACTTCCAAACCGGTGACGTCGGAACCCAATTCGGCGACGATCCCGGACACGTCGCCACCGATCGGTCCCGGATCACCCGGGTAGAGCCCCAGCACGTTGAGCACGTCGCGGAAGTTCAGACCGGCTGCCTCCACCCGGATCTGGACTTCGTGCGCCTTGGGCGGGGACATCTGCGCCTCGGTGAGCCGGAGGTTGTCGATGGCACCCCGTTCGGTCGGCGCAAGGACGTAATCATCCGAACGCGGCAGCGCCAAGTGGCCGCTGCGTGCCCACGGCATCAACCGTGCCACCAGGTACTTCCCTTGTCGCAGTGCGAGTTCGGGTTCTTCACCGGGGTGGGCGAGCAGGCTGGTGAGCAGACGCACGGCATCCTCGGACCCGTCGTGGTCGACGAGTCGGCAACGCAGGATGGGCTGCTCGGCGATGATGGTGCGGCCCAGCCCCCACAGCGCCGCCTGGACCGGGTCGACCGGCTCGCCGGGCTCGGTTGCCACGCCTCGTTCGGTGACGATCCACAGTCCGCGTGGGAGTTTGACCGACTCGTTCGTCAACGGCGTGTGCACCGCGGCGAGCAGCGCGGCGATCTCGTCCTCCAACCGCGCGGCGAACTCGGCGCTGGACTCCGCCACGTCCGGTTGCGTGTCGCTGCGCCAGACGATTCCCGAGATCGGCGCGCCACTTTCTTCGGCCGCTGCGAACAGCCGCTGCCAATGCTCGGGATCGGTACTCCGGTCGGACACCAGGCAGCCCGGCAGGGCGGCGGCGAGCTTGTCGAAACCGGCCACCAGCAAGGTGGCGTTGTCGGCATCGGTCGCGTCGTCGGCCGGAGGTGGTACTTCGTGCCAGCCGACGGTGTACAGCAGCCGTGCGGCGTCACCGCCGAGGCCACGCAGCAACGCTTCCCGCGGGGCGCGTTTGACGGTGAATTCGCGGATCCCGCCCAGGTGACGGCCATCTCGGTCCAGGAAGTCGAGATCGAATACCTGTGTCTCGCTGTCCGTCCCCCCGGCCTGCCAGGTGGCGCGGCAATAGAACCGTCGTGGCATGCGTTCCCGCAAGACCACCCGCCCGTAGCGCAGCGGGAGGAACAGATCCGGCAGAGCCTGCGCATCCAGGGTCGCTGCCATCAGTGCGGGGAAGGCGGGAAAGGCGACACCGGTGCACAGGTCCAGCAGCACCGGGTGGATCGGTTCACTGCCGAGCTGTTCGGCCAGTTCTTCACCGACGACGACGTCGCCGATCGCCTCGCCGTCGCCGACCCACAGCGATTTCAGGGAGGTGGACCAGGTGGGTCCCCAGGCCAGTTCCATGTCGGCGAAGGTGTCGAACAGTTGTTGCGGACGGGTACGGCTCAACCGCTCGATGGCCACGTCCACCGTGTCCGCGGGATCGGTTGCGGGCTCCTCCTCGACACCGGTGACAACCGTTCCGTCGGCGTTCAACGACCATTCGGCTTCGCGCACTCCATACGGGCGGCTGTGCACCTTGAAGGTGTAGCCACCGCCGTCCTCCAGCGGATGCAACGTCAGCTGCACTTCGCGAGAGTGCTTGTCGGGCAGGATTATCGGCTCGTAGAAGAAGACATCCTGTACCCGCGCCGGGGGCCCGACCGCGGCCAGTGCCATCGCCGCGTAGGTGGCGCCGGGAACGACGACGGTGCCGTAGATGACGTGATCGGACAGCCACGGCTGCGACTTGACCGACAGCCGACTGGTGTAGATGACGTCACCGGACGCGAGATCTTTGGCGCTGCCGGCGATTCCGGAGGCAGCGGTACCCCCGACGTCGGTGCCCGCGATGGCCGAGGTTCTGGGCCAGAACCTACGACGCTGGAAGGCGTAGGTGGGCAGTTCGAGTCGGCGCCGCGGTACATGTTGCAGCGCAGCGAAATTCGGCCGATGGCCGGAGACGTAGGCCGCGGCCAGCGCCTCGGCCATCTGTCGACGGGCGTCGGCGCCTTTGCGCAGCGACACGATGGCCCGGGGGGTCGCCGACGACTCCGGCCAGACCTGCAGCGCGGCCGCGGTCAACACCGGCTGCGGGCCGATCTCCATCAACACCGAGCAACCCAGCCCGGCCGCGGTGCGCACACTCTCGGCAAACTGCACGGGCTGACGGGAATGGCGTCGCCAATACTGGGCATTGAGCGGGGTTTCCGCGGTCAGGACCGCACCGGTCCGGTTGCAGACCAGCGGCCGGGTCGGCACGGCGAACGTCAGACCGGCAGCGTAGGACTCGAATTCGCCCAGAACCGGCTCGAGCAACTCCGAATGGAAAGCGTGGCTGGTCTCCAACCAGGTGCAGCGAATTCCTTCGGCGCTGAATGCGGCGACGACCTGTTCCAGATCCTCGCCCGGGCCCGACAGCACGGTGTTGGGGCCGTTGTAGGCACCCACCGAAACCCGTGGGTACCTGTCGGCGACCTCCTCGACGTGTTCGGCCTCGGTGAATACCGCCACCATGCGGCCGCCCTCGGGCAGACTGCCGAACAGCCGGCCACGCTCGGCCATCAACCGGATGCCGTCTTCGATGCTGAAGACGTCGGCTACGCAGGCCGCGGCGTACTGGCCGACACTGTGCCCGAGCACCACGTCGGGCTCGACACCCCACGACTGCCACAGCCGCGCCAGACCCATCTCGACGGCGAAAAGCGCGGGCTGCGCAAAAGAGGTGTGCCGCAACGTTTTCCCGGCTTCTCCGCCGGTTTCCCGATCGGTGGCGAACAGCACCTGCAGCAGCGGACGCGGCAGCATCCCGTCGACCGCTTCCGCGCACCGGGTCAGGGTCTCGGCGAAAACGGGTTCGGCGTCGAACAACTCGCGCGCCATCCCCGGATACTGGCTGCCCTGGCCGGTGAACAGCCACGCCGTCGTCGGAGGGTCGGTGCACTCGCCGCGCACCACCCCCGGACGCAACCGGTTGTCCGCCAGGTCCAGCAAGGACTCCCGGGCACCCTGAACCGAGGCGTCTTTATCCAAGACCAGTGCGGCCCGGTGTTCGAAGTGCGAACGGCCGACCCCGGCGGTGAAGCACACGTCGTTGATGTCGACGTCTGGGTGGGCCGCCAGCCAGGACTCGTACCGCTGCGCCAATTCGATCAGCGCCTGCGGTGACCGCGCGGACAACGGCAACACGTTGCCCGGTTCCGGCTCGACCGCCGGATCCGGTTCGGCGACAACGTCGTCGGGGCGCTGTTCCGGTGACGGCGCCTCCTCGATCAGCACGTGGGCGTTGGTGCCGGTGAAGCCGAACGAACTGACTCCGGCCCGGCGCGGGCGGCCGTTGGCCTGCCACGGCAACGCCTCGTCGACCACGCGCACCGGCAGGCTGTCCCACGGAATGTGGGGCGACGGATTCTGGAAGTGCAGGTTCTGCGGCAGGGTTTCGTGCTGCAGCGACAACACGACCTTGACCAGCCCCGCGACCCCGGCGGCCGATTCGAGGTGCCCGATGTTGGTCTTCGCCGACCCCATCAGCAGCGGGCGGTTCGGATCCCGGCCCGCCCCGTAGACGGCCGCGGCGGCCTGCACCTCGATCGGGTCGCCCAGCGCGGTCCCCGTTCCGTGCGCCTCCAGGTAGTCGACGTCGCCGCCACCGAGACCGGCACGCGCCAGGGCGGCGGTGATAAGCCGTTGCTGCGCACCGCCGTTGGGCACCGTCAAGCCGCTGGACGCGCCGTCCTGGTTGACCGCGGTACCGCGGATGACCGCGGCGATCCGATCGCCGTCCCGCACCGCGTCACTGAGCCGCTTGAGCACCAGGATGCCGCAGCCTTCGCTGCGCACATAGCCGTCGGCCGCGGCATCGAAGGTCTTGCACCGGCCGTCCGGGGAAAGCATCCTGGCCCGCGATGCGGCCACGATGGACGCCGGACTCAGCAAGACATTGACCCCGCCGGCCAGCGCCAGATCGCAGTCACCGGAATGCAGAGCCTGGCAAGCCTGATGCACGGCCACCAGCGACGAACTGCACGCGGTGTCCACGGCGACCGCGGGTCCTTCCAGGCCGAGCGCGAACGCGACCCGACCCGCGATCGCGTTGAGCGCGTTGCCGGTGATGAAGTGGGCCTCGATCGTCTCGACGGTGTCGCTGGAAAGCAGATGCGAGTATTCGTTGGCCGCGACCCCGACGAAGATGCCGCTCCGGCTGCCGCGCAACGCCGCCGGCGAATACCCGGCCCGTTCCAGGCCTTCCCAGGCGATTTCCAGCATCAGCCGCTGCTGCGGATCCATCCACACCGCCTCACGCGGGGAGATGCCGAAGAATTCCGGGTCGAATCCGTCGATCGCGTCGAGATATCCGCCCGAACGGGTGTAGATCTTGCCCGGGGTCTCCTGATCCGGGTCGTAGTACTCGTCGATGTCGAAGCGGTCGTCGGGGATCTCGCGGATCGCGTCGACGCCGCCGGACAGCAGGTCCCAGTAGGCATCGGGGTCGGGCGCACCGGGGAAACGGCACGCCACCGCGACAACGGCGATCGGCTCGTCCGACGCATTCGCAGCCCGAGCCGACGAAGCCGGCGGGGCCGCGGATCCGGACGGCGCGGAGGCCGGTGCACTGAGACCCAGGACCTGGTCGAGCAGATAATCGGCCACGTCGGTGATCCGGGGATAGTCCATCGCCAAGGTCGCCGGCAGCTCTTTACCGACGGCCTGCTCGAGCTTGCGCCGCAGCTCGACGGCCATCAACGAATCCATCCCGAGATCGAAAAGACCGGCGTCCTCACGGATTTCGGCGCCGTCGGTGTGGGTCACCTCCGCGACGGTGTCGCGCAGATGCTGCAGGACGATCCTCTTCCGCTGCTGCACCGGGGCCACGGTGAGTTGTTCGACCAGGCGGGTGGTTCCCGAGGAGGTCGGTGCCGATACCTGATCGGGCACCTCACGTTCCACCTCGGCCAGGAACGCCCGTTTGCCGGCCTGCTGGTAGAGCGGCAGGAAGCGCGCCCAGTCGATGCGCGCGACAACGCCCTGCGGCGCCGCGGCGGCCATGAATTCGGCCATCCCGGCCAGCGCGTCAGCGGGCTGCAACGTCTTGACTCCGCGCTGATCCAGCCGCGCGCGGGCGTCCTCGTCGGCCATCCCCGCCATCCACGGACCGAAGTTGACACTGACCCCGGGCACACCCTGCTCACGCAGCCGCCAGGACAGGCCGTCCAGGAATGCGTTGGCCGCGCTGTAGGCGGTTTGGCCGAAGCTGCCCCACACCGAGGCGATCGAGGAGGTGCTGAGGAAGAAGTCCAACCGAAGGTCAGTGGTGACCTCGCTCAAATTCCAAGCGCCCCAGACCTTTCCGGCGAACACCCGGTCGACTTCGGAGTCGTCCAGGGCGCGCAGCGGGGTGGTGCCCATCTCGCCGGCGGCATGGACGATACCGGCCAGCGGCGGCAGCTCGGCCTGTAGCGTGGCCACCAGACGGGCCACGTCGTGCGGATTGCCGACGTCTGCCGTGACGATCCGGGATTCGCAGCCGAACTGTTCGCGCATCGCTTCGATGCGTGACTGCGCCGCCTCGCCGGGTGCGCGTCGACTGGTCAGCACCAGTTGGCGGGCACCGTGCGCCGCGAGATACCCGGCGATCTCCAGACCGACCGATCCCAGCCCTCCGGTCACCAGATACGTTGCGTCAGCCCGCAGTTCGAGCGGTGTCGCGACCGGCAACCCGGCGCGGCGGGTCAACCGCGGCACATAGATCGCCTGATTCCGCAGCGCCAGTTGGTCTTCCGCGCCGGGTACGGCCATGTAGTCGACCAACCGAGTCCAGTCGTCGACCCCGTCGTCGGGCAGATCGGCGAGTCCGCCCCAGATCTGCGGATGTTCCAGGGAGGCGGCCCGACCGAACCCCCACAGACAGCTCTGCACCGGCGACACGGTGTCGGCGTCGGTGACCCGCTGCGCACCCTGCGTCAACAACCAGATCGGGGTGCGCAGTTCGGCGGCGGCCGCGGCGCGGAACAGGCGCCGGGTTCCGCTGAGCACTCGATGTTGCATCCGCAACAGCGGCCGGGTCGACGGGACCCGGTCCGAGTCGAGCGCGGCCAGATGCAGGATCCGCAGCGACGGCTCTTCTGCTGCCGCAGCGCGCAACGCCGCTTCGGCCACCTGCTCGTCACCGTCCGAGAGCGGCAGAGCGAGAATCCGGTGGCGGTGCCCGCGCCCGGTCAGGGCTGCCACGAGGGGCTCGATGACGTCGGACTCACCACCGACCAGCAGCCAGCACGAGTCCTCACCGGCTTGCGCGGCCGCGGCCTTCTCCCACCGGATCTCATAGCGGGCGTCGGCGATGGACTGCGCACTCCGTTGCCGGTTATGTTGCGCCGCAAGCTTGTTCAACACTTCGGCGGTCTGCTGGTTGCCGCCGGCGCCATCCAGCAGGGCGGCGAGTTCCTCGATCTTGCCGTCCTCGAGAAGCCGGACGGCCTCGGTGCGCGCGGCGTCCACCTGGCGGGGCGACGCGGCGGCGGCCACCCTTTTGTCCCGGAACCAGTACTCGCGGTGCTGGAACGGGTAGGTGGGCAGGTCCAGTTTGCGCGCCGGACGTTGCGCCAGAGCGGCGAAGTCGGGTAGGTGGCCTGCGGTGTAGGCGGTGGCGAGGGCTTCGGCGAGCTGGCGGTGGTCGTTGCCGTTGCGCCGCATCGACGCGATGGCCCGTGGCGCGGTGGCCGGGTCCGGCCAGGCCCGCAGGGCCGCGGCGGTGAGCACCGGCTGCGGGCCCACCTCCAACAGCAGGGCGCAGCCCAGGTCCGCCAGCGTGCTCACGCTCTTGGCGAATTCGACGGGCTGACGGGCGTGCCTGCGCCAGTAGGCCCCGTCGAGTCGCACGCTCCTGCCCAATGCGGCGCCGGTCCGGTTGCACACCAGAATGCGTTGCGGCGCACTGTATTCGAAGCGACCCGCGAACGCCTCGAACTCGTCGAGGACCGGATCCAACAGCGCCGAGTGGAAGGCGTGGCTGGTATCGAGCCAATCGCACCGGACACCGTCGGCTGTCAACCTGGCCACCGCCTGGTCGAGATCCTCCGCGGGTCCCGACAGCACGGTATTCGCTCCGTTGTAGGCGGCCACGGACAGACGCGGGAACTCGTCGGTGAGGCTTTCCACCCGCTCAGCCGCGGCGAAGACCGCCGCCATCCGACCGCCCGCCGGCAGGCTGCCGAAGAGTCGGCCACGTTCGGCGAGCAGCAACGCGCCGTCCTCGAGACTGAAGACGCCGGCGACGCAGGCCGCCGAGTACTGGCCGACGCTGTGGCCCAGCACCACGTCGGGTTCGAAACCCCACGACTGCCACAACCGGGCCAGGCCCATCTCCACCGCGAACAGGGCGGGCTGGGCGTAATTGGTCTGGCGCAGGGTGGATTCGTCGTCGACGTCGAATATCACGTCCAGCAAAGGCTTTTCGAGTACGTCGTCGACCACGGCCGCGCACCGGGTCATCGTCTCGGCGAACACCGGTTCGGTCTCGAACAACTCGCGGGCCATCCCGGCGAATTGGCTGCCCTGACCCGGGAACACCCAGGCCGTCTTGGGTGCGTCGGCGCACACACCGCGCACCAGCCCCGGGGCCGGGCGGTCGTCGGCGAGGGCGCCGAGCAGCTCTCCGGCGGACTCCTTCGAATTCACCACCAACGCGGCCCGGTGTTCGAAATGAGTTCGCCCCGCCCCGGCGGTGAAGCACACGTCCGACAGGGCGGCTCCGGGATGCTTGGCCAACCAGGTGCGGTACTGATCGGCGATCTGGATCAGCGCGGCCGGGCTGCGTGCCGACAACGGAAGCACGTCGAACCGGCGGTGTTCGGGCTGCTCGACCGACTCGGGCGCCGCAACCGGGGCCGGGGCCGGGGCCTCCTCGAGGATGACGTGCGCGTTGGTTCCGGAGAACCCGAACGAACTGACTCCGGCGATCCGGGACGTACCGTTGCGTTCCCACGGGATGGTCTCTCGTACCACCCGCACCGCCAGCCGGTCCCACGGGATGTGCGGCGACGGGTTCCGGAAGTTGCAGTGCTTGGGCAGTTCCCCGTGCTCGAGGGCCAGGATGACCTTGACCAGGCCGGCTACTCCCGCCGCGGCTTCGAGGTGACCGATGTTCGTCTTCGCCGATCCGATCAGCAGCGGCCGGTCGGCCTCGCGTCCGTCGCCGAACACCGCGCCCGCGGCTTGGACCTCGATCGGGTCACCCAGCGATGTCCCGGTTCCGTGCGCCTCCAGGTATCCGACGTCGCGCGGTGCCACCCCGGCGCGCTGCAGCGCCTCGCTGATGCAGCGCTGCTGGGCGACACCGTTGGGCACCGTCAACCCGCCCGAGGCGCCATCCTGGTTCACCGCGCTGCCCCGGATCACCGCGCGGATCCGGTCACCGTCGCGGATCGCGTCGGCCAACCGTTTCACGACGACGACACCGCAGCCTTCGCCGCGTACGTACCCGTCGGCGGCCGCGTCGAAGGTCTTGCACCGGCCGTCCGGAGCCAGCATGTGCGCCTGCGAGAACGTGATCATGGTCGCCGGACTGATCAGCACGTTGGCGCCGCCGGCGAGCGCGAGATCGCACTCCCCCAGCCGCAACGCCTGGCAAGCCTGGTGGACCGCGACCAACGACGAACTGCACGCGGTGTCCACGGTGACGGCCGGGCCCTGCAGCCCCAGCCGATAACTGATCCGTCCCGCGCCGGCGGCACCCGCTGTCCCGATGGCCATGTAGGCCTCGATCTCCGGGTAGTCCAACTCGGCGGAGGCCATCCCCAGGTAGTCGTGGGTGGACAGACCCACGAACACACCGGTCTTGGTGTTGGCCAACGACATTGGGGCGGTGCCCGAATGCTCCACGGCGCGCCAGGCCGTCTCCAGCAGCAGTCGGTGCTGGGGGTCCATCAGCCGGACTTCGCGGGCGGACAGCCCGAAGAACGGCGCGTCGAACCCGGCTACGTCGTCGATGAACCCGGCCCGGCGGGTCGCCATCTTGCCCGGCGCGTCAGGATCGGAATCGAAGAATTCCTCGACACTCCAGCGGTCCGGCGGCACCTCGGAGATCGCGTCCCGCCCCTGTCGCAACACGTCCCAGAACTCGTCCGCATCGGCAGCGCCGGGAACGCGAATCGCGTAACCGACTATCGCGAAACCCGAGGCAGGCTCGACCGGGTTCTCGACGGTTGCCATGCATGTGTCCTCTCTGCCTGGAGTGCGATCGCTCCGAGCGCCCTGGGCTGGCCTCTCGGCGCCGGGCTTCGTAGCCACGAACGGTTCGTAGCCGAGTGCATCACCGCCGCTTGGTTGCGCGGCAGGATTACTCCCAACGGCAAGTATTACAACGAAGGACGCTGTACCGGGTCGGCATCACGCGATTGGCACCCGCAGCAGTGCCGATTCATATCCACGTCATACCGGTTGACACTTTAGCCGTCCCCGCGAGCCGGCTCCGGGCCACTCGCGATCGGTCGCGTGACCGCGCATTTCGCCGGCGGCGCACGGCCAAGGGTTATCTTGATGTCGCTACCGGCGGGCCTGTCTAAGCGGTCCCAACCAAGGAGAATTCATTGCGTATCGGGAAGATCACGATCGGCTCAATCAACGATTGGGCGGTGCGCCCCGGCGTAGTCACCACCTGGCACCCGACCGCGGAGGCGCGCGAGAAGGCGCGTCAGGCGCCGGTCAGCCCGGTGCCGGTCAGTTACATGCAGGCGCAGCATCTTCGTGGGTGTTATGAACGTCCCGCCGCCGGGCTCGACTACTCGCGCCAGATCATCGCCACGTGCGAGGTCCCGGGCGAATGCGACATCAGCGTCATGGACCGTGCGCTCAACGCCTATCTGCGCCGGCACGACACCTACCGGAGCTGGTTCGAATACCACTCGGACGGCGACATCGTCAGGCGCACCATCAGCGATCCCGCCGACATCGAATTCATGCCGGTGGACCACGGCGAGATGACCGTCTCGCAGATTCACGACCACGTGGTGGCCACGCCGAATGCGTTCGAATGGGGTTGCTTCACGTTTGGCATCGTGCAGAGCGAAAACCACTTCACCTTCTACGCCTGCATCGACCACGTCCACGGCGACGCGACGCTGATCGGGATCACCATGCTCGAGTCGCACGGCATGTACACCACGTTGACGACAAGCGGGCAGACCCTCGCCTTGCCCGAGGCCGGCAGCTACGACGACTTCTGCGTGCGGGAGCGCGAGTACACCTCGACGTTGACCGTCGATGCACCGCAGGTCCAGGCCTGGATCGACTTCGCCGAGAACAACAACGGCAGCCTCCCCGACTTCCCGCTGCCGCTGGGTGACCCGTCGACGCCGTGCACCAGCGATATGGTCACCGAGATCCTGATGAACCCCGAGCAGACGGTCCGGTTCGAGTCGGCCTGCACCGCCGCCGGCGCCCGCTTCGTCGGTGGCCTGTTCGCCTGCATCGCGCTGGTGGAACACGAGTTCACCGGTGCGGCCACCTATTACGGACTCACCCCGCGCGACTCCCGCACCGGTGCGGACAATTTCATGACTCAGGGATGGTTCACCGGGTTGGTGCCCATCACCGTGCCGATCGCGGCGACATCGTTCGGCGACGCGGCGTGGGCAGCACAAGCATCCTTCGATTCCGGCCTGGACATGGCACGGGTGCCCTATTACCGCGCCCTGGAATTGGCCCCTTGGCTGAGTTGGCCCCGCCCTAACTTCCCCGTGACGAATTTCCTGCACGCCGACGCCGCGCCGCTCAACGCCGTCCTCGCCGCGGCCGACATGGGATATGCGGACAGCATCGGCATCTACGGCGACGGCAGGTATTCCTACCAGCTCACCATCTACGTCTTCAAATACGGGGAGGGCACCGCGATGGCGGTGATGTACCCGGACAATCCGGTCGCCCAGAAATCCGTAGCCCGCTACATGGAGGCGATGCGAGCCGTGTGCGCGCAGGTCGCCGACAGCGGACACTGGGGACGCGTTGCATAGGAGGACGAAATGCGACGGCTAGCAGATCTGGTGGTGCGGTGGCCCTGGGTAGTGATCGGACTGTGGGTCGCGATCGCGGTCGCGCTTCCGCTGACGTTGCCTTCCCTCAACGAGATGGCCGAGCGTCACCCGATCGCGATCCTGCCCGAGGATGCGCCGTCGAGCGTCGCCGCCCGGCAGATGACCGAGGCGTTCCACGAATCGGGTTCGGAAGACCTGCTGCTGGTGGTGCTGACCAACGAGCGCGGCCTCGGTCCTGCCGATGAAGCCGTTTACCGCAAGGTGGTCGACGCGCTGCGCCAGGACACCCGCAACGTCGTGATGGTGCAGGATTTCGTGAGCACTCCCGCCTTGCGTCCCGCCCTGACCAGCAAGGACCGCAAATCCTGGGTGCTGCCGGTGGGCCTGGCAGGCGAACTGGGCACTCCGAAGTCCTACGCCGCCTTCAACAAGGTCTCCGACACCGTCGGGCACATCGTTGCCCAAACGCCGGCCGGAACCTCGCTGAAAGTGCATCTCACCGGACCCGCGGCCACCGTCGCCGACCTCACCGCAGCCGGTCAGCACGACCGGCTGCCGATCGAGATCGCCATCGGCGTCCTGGTGCTCCTCGTCCTGCTGGTCGTCTACCGCAATCCGGTGACCATGTTGCTGCCGTTGATCGCCATCGGGGGTTCGCTGGTGATCGCCCAAGCCGTGGTGGCCGGTGTCTCGCAGTTGACCGGTCTGGGGGTGTCGAATCAGTCAATCGTCTTCCTCAGCGCGATGATCGCGGGCGCGGGGACGGACTACGCGGTGTTCTTGATCAGCCGTTATCACGACTATGTGCGCTCCGGCGCGGACTGCGACGATGCGGTCCGCAAGGCGCTGGTCTCGATCGGGAAGGTGATCACGGCATCCGCCGCCACGGTGGGAATCACCTTTCTCGGGATCAGCTTCTCGCGGATGGGGATCTTCTCGACCGTCGGGGTGGCGTCGGCGATCGGGATCGGTGTGGCATTCCTGGCTGCGTTGACCTTGCTGCCCGCGATCCTGGTGATCGCCGGTCCGCGCGGCTGGGTCAAGCCGCGCCGTGAGCTCACCGCCCGGTGGTGGCGGCGTTCGGGCATTCGCATCGTGCGGCGCCCGACGTCGCACCTGGTTGCCAGCGTGCTGGTCCTGGCGATCCTGGCCGGCTGCGCGGGTTTGGTGCGCTACAACTACGACGACCGCAAGGCCGTGCCGGCCTCTGCTCCCAGTTCGATCGGTTATGCCGCCCTGGAGAATCATTTCCCGGTCAACCAGTCCATCCCGGAATTCATCCTGATCTCCTCACCGCATGACCTGCGCACGCCGCGCGCGCTGGCCGACCTGGAACAGCTGGCCGAGCGTGTCAGCCAACTGCCGAATGTCGCTGCGGTCAGCGGCGTCACCCGGCCCACCGGGGTCGTGCCGGAACAGTTGCGGGCCACGTATCAGGCCGGAGCCATCGGGGCTCGGCTGGGCGGTGCCTCAGATTTGATCAGCGACCACACCGACGACCTGAATCGCCTGGTGAACGGCGCCGATCTGCTGGCGACCAACCTCCGCGACGCCCGCGGCCAGGTGACCCAGATCGTGTCCAGCTTCCAAGGATTGATCGACGAGTTCGCCTCGATGCGAAGCCAATACGGGGGCGACAGGCTGGTTGCGGAAGTCGAGACCGCCGCCAAGCTCGTCAACAGCGTCAACGCGCTGGGCAATGCGATGGGGCTGAACTTCATGGCCGTACGAGACATGTTCGGCTGGATCGGACCGGTACTAGCCGCCCTGCAGAACAACATGGTGTGCAACGCGGACCCGTCCTGCAGCAATACCCGTGCCCAGTTCGAGCGCATGATGCAGGTGAGCGGCGACGGAAGCATCGACCGGATCAACGATCTGGCCCGACAGATGCAGACGTTCCAGGATCGGCAGACCCTCGATGCGACGGTAACGCGGTTGCGCGCAACGCTCACCCAGTTGAACAAGGCCGTGCATGCGGCGGGACTGGATCAGCCCGGTGGAGTCCAGGGCGGCCTGACCAAACTCCAACAGGGCGCCGACCGCTCCGCGGGTGGCAGCCGACAGTTGGCTGACGGGGTGGAGCAGCTCGTCGAGCAAGTCAAACAACTGGGCGCGGGGCTGGGTGAGGCGTCGGCGTTTCTGCTGGCGATGAAAGACGAGGCGGCACAACCGTCCATGGCCGGCTTCAACATCCCGGCTCAGTTGCTGCAACTGGACGAGTTCAAGAAGGCCGCCAAGATGTTCGTGTCCCCGGACGGGCACACGGTGCGGTATCTGGTGCAGACCAAGCTCAATCCGTTCAGCGCCGAGGCGATGGATCAGGTGGATACCATCACCGCCACCGCCCGGGGCGCCCAGCCGAATACCGCACTGGCGGACGCCAAGGTCTCGATGGCGGGATACCCTGTGACGCTGCGCGATACGCGCAACTACTACGACCATGACATCCGGTTCATCATCGCCGTGACCATCATCGTCGTACTGCTGACGTTGATGGCATTGCTGCGAGCCGTGATCGCTCCGCTCTACCTGGTCGGCACCGTGGTGATCTCGTACCTGTCTGCGCTGGGTATCGCTGTGTTGGTCTTTCAATACCTGCTGCACCAGCAATTGCATTGGAGCGTGGCACCATTGGCCTTCGTGGTGTTGGTCGCGGTGGGTGCCGACTACAACATGCTCTTCGTCTCGCGCATGCGTGACGAGTCGCCACGCAGCATGCGGTACGGCGTGATCCGCGCGCTGGGCTCGACCGGGGGCGTGATCACCGCGGCAGGCTTGATCTTCGCCGCTTCGATGTGCGGTCTGTTGTTCTCCACCATCAGCACCGTGGTGCAGGGCGGCTTCATCATCGGTGTCGGCATATTGCTCGACACCTTCGTGGTGCGCACCGTGCTGGTCCCGGCGGTCGCTGCGCTGATCGGGCAGGCCAGCTGGTGGCCATCCCGGCCGAGACCACGCCGGGTCGGCACGGACGCGTGACGTGTGACAGACTACGAACCGAATCGAGCAGGCGAGGAGTAGGGATGAAGAAACTACTCGCGGGGGCTGTCGCGCTGGCAATGACTTTGGTAATCGACTCTGCCGCAGCATCTTTCGGCACACCGGTTGCCAGAGCCGACGAAACGCCGCTGGTTCCGACGCCGACGGACGAGTTGGCGTACGCCCTGGGCGGCGCGCACGTCCTGGGCATCCCGTACGACGAATACATCCGTCGCGAGGGGGCTGATTGGCTCCCCACCCGGCGCCGCCAGATCGTCGACTACCCCGCAGGCCAGGTCCAGGGCCACGTCCTGGGACGCCTCTTCCCCGGCATCGCCAAGCTGGACGAGATGATGCCCGGGTTGGGCGCGGACGGTCCGAGCGTCGGCGAATCGGTCCTGGTCGGCGCGGACAATCTCACTGCGGCGATCGGTCGAGGCGGTCCCGGCACCGTGATCGGGTTGTCCGAGGGTGCGCTGGTGCTCGACGAAGTGCAGGCACGGCTCGCCACCGATCCCAACGCTCCGCCGCCAGATCACTTGACATTCAACACGTTTGGTGATCCGGTTGCTCGGCACGCGTTCGGCGAGAGTTTCCTGACCGCCATGTTCCCGGTCGGCAGCATCGTCCCCGCGCTCGACTATCCGGTGCCGCCACCGGTCGAGAGCCAGTACGACACCAGGATGTTCATCTCCGCATACGACTCGATCGCCGACTTCCCCGACCGGCCGGACAACTGGATGTCGCTGGCCAATACCCTGGTGGGGCTGATGACCGGGCACACGGCGGTCGCGTTCACCAACCCCAGCGTGGTGCCGCCGCAGAACATCCGGAGCACGGTCAACTCCCGCGGTGCGACGACCACCACTTTTCTGATTCCCGAACGGCACCTTCCGCTGGTGCTGCCCTTCCAATATCTCGGGGTCGACGAGGGGACGCTGAACAAGCTCGACACGGTGCTGCTGCCCTCGGTCAACGCCGGCTACTCCCGCAACGACGACCCGCTGACCGCTCCGGTGCAGGTGGACCCGGTCAACGGTTACGACCCCGCGGCTGTCACCGCCCCGGCCACTCAGGCCACCTTCGGCGGCGGCGCGGATCCGATCTCACAGATCCTGTCCGGTGCGATGTACGCCTTCAACCAGTGGCAACACTGACGCCGGGGCGGCCACCCACTGCCGCAGTGCGGGTCAGCGCCCGATGAGCGCCGACCGTCGGCTGCGGGTCATCCAGTGGACCACCGGCAACATCGGGCGACGGTCGCTGCACGCGATCATCGGACGGCCGGACATGGAACTGGTCGGGGTGTATGCGCACGGTGCTGACAAGGTCGGTCTCGACGCCGCCGATCTGGCCGGCTGGCCGGAGCCGACGGGTGTGCACGCCACCAGTGACGTCGACGCGCTGATCGCGTTGGGTGCCGACGCGTGTTGCTATAACCCGTTGTGGCCCAACATCGATGAGCTGGTGCGGCTGTTGGAGTCCGGGGTCAACGTATGTTCCAGCGCGGCCTGGATCACCGGCGGCAAGCAGACACCGCAGGACCGCGAACGCATTCTGGCGGCCTGCGCGAAAGGCAACTCCACGATCTTCGGCAGCGGCGCGCACCCCGGTATGACGAACATGGTCGGCATGGTGCTCAGCGGTGCCTGCGAGCGCGTCGACGAGATCCGGATCACCGAATCGGTGGATTGCTCGACCTACGAATCGGCGGAAACCCAAACAGCCATGGGCTTCTCGCAGTCGCCCGACACCCCCGGACTGGCCGAGAGCGTGCGGCGGGAAAGCGAGGTGTTCGCCGAGTCCGCGGCCATGATGGCCGACGCGATCGGCGCGCGACTGGACCGGATGACTTTCGACGTCACCTTCACCGCCGCCACCGGCGACTCCGACCTGGGCTTCATGACGATCCCGGCGGGAACCGTCGCCGGCGTGCACGGCTACCACCGCGGCTGGGAGGGTGACCGCAACGTCGTCAGCGTCGGATTCAACTGGACCATGGGCGATCACGTCGTCCCGCCCAAACCGCTCGAGCACGGACATGTCATCCAGGTGTTCGGCCTGCCCAACATGCGCACCGTCCTGCACTGCCTGCCGCCCCGGGACTGGAAGGAACCAGGGTTCATGGGCCTGGGCATGATCTACACCGCCATGCCGGTGACCAACGCGGTCCCGGCGGTGGTCGCCGCTCGTCCGGGCATCGTGACGCTGGCCGACCTTCCGCCGGTCACCGGTCGCCTGGCGCGCTGAGACTGTGTCGTCCGGCACATTGCGGTCACCCCGAGGAACGCTTCCGTGCACTAAGGGTTAGGGTACTTAGCCGAGCAAAGATTTCCGCGCCGCCGACGGGTGGGTGGGAAGCAAGCTCTCCGATTGGGTGTTGCAACCCCAGTATCGGCGTGCGAAAGGCAGTGACGATGAGGAATGGTTCGGTCACGGGCACCGCAACCCGCCTGCTCAAACGAATCTGGATACCGCTGGTTCTGGTGGTTGTCCTCGCCGTCGCGGGTCTGGTCGTGTCGCGCTTGCACAAGGTCTTCGGCTCCGAGGACCTCAACGCGAATGCCGGTGCCGGGATAGAGATCGTGCAGTTCAACCCTAAAGTCGTGGTCTACGAAATCTTCGGGTCGTCCGGGGCCACCGCGAACATCAACTACTGGGACGCCGACGCCAACACCCACCAGGTGAACTCGGCAGCACTGCCGTGGTCGGTCACGATCTCCACGACGTTGCCTTCGGTAAGCGCCAACATCATGGCCCAGTCCGACGGCAGCAACGTCGGCTGCCGCATCACGGTCGACGGAATCGTCAAGGAAGAGAAGAAGTCTGGCGGCGTCAACCCGCAGACCTTCTGCCTGGTCAAGTCCGCATGAGCGGCGCAGAAGACACGCGGGACGCGACCACCGGCCCGATCGCTGTGCAGCCCGCCGAGGCCCCGCCGCCCGCCGAACGACCACACCGGCCCGCTATCCCCCACTTCATCCGCATCTTCGCGATTCCGATCATCCTGGCCTGGGTGTTCGTCACGGTGCTGGTGAACGTCGCCGTCCCCTCCCTGGAGGTCGTCGGCGAGCAGCATTCCGCACCGATGACCCCGTTGGACGCGCCGTCCATGCAGGCGATGATGCGGCTGGGACACAACTTCAAGGAGTTCGACTCCAACAGCACGGTCATGATCGTCCTGGAAGGCGATGCGCCGCTGGGTCAGCCGGCGCACGACTACTACGACAACCTGATCCGCCAACTGCGCGAGCAGCCCAAGCACGTCCAGCACATCCAGGACTTCTGGGGCGACCGGCTGACGGCCGCCGGAGCCCAAAGCGCCGACGCCAAGGGCGCTTACGTGATGCTGAACCTGGCCGGCAACCAGGGCACCACCGAGGCCAACGATTCGGTCGAAGCGGTGCGCAAGGTCATCGACAAGAATCCGGCACCACCCGGGCTGAAGGTTTACGTCACCGGCCCGGCCGCGCTCAGCGACGACATGCACGTGATCGGCAACGCCAGCCTGGCCAAGATCACCCTGTTCACCCTGGGCGCGATCGCCATCATGCTGCTGCTGGTCTATCGCTCGATCGTCACCACACTGATCCAGCTGTTCATGACGTTCATCGCGCTGGCTTCGGCGCGCGGAGTCGTCGCGGTGCTGGCGTACAACAACGCCTTCGGGCTCACCACGTTCGCGGCCAACATCCTCACCATGCTGGCGATCGCCGCCGGCACCGACTACGGGATCTTTCTGGTGGGCCGGTATCAGGAAGCGCTACGCGCCGGCGAGGACCGGGAAACCGCCTACTACACGACCTTTCGCGGGGTTGCGCCGGTGGTGCTGGGGTCGGGCCTGACGATCGCGGGGGCCACCTATTGCCTGAGCTTTACCCGGCTGCCGTGGTTCAACACCATGGGTTGGCCGGTGGCGATCGGGATGCTGGTGGTGGTGCTGGCCGGTGTGACGCTGGGCCCCGCAGTGGTGCTCGTGGGCAGCAAGCTGCACCTGTTCGAGTCCAAGCGCGCCACCGGGCAAGGACGGCTGTGGCGGCGGGTCGGCACCGCGGTGGTGCGTTGGCCCGCACCGATTTTGGCGGTCAGTACCGCGATCGTGCTGATCGGCATGGTCGCGCTGCCGAGCTTTGTCACGAGCTACAACGACCGCTTCTACCTGCCGACCTCGGCCCCGTCCAATCAGGGACAAGAAGCTGCCAACCGGCACTTCTCCGAGGCCCGGATGAATCCCGACATGCTGATGGTCGAAGCCAACCACGACATGCGCAATCCGGCCGACATGCTGGTGCTGGACCGAGTGGCCAAGAACGTCATGCGCACGGTCGGAATCGCCATGGTCCAGGACATCACCCGGCCGTTGGGCATTCCAATCCAGCACAGCTCCATACCTTTTCAGAACAGCATGCAAAGCCAGACCACCATGCAGAACATGGCTTTCCTGCAGGACCGGATGGCCGACATCACCAAGATGGCCGACCAGATGCAGTTCATGATCGAGACCATGGAGCGCATGTACAAAGTGACGCAGGAGCTTTCCAGCGCCGCCGACGACAGCGCGAGGACCACGGCCGAGACCGCCGAGATCACCAACCGGTTGCGTGACCACATCGCCGATTTCGACGATTTCTGGCGCCCGATCCGCAGCTACTTCTATTGGGAGAAGCACTGTTTCGACATTCCGATCTGCTGGTCGTTGCGCTCGCTGTTCGAGTCGTTGGACGGATTCGACCAGCTGGCCGGGCAGTTCGACGAACTCACCAAGGACATTCAGCGCACCGCCGCGGCCACGCACCAGATGTTGGTGCTGATTCCGCCGATGATCACGACGATGAAGACGACGAAGGCGCTCACGCTGACCATGCAGGCCACCTTCTCCGCGATGCTGGACCAGATGAAGTCGTTGAGCGATACCGCGGTGGTGATGGGGCAGAGTTTCGACCAGTCCAAGAACGACGACATGTTCTACCTGCCGCCGGAGGCGTTCGACAACCCGGACTTCCAGACCGGCCTGCGGATGTTCCTGTCGCCGGACGGGAAGTCGGCGCGGTTCTTCATCACCCACCAGGGCGATCCGATGACCCCGGAAGGGATTTCGCGCGTCGAAGCCGAGCGGACCGCTGCACAGGAAGGACTCAAGCAGTCGTCGCTGTCCGACGCCAAGGTATACCTCGGCGGCACCGCCGCGACATTCAAGGACATGCACGACGGCGCCAAATACGACCTGATGATCGCGGTGGTGTCGGCGCTGACGCTGATCTTCATGATCATGCTGCTGCTCACTCGCAGCGTGGTGGCGGCGATGGTGATCGTGGGCACCGCGGCCAGTTCGATCGCCGCGTCCTTCGGGTTGTCGGTGCTGATCTGGCAGGACCTGTTCGGCATCAAGATCCACTGGATCGTGATGGCGTTGTCGGTCATCATCCTGTTGGCCGTCGGGTCCGATTACAACCTGTTGCTGGTGTCCCGGTTCAAAGAAGAGATCCACGCCGGGCTCAAAACCGGGATCATCCGGTCGATGGCCGGAACCGGTGGTGTGGTGACCGCGGCGGGTCTGGTCTTCGCGTTCACCATGGCCTCGATGCTGGGCAGCGACCTGCGGGTGCTGGGTCAGTTCGGGTCGACGGTGTGCATCGGTCTGCTGCTCGACACCCTGATCGTGCGCACGTTGTTGATGCCGTCGATCGCCACGCTGCTCGGGCGGTGGTTCTGGTGGCCCATGGTGGTGCACCCGCGCGGGGACAACGCTCTGGTACATGCCCGGCGGGCCTAGCTGCGCTATTCGGCACACCAAGTAAGCCGTTGCCGGTTACTCTCTTGAGTGATTGACGCGACGAGGAGGCCGGGCATGTCATTTCTGCTGGTTTCTCCTGACCAATTCGGTTCGGCGACAACTGTTTTGGAACGCATCGGTTCGTCGCTGCATTCAGTCAACGCCGCGGCGGTCGTTCCCACCACCGGCCTGGTGGCCGCCGGCGCCGACGAGATCTCGGCCGCGGCGGCGACGTTCTTCACCGAGCACGGGCGGCAGTACCAGGCGGCGGCCGGGCAGTTCGCCACGTCCTACGAGCAGGTCGTGCTCAGGCTGCTGGAAACCGCACGTGCTTACGCGGACGCCGAGATCGCCGTTGCCAATCACCTGGTCGCCAGCGCGTCGCACTTCGTCAACGACCCCATCCTGCAGATCACCGGACGCCAGCTGTTCGGCGACGGCGCGAACGGATACACCGACGCACAAGGCGTGGGAACCCCAGGCGGGCCCGGCGGGTGGTTGTTCGGCAACGGCGGCACCGGCGGCGTCAGCGTCCGATACGGGGCGGCCGGCGGCGACGGCGGCGCCGGCGGTCTGTTGTTGGGCAACGGCGGCACCGGCGGACGCAACCTCTACGGCGGCATGCCGGGTGGCGACGGCGGGTCCGCCGGTCTGATCGGTATCGGCGGCACCGGCGGAGCCAGTGGGCCGGGCGGCGTGGGCGGGGCGGGCGGTCGCGGCGGGTTGCTGGGACTGCCCGGCACCGCCGGAATCAGCACCGCGCTGGGGCCGAACCAGACGCTGATCCATCCCGGCCAGTGGGGCAGCCCGATCGTGAACATCTCGGTCGGCGGCGGACCGAGTGTGCCCGTCACCGTCGACTCCGGCGCCAGCGGTCTGGTGGTACCGCCGCAATTCGTCGATCTGACCAAGCTTGGTACGCCCATCTCCTCCGGCAATGTCACGTACGGCGGGACCGTCTTCGTCAGCTACCAGACGTATCAGACGACAGTGAACTTCGGGAACGGAATCGTCACCGCGCCAACGACTGTCGGCGTCGCCACCTCGGCGTATGTCGGCAATCCTGCCAACCCGATCCCGGTTTCGTCGCTGCCGGCCTATCTCGGCGTGGGCCCCAACAACGACTTCCCGTTCAGCAGCCCCGTGAACGCCGCCTTGCCGGCCAACATAAATCAGGGCGTGCTGATCAATCTGCCCCGCGGTCTGCTGGAGTTCGGGCCCAATCCGCTGCCCCCGCTGGTCGAGATGGACGGTGCCCCGAGAACCGTTGTGCAGGTGCAGATCAACAACGAATTGCCGCAAACCGTGGGCGCATTCATCGATTCCGGGGGCGAGCTGGGCGCGATCCCACAGTCATTGGTGCCGGGCCTGGCGGTCGGCAACCACCTGCCGGCTGGGACAGTCATCACCGTCTCCACGATCAACGGTGTGCCCCTCTACACGCAGACGGTCACCGCGGCCCACAGCCCGTTCGTCGTCGCGTCGGCGACGCCCAATAATTTCTACGTCTTCAACACCGGGTCCTACCCGTTCTCGCAACTACCCATCTACATCTGGAACAACGACGCGGTGGGTACGACGGTGTTCGTCCGGCAGATCTGACGCGTCTCCCGCCGCGGATCCACGCCGATCCAGTGATTTGGCGTCTCGACGAGTTGCCGTGCGTCGGCAGATTCGACGTCTGGTGGTCGAGATCCCAGATGTGTTGAGCAACAGCCCAACTAGCCTCCGGTGGGAGCGGCGACCCTGACGCTGGTTCCGGACTGATCCCGGCGCTACTCGACAATCTGCAGACACACCGCCAGCGCTCCCGCACCGACATGCACCGCCAGCACCGGACCCAGTGCTGTGACGATCGCCGGCTCAGCCGCCGGTAGCCGGTCGGCCAGCATCGCCGCCACTTCGCGTGCGCCGTCGGGATTGGCGACGTGCAGCACCGCCAGCGACGCCGCGCGCTCCCCCACCACCTCGCAGATCTGGTCGACCAGCGCGGTGACAGCCCCCTTGGCGGTGCGGATTCGTTGTGCCAGAACGAGTTTTCCGGCGTCGACGTGCAGCAGCGGCTTGAGGGCCAGCGCCGTGCCCAGCCACGCCTTGGCGCCACCGATGCGTCCACTGCGGCGCAGGTTATCCAGTCGCTGCACGATCATGAACGCGTGCGTGCGGTCCACCGCCCCAGCCGCGGCGGCGGTGACGGCATCCAGATCGACACCGGTGGCCGCCGCCCGGGCAGCGGCCAACGCGATGAAACCGGTCCCCATCGCCGTCGACCTGGAATCGACGACCCTGACCGCCGAGCCGAACTCCTCAGCGCTCAACTCGGCGGCGCGGCAGGTCCCGGACAGATCCGACGAGATATGGACTGCCACAACGCCATCGCCGTCGCTGGCCGCCAACGCCTCCCGATAAGCCGCGCACAGCTCGGCGGGGGTGGCGGCAGCGGTGGTGGCGTGGCGCTTGTGGATGTCGTCGGGGACCTCGTCGACGCCGTCGCGCAGATCGGCGCCGTCGAGCAGGATATGCAGCGGCACTTCGCGTATCGCCCACTTGTCGCGCACCTCGGCCGGTAGCCGCGCCGCGCTGTCGGTGACTACCACGACCGGCATGTCAGCGGGTTTTCTCGCTCGGCACGCCCGCTTCGGCCAGCGCTTTGAGCATCAACTCCGCGACCGCCCGGTGCGCCTCGAAGTTCCAGTGGATGCCGTCGGGATTGCCGCGCCCGTTGAGCACCTCGTCGGCGACAGCGGCCTTGAGATCCACCAGCGGAACGTCATGCTGTTGCGCCCATTCGGTGATCGCCGCAACCGTGCCCGCGCGGCCGTGGTGCGCCTTGCCGTACGTCTCGGCGATGTGCACCGACGGCAGCGACGCGACCACCGGAATACCGGGTCGGTTGAAATCGATTGCGCCACGGGTCATTTCCAAGTATTCCGCGGACAGGTGCGGCGGCAGTGCTGACCGGGCGACCGGCGACAGCCTCGGCTGCAACCACCCGTAGCCGTCGCGCACCCAGCGCCGCAGCCACGGCGGCCGCACGTAGCGGATGAGCTCGCGCAGTGCGGTCGGCCACACCGACGGCAACGAATCCATGCCACTGGTCGCGAAGATCACCGCACCGGCCCTGGGCAGCGCCGCCCACGACCGCGGGTCCTGGGTCGCCGCCCACCACACGTCCCGGCAGGTCCAGCCGATCCGGCCGATCAGTTCGACATCCCAATCTAGCTGCGCTGCAACGATATTGGGCCAGATACGCGGGTCGTCGGCGGGCAGCCCGCCGGTGGGGCCGTAGTAGGACAGCGAGTCGGCGAAGATCAGCAACGTGGGCCGGTGGTCAGAGGACATCGTCGGAAACCTGCGCCGAAGCGTTCCACACGTCCAGCCGCCAGCGGATCTCGTCCAACCCTGCCCCGAATCCGACATCGTCGTCGGAGTGACCACTGAGCTGCACCCAGCTGCAATTGCCCAAACCACCCAGGACCGGCCAGTTGGCGACCGGCAGACCCAACAGCGCGGCCGACAGTGCGGCGATCAATCCGCCGTGCGCCACCAGCACGATCGGCCGCTCCGGCTGGCTCGGGGCACCCCATTCGGGCTCATCGACCAACAGTTCGGCGACCAGCGGCAGGCTCCGGGCCGCCACGTCGACCCTGCTCTCGCCGCCGTGCGGCGCCCAGCTGGCGTCCTCGCGCCAGGCCAATCGGGCGCCCGGCAGCTCGGCGTCGATCTGCGCGTGGGTCATGCCCTGCCAGTCACCCAGGTGTGTCTCCCGCAGCCGCGGGTCCACCCGCACCGGCAGACCCGTGCGCTCCCCCAGCCTGACCGCGGTGTCGTAGGCGCGGCGCAGATCCGACGACACGATCAGCGCTGGCTGCAATTTGCCCAGCACCTCGGCCGCGGCTACCGCCTGGGCGCGGCCCAGCTCGCTCAGATCGGTCTCGAGCTGACCTTGCATCCGGCTGCCCAGGTTGTAATCCGTCTGCCCGTGACGCAACATCACCAGCCGGCGCGTCCTCACGGCGTCCCCGCCTCATCGGGCTCGGCGTCCAGATCCACCGGGATCACCGGGCAGTCGCTCCACAGCCGGTCCAGCGCATAGAAGTTGCGGTCGTCCTGGTGCTGGATGTGCACGACGATGTCGCGGTAGTCCAGCAGCGTCCAGCGGCCTTCGCGGGCACCTTCGCGGCGCGCCGGTTTGTAACCGGCCCGGCGCATCTTCTCCTCGACCTCGTCGACGATCGCGTTGACCTGCCGTTCGTTGGATGCCGAGGCGATCACGAAGCAGTCGGTGATCACCAGCTGCCCGGAGACGTCGATCACGATCACGTCGTCGGCGAGTTTGGATGCCGCGGCGGCCGCGGCGACCGTGGCCATGTCGATGGCTTCCTGGTTCGCGGTCATGCGCTGTTCCCGGCGGCCACGCTCGCCGCAGGCTGGCGATACAGCCGGCGCTTGGACACGTACTGCACGACCCCGTCGGGCATCAGGTACCACAGCGGTCGACGCTGCGCGGCACGTTGCCGGCAGTCGGTCGACGAGATCGCCAGCGCGGGAATCGTGAACAGTCTCAACGCTTCTGCGGGCAGGTCGCTCAGGACGCCGGTGATGTGGTCGTGGCGCAGTTCGTAACCGGGTCGGTTGACCCCGACGAACCGGGCGAGCTCGAAGAGTTCCTCCCAGCTCTGCCAGGACAGGATCGTGGCCAGCGCATCGGCGCCGGTGATGAAGTACAGCTCCGCATCCGGGTTGAGCTCGCGCAGTTCCCGCAGTGTGTCCTTGGTGTAGGTGGGGCCGCCGCGGTCGATGTCGACCCGGCTCACCGAAAAGCGCGGATTGGAGGCGGTGGCGATCACCGTCATCAGATAGCGGTCCTCAGCGGGGGACACTTCGCGTTCCTTCTGCCAGGGCTGGCCGCTGGGCACGAACACCACCTCGTCGAGCTCGAACTGGTGCGCGACCTCGCTGGCCGCGACCAGGTGTCCGTAATGGATGGGATCGAACGTCCCGCCCATCACCCCCAGCCTGCGCACCTGCTTTTGCATGGTTTGCCAGCTTACTTGAGCAGCCGCTCCCGCTCGCGCCGCGCGCTGGCGACCGCCATCAACGTCCTTTTGGCCCGATACCGTCCACCCGCGCCGTCGATCGTGTAGAAGGAGTCTGTGGAAACTCCGACGACGGGCTCGGTAGATCAGACGCAACAGTGGAAGGACGCCATGGCCCGGCGTTTCTTCAGCCGCTCGGTGGTCACCGGGGAGATCTCGCTTCCGGCCGTACCCAGCATGCTCGACCATTACGTGGAGATGTGCAGCAACATCTTCGCCAGCGTCGGCCGGCAGTTCAACGACGAGGAACTCGCGCACCTGCGCAAGGTCCTGGAAGGCCAACTCGCAGAGGCGTACTCCATATCCCAACGCTCCAATATCGTCATCTCCTACAACGCCCCCGTCGGCCCGACCCTGCACTACCAGGTCAATGCCCGCTGGTTCACCGTGGCCGAGTCGTACGAGAACTGGGTCGCCACTCGCGAACCACCGCTGTTCGGCACCCAGCCCGACGCCCGCGTGTGGGCATTGGCGAACGAAGCCGCCGACCCCACCACATACCGGGTACTCGACATCGGCGCCGGCACCGGTCGAAACGCGCTGCCGCTCGCGCGCCGCGGTCATCCCGTCGACGTGGTGGAGCTCACCCCGAAATTCGCCGAGATCATCCGGTCTGAGGCGCAGCGCGACGGGCTCGATGTGCGGATCATCGTGCGCAACGTCTTCGAGACCAAAGACGACCTGCGCCAGGACTACCAGCTGATCCTGCTGTCCGAAGTGGTGCCAGACTTCCGCACCACCGACCAATTGCGTGGCCTGTTCGAATTGGCCGCGCACTGCCTGGCGCCCGGCGCACGACTGGTGTTCAACACCTTCCTGCCGCGGCACGGCTACGAAATCGACGACGCCGCACGCGAGTTCGGCCAGCAGGCGTACACCGGCATGTTCTCGCGGCAAGAGGTGTCCGACGCGTCGGCCGGACTACCGCTGGAACTGGTCTCCGACGATTCGGTGTACGAGTACGAGCAGGCCCACCTGCCGCCCGGCGCGTGGCCGCAGACCAGTTGGTACGCCGCGTGGGTCAGCGGTCTCGACGTGTTCCCGGTCGAACGCGAGGACAGCCCGATCGAGATGCGCTGGCTGGTCTTCCGCAAGACCCGCTGACTGTCACGCTAGCGTGACGCTCGGCGTCGAGTGTCACGCTAGCGTGACGCTCGACGCACCTGGCGCTCAATTGCCGGGTCAATTGCCGCCTCAATTGCCGAGTGTGAATCTCACGACGCGACTCGCCGACTACGCGTCGGGAAATTCACACTGAGGGCCGACGGCGGCCGCTAAACCGGCAGCAGCTGATCGATCACCGCGGCCAGCTGTTTGGCCGACCGGCATTCGTGCATGGTGATCACGTCCTGATAGCGCGGCACCGCCGAATCACCGCTGCCCCACAGGTGTTTAGGTTCAGGATTGAGCCAGTGCGCATGCCGCGCGGCGGTCACCATGTCGTCGAGCACGTCGACGGCCGGGTTGCGGTAGTTGGTGCGCCCGTCGCCCAGAATCAGCAGCGAGCTGCGCGGTGACAGCACATTCGGGTTCGCCTGCTGGAACGTGATGAACGCGTTGCCGTAATCGGAGTGGCCGTCGCGGGCGTACACGCCCGCTTCGCGGGTGATCCGCTGAATCGCCACCGCCAGGTCGGCTTCGGGGCCGAACATGTGGGTCACCTCGTCGGTGGTGTCGATGAAGGCGAACACCCTTACCCGCGAAAACTGTTGCCGTAGAGCGTGAACCAGCAGCAAGGTGAAGTGACTGAACCCGGCGACCGAACCGGACACATCGCAGAGCACCACCAACTCCGGGCGGGCCGGGCGGGGCTTCTTCAGTACGACGTCGATCGGCACGCCGCCGGTGGACATGGACTTGCGCAACGTCTTGCGCAGGTCGATCGATCCGGCGCGGGACCGGCGCCGGCGGGCGGCCAACCGAGTGGCCAGCGTGCGCGCCAGCGGAGCGACCACGCGGCGCATCTGGCGTAGTTGATCGCCGGAGGCGCGCAGGAACTCGACGTTCTCCGAAAGCTGTGGAATGCCGTACATCTGGACATGCTCACGGCCGAGTTGCTCGGCAGTGCGTCGCTTGGTCTCGGCATCCACCATCTTGCGCAACTGTGTGATACGTTGCGCGGCAAGTGCTTTGGCGATCTGCTCTTGAGTCGGTGTGGGCTCGTCGCCGTACGGGGCGAGCAGCCCGGCCAGCAGCTTGCCTTCGAGTTCGTCCAGCGCCATCGCCTTGAGTGCCTGATACGACGAGAACGACGGGCCGCGGCTGGAACTGTATTTCCCGTACGCCTCGACGATCCGGGCGATCATCTGCACGAGGCGCTCGTCCATGTCGGCGAGCTCGGGATTATCGGTGAGCAAATCGAGCAGCATCTGGCGCATCGCCTCGACGTCGTCGGGCGGCAGCGAGTCGGGGTCCTCGGCGCCGTCACCGTCGATGACGACGGCGCGGGCACCCAGCGCGGCGGGAAACCACAGGTCGAACATCGCGTCGTAGGTGTCCCGGTGCTCCGGCCGCCGCAACACCGCGCACGCCAGGCCCTCGCGCAGCACCATGCGATCGCCCAAACCCAGCGTGGCCATCACCCGCCCGGCGTCCACCGTCTCCGACGGACCGACCGAAATCCCGCTGCCGCGAAGCGCTTCCACGAACCCGACCAGATGTCCGGGCAGCCCGTGCGGGGCGAGCGGCCGGCTGGGTCGGATGCGTCGGGTGGCCATCAGTTGAGCCTTAGTTCTCCGGCCGCACGCTGCTGGTCGGACTGATGTTTGAGAACGACGCCGAGCGTTTGGGCGACGACCGCGTCGTCTATGGTGTCCAGCCCCAGGGCGAGCAACGTCCGTCCCCAGTCGATGGTCTCGGCGATCGACGGCACCTTCTTGAGTTGCATGCCGCGCAGCACCCCGATGATGCGCACCAGTTCCTCGGCCAGATGCTCCGGCAACTCCGGCACCCGGGACAACAGGATCCGCCGTTCGAGATCTGGCGACGGAAAGTCGATGTGCAGGAACAGACAACGACGTTTGAGCGCCTCGGACAGCTCGCGGGTGGCATTGGAAGTCAGCACCACCAACGGTGTCCGGGTCGCGGTGATCGTGCCGAGTTCTGGGACGGTGACTGCGAAGTCGGAGAGCACCTCCAGCAGCAGGCCCTCGATTTCGATGTCGGCCTTGTCGGTTTCGTCGATCAACAGCACGGTCGGCTCGGTGCGCCGGATCGCGGTCAGCAGCGGGCGCTGCAGCAGGAATTCCTCACTGAACACGTCGTCCTTGGTCGCTTCCCAGTCGCCCGATCCGGCCTGGATCCGCAGGATCTGCTTGGCGTGGTTCCACTCGTAGAGCGCTCGGGCCTCGTCGACGCCCTCGTAGCACTGCAACCGGACCAGACCGGAATCGGTGGCCTGAGCGATCGCGCGGGCCAATTCGGTCTTGCCGACGCCTGCCGGCCCTTCGACCAGCAACG
This sequence comes from Mycobacterium sp. NGS67, assembly GCF_059812185.1. Taxonomy (NCBI): domain Bacteria; kingdom Bacillati; phylum Actinomycetota; class Actinomycetes; order Mycobacteriales; family Mycobacteriaceae; genus Mycobacterium; species Mycobacterium sp. NGS67. Next base: position 112,923 of record NZ_JCALCF010000014.1, read on the forward strand.
GCTTGCCCAGTCGGTCGGCCAGGAACACCGCCGTGGCGGTGGCGGTGTCGGGCAGGTAGCCGGTCTCGGCGAGCCGCCGCGAGACGTCGGCGATGTCGGCGAACAACGGCACGGGGCGCGCGGGCACGCTCATCGGAGGTCTCCTTCGAAAAAATACAGTTCAGGCCGGACGGGTGTGGCCGTCACCCCACACGATCCACTTGGTCGAGGTCAGTTCCGGCAGCCCCATCGGGCCGCGGGCGTGCAACTTCTGGGTGGAGATGCCGATTTCGGCGCCGAAACCGAACTGCTCGCCGTCGGTGAACGCGGTCGACGCGTTCACCATCACCGCGGCCGCATCAACCTGCGCGGTAAAGCGCTGTGCAGCAGCAAGATTCGTGGTCACAATGGCTTCGGTGTGCCCGGTGCCGAACTCGTCGATGTGCGCGATGGCGCCGTCGACGCCGTCGACCACCGCCACCGCGATGTCCATCGCCAGGTATTCGCGGCGCAGGTCGTCGTCGTCGGCGTCGAGATGGACGGCGACGCCCGCATTCTGCAACGCATTCAGCAGTCGCGGCAGCGCATGCTCGGCGATCGCGGCGTCCACCAGCAGGGTCTCCGCGGCGTTGCAGACGGACGGCCGGCGGGTCTTGGAGTTCAGCAGGATCCGCTCGGCCACGTCGAGGTCGGCGGCTTCGTGCACATAGACGTGACAGTTGCCGACCCCGGTCTCGATGGTCGGGATCTGTGCGTCGCGTACCACCGCCTCGATCAGTCCCGCTCCCCCGCGCGGGATCGCCACGTCCACCAGGCCACGCGCCTGGATCAGGTGGGTGACGGTGGCGCGGTCGGCCGATGACAACAGCTGGACGGCGTCCGCGGGCAGGTCCTGAGCGACCAGGGCGCCGCGCAGGACCGAGACCAGTGCCTCGTTGGACTTGGCGGCTGACGAGCTGCCACGCAGCAGCGCGGCGTTGCCGGACTTGAGCGTCAACCCGAAGGCGTCGACGGTGACGTTGGGACGGCCCTCGTAGATCATTCCGACCACGCCGAGCGGAACCCGCTGCTGGCGCAGTTGCAGACCGTTGGGCAGCGTCGACCCGCGCAGCACCTCACCAACCGGATCGGGCAGACCCGCCACCTGCCGCAGCCCGGCAGCGATGCCGTCGACCCGCTGCGGGTTCAGCGCCAGCCGGTCGAGCATGGCGGCAGGAGTGCCGGCTTCCCGCGCGGCGTTCAGGTCTTCGGAGTTGGCGGCCAGAATCTGGTCGACGTGGGCCAGTACCTCGTCGGCGGCGGCGTGCAGTGCGCGGTTCTTAACCGCGGTGGGCGTCACGGCCAGGACGCGAGCGGCGACCCGGGCACGCCGAGCGGCGTCGTGCACCTCTTGACGCAGATCGGGCATCGCCGGAGCTGGCAGACTCATCAGCCCAGGATATCGGGCTTAGCGCTGCTCAGTCGGGTCGGGTCAGCTCAGCCGGACTTGGTCTTCCACCATTGGTAGAGGCTGCTGATGTCGTTGCCCTGGACCGCGGCGGCCCGCAGCTTGGCGTTGTCCGACCAGGCCACGACAGAGACCTTGCCGTTGCCGGCGACGACGGTCCCGCACTCGACCTGCCCGCCGACTTGACCTTGGCTGGTCCACGGCCCCGGCGACTGCTGATCACCCGGACAACTCGATGCCAGATCGATCTTGGCGCTGCTGAACCCCGTCGCCAGGTCGTCGACGCTTCGGTATAGCGCGAACGAAGCCGCGGTCGGACCGCCTGCGACGGTGCTTTGGTCGCAGTTCACCTTCTCGACCGCGAGTCCTGTCGATGTCTGCGCCTCGCAGTTACTCGACGAGAAACCCTCGGGCAGCATCCCCATCAATTTGCTTGGCGCGGCCGACGCAACCCCCGGTACGGCGGCTCCACAACCGAGAACCGCGACCGTCACGAACACTCTCGCCCCGCGGGTGAATTGGACCATGGCAAACAAACTCCGCTCGGATAGAAGCCCGTACAGCAGGTCATGCGACTTGGTCGCCGACCCATGTGGCAAACGGTAACTCCAACGGCTTGTCTACCGCGACGGTTTTCGTGGAAAAAGTCCAAACGTGGGCCGGTGGACTGGCTCGCGGGGAGTCATCTGCGCTTTGCCGATCTGCCGGCACCCCACCGGGCGGGGTCAACTCACCGCCTCGTGGCGGGTCACCCGCCGAGCCTTCCGTTGCCGCTCATCGATGAGCCGACCCAGATCCTGTAGCAGCGTCGGCTTGTTCATCACGATTTTTTCCACATGTTCGCGGTCGATCTCCAGGGCGGTCACTTCCTCGAGGGCGTAGGCACCGGCGACGTTGGGTTGCCGAGTCAGCGCGGTGATGCCGATGAACGATCCCTCGTCCAGGGTCGAGAACGGCACCATGACCCCGTCCTCGTCGGTCACGACCAGTCGGACGCTGCCGGCGACCAGGAACGTCATCACCGTGGGGACCGACCCGGGATACTGCACGACTTCGTCGGCGCCGTACCGAACGATCCTGGCGTACGGGGCGAGGAACTGCTGGTCGACAAGAGTGAGTCGCAGTTCGTCCGCAACCACGGTGCGCAACGCCTCCGTCACCCGTTCTGGCGTCGAAAAGTCGTCTTGGGCGCCGTCCAGGTGGAGCTTTTCCCGACGGGCCGCGTACCAGATCCAACGCAGGAACGTCGATTGCGTGGCTCCTTCGTCGGCGGGCGAGTTGACCCTGATCGTCGTCCGGTACTCACCGCCACCCAGCGCGACCGAGTCCGGCGTGCTGCCGGGCTGCATCAGCGGCAGCGCGGCGGCCACCGTCGACAGCATCGCGCACACTTTGTCGGGCGGATCCTCGACGGCGAACGTCGTGGTGATCGTGCACTTGTGCGGGCCCGCCGGGCGGCTGAGGTTGGTGAACGCTGTGGCGGCCAGCACCGAGTTCGGCGTGATCCGAAGTCCGCTACCGGTCTGGATGTGCACCGCTCGCCAGTTCACCTCGATGACGCGTCCCCGGGCCGTCTGGGTGTCCAGCCAGTCGTTGATCCGGAAGGGTTGCTCGAAGAGCATGAACAGACCCGAGACGATCTGGCCGACGGAGTTCTGCAACATCAGGCCGATGACCACCGACGTGATACCCAGGGCGGTGAACACCCCACCGACGCGAACGCCCCAGATGTAGGACAAGATCACCGCGAGCCCGACACCGATCAGCGCGAAGCGGCCGACGTCGAGGAAGATCGCCGGAACCCGTTTGCGCCAGCTTTCTTCGGGAGCCCCCTCGAAGACCGTCGCATTCAGTCCGGACAGCAACAGCACCAGGACCAAGAAGCCGAAGACGGTCGTGAGCAGGCGCACCGGGACGTCACCGGCCGGGACCTGTGATGCCTTGACCAGCAGCAGCAACAGCGCTCCGAGCGGCAGCAGCCAGTTGCGCAGCATGCTGACCTGCCGGGCCAGGCGGCTCCGGCGCCGGACGAGTGAATGCTGCAGTTCGGTCAACAGGATCAGGCCGACCGGGAACCCGATCGCCACCGCGAGAGCCCAGTAGAACCACGAGGAGTGCAGCGGGTTCATTGCCGCTCCACCAACCGGTAGATGGTTTGTTCGGCGCCGCCGACCAGGATGGTTCCCGCCGGTGTGAAATTGCGGGTGTCACGCATCGCCTCGTACACTTGCGCCGCGACGTAGATGCCCGGTTGTGGTGCGCCGCTGTGCATTTGGTAGGCGAGGCTGACTGCCGCGCCCCACATGTCGTAGACGAGGCCGGACTGGCCGACCAGCCCGCTGACGACGTTTCCGGTGTTGATGCCGACCCGCAGACCGAGGACGTGTCTGCTCTTGTTGTTGAAACGATCGATGATGCGACGCATTTCGAGCGCGAACTCGATGCTGCGGTGGATGCTGTCGAGTCGCGGTGTGATCACGCCGCAACTGGCGAGATAGCCGTTGTGGAACGTCCGGATCCGTTCCACGCCACGAGCTTCGGCGGCCGCGTCGAACTGACGGAACAGATCGTCGACGATCTCGACCAGTTCCTGTCCGGACAACTCGTTGGAAATCTCGTCTACCCCGACGATATCGGCGAAGACAATGGCGACATCCTGGTGCATCTGCGCGACCGTGGCCCCGCCTTCGCGATAGCGCTGGACCACCGACTCCGGCATCAGGGCCAGCAGTAACCGGTCATTCTCTCTGCGTTGCTCGTTGAGCAGCTCCTCTTTAATCGCCAGGTTTCGGCTCATCTCGTTGAAAGCGCCAGTGAGGTCCGCGATTTCGTCGCGGGAGGTGATCGGGATGTTGACTTCGTAGTCGCCGGAGCTGATTTTTTGCGTGCCTTCTTCCAGGCGCCGCAACGGCCGAACGGCGGCCTGTGCGATCAGCATCGAAGCCACACTGATGACGAAGATCATCGCGGTGACCGCGACCGCCAGCGTCTTGCTGAACCGGCCCAACCGCGCGAACGCATCAGAATCGTCGCGGGTGGCCAGAATCGCCCAGTGCAGATCGGAGTTGGGGATGTCCAGCGGCGCGAACGCTTCCAACTCTTGGTTACCGGTGTAGTCAGTGCCGACCATGACGCCGGTTTCACCACGTAGCGCGGCACGCGCGCCGGCGCTCTTGATCGGCTGCACCAATGTGGTGCCGCCCAGCTTCATCGCCCGATCCGGGATTTCCGACGAGGTCCCCGCGGCAATGATCTCGCGGCGGTATGCCTTCGGGTCTTCCAGGAAAATCCTTGAGTCCGAGCGCATCAAGTCGTCCGTGCCGGTCAGATACGTCTCGGTCGCGGGACCCATGCCGGCGGATTGCCATTTTTTGTCGGCGGTCATGATCTTGTTGATCTTGGCAATCGGCAGCGGCAAAGCCATGACCCCGTCGACCTTGCCGTCGATGCCGATCGGCGAGACCGCCCACGCCGTCGGAGCTCCCAATGCCGGCTGGTAAGCCTGGAAGTCGGTTATCCATACATATTCGACGTCGTTGGCGCGCAGTGCTTTTCGATATGCATCGCGTAGGTTGGATTCGCGGTAAGGACCGGTCAGGATGTTGGTGCCGAGGTCTGGGCCCTTCTTGACGGAGTAGACGACATTGCCGTCCATGTCGAACAGCAGCGCATCCCGATAGTCGAATCGGTTGACGATGTCGCGCATGTAGAAGTCGTAGCGGACATTGGCTGCCGACCACGCGCTGCCGTCACCGGCGTCCAGTGGCGGCTCGAAGTTCGGAACCTGGACGGCGGTGTAATGGGCTTGAAGGTACTTCTGCGCGTTGGTGTTCGGCAGAACCGCATTGAGATCGATCTCTTCGCCCGTCACCTGCTTGATCGGTTTGATCATCTGGTTGTCGTAGTAGTTGGTGATCGCTTGCTGCTGCGCCGGCGTGATGGTCGACGTAGCCAGCTGGTTGAACCCGGCGGTGAGCGCGATGACAGCCTGGCTGACGCTGAAGCCGCCGCTGTAGACGTCCAGCGAGTTCGTCACTTCGGCAAACAATGCCTCGATCTGGCGCTTCTGGGATTCGCGCAGTTCGATCAGTCGCTCGGATTCGACTTCGCGCAGAGCGCTGCGACCGGAAAGCCCCCCGATGAGGCCGATGACCGCGACCGACAAAATAGACGAAAGCAACAGCGCCACCAGGATCTTGGACTGGATGCTCACCCGGAAGCGTATCCGGGACAGGAAGCGACCGGCGCGCCTTCTGGCCGGAGCACTGCCGCTCTCCGGCGTTTCCTTTGTTGGCTCACCCGACGTCAATCGGCTTCCCTTCCCGATCACGCAGCACACTAGCTCGCACGCCCATAGTTATCGGCTGTCGGAGCAAAGTGACGCCGGGCCGTGTCCGTGTTTTCACCGAAAGGTGATGCGGCGCAGGTGCGCCAGTATGCGAAGCCGAGTAGTCGTCGTAGGCAGCGTGTCCGAGGAATGCGCTGTGCGGCAAGCACTTCGGCGTCGTGTCGGGTCGGGCCAAGTTGATTTGTCCACAGTTGCAGGTTTATCCACAGGTGCGTCTTCGGGGCCGGGGAGTTGTCGGTGCCGCTCCCTAGAATTTGGGGTATGGCAGCGAGCACGCGTGAAGAGATCGTGGAGGTCTTTGACGCACTCGATGCCGATGTGGATCGTTTGTGCGCGTTGTCCTTTGAGGTGTTCACCACCCCGGAGCGGATGCGGGCTCTGCAGCGCCTGGAGCGGGCAGCCCGCCAACTGCGCACACCCCAGCACGCGGTGATCAACCAACTCGCCGCCCAAGCCGCCGAGGAGGAGTTGGGCGGCAAGTTGCGCAGTGCGTTGGCGGATCGGTTGCGGATCTCTCAAGCCGAAGCCGGCCGGCGCAATCGCCGAAGCCAAAGATCTCGGCGCGCGCCGGGCGCTGTCCGGGGAGCCGCTGGGGCCGCTGCTCACCGCGACCGCGACCGCCCAAGGCGCCGGACTCATCGGCGATGAACACATCCGCTTGATCCGCAAATTCCTGGCCCATCTGCCCGACACGGTCGATGCGCTGACCCGCCTGGACGCCGAAGCCGACCTGGTCGACAAAGCCACCCACTTTCGCCCCGAACAAGTGCAGACCTATGCCCAGGAAGTGATGGCCTATCTGCACCCCGACGGCAACTACAGCGACGACGAACGCGCCCGCCGACGCGGCCTGACCCTGGGCAAGCAAGGTGTCGACGGCATGTCGCGCCTAAGCGGGCTGGTCACCCCCGAGCTGCGGGCCGCGATCGAAGCGGCGTGGACGAAGTTGGCCGCACCGGGGATGTGCAACCCGGAACACGAGGCACCACGCGTGGACGGCGAACCCGACGCCGAGGAGGCGCAGCGCGATACCCGCTCGGGACCCCAACGCCAGCACGACGCGCTGCTGGCCGGGCTACGCGCACTGCTGGCCTCCGGCGAACTGGGCCGCCATCGCGGCCTGCCGGTCACCATCATCGCCACCACCACCGTGGCAGAACTCGAAGCCGCCGCCGGGTGGGCGCGCACCGGCGGCGGCTCCCGCCTACCCATGAGTGATCTGATCCGCATGGCCGGCGGCGGCGCCCACCACTACCTGGCGATCTTCGACGGCGCCAAACCCCAAGCCCTCTATCACGCCAAACGCTTGGCCTCACCGGCCCAGCGGATCATGCTCTGCGCCAAAGATCTCGGCTGCACCAGACCCGGCTGCGACGCCCCGGCCTACCACTCCGAAGTCCACCACGTCACCGCCTGGCGCAAAACCGGCCGCACCGACATCAACGACCTCACCCTGGCCTGTGGCCCCGACAACCGGCTAGCCGAAAAAGGCTGGACCACCCGCACCAACACCCAAGGCCACACCGAATGGATCCCACCAGCACACCTCGACCACGGCCAACCACGGATCAACACCTTCCACCACCCCGAGAAACTGCTGATACCCGACGACGACGAAGACCCGTAGCCCGGGACGGGATCAGTCCTGCGGGATCTCGCGCTCGATCTCGTCGAGCCAGATACGCGCGGACATGTCCGACGGCGCCCGCCAGTCACCTCGCGGGGAGAGCGAACCGCCGTGAGAAACCTTGGGGCCGTTGGGCAATGCCGACCGTTTGAACTGGCTGAACGAGTAGAACCGTTTGACGAACACCTGCAACCAGTGCCGGATGTCGCTCAGCGAATAGGCCGGTCGGTTGTCTTCCGGGAAGCCGGGTGGCCAGCTGCCGCTGTCCGGGTCGCTCCACGCGTGCCAGGCCAGGAAGGCGATCTTCGACGGTGTGAAGCCGTAGCGCAACACCTGGAACAACGAGAAGTCTTGCAGCGCATAGGGTCCGACTTTGGCTTCGCTGCTCTGCAGTTCCTCTTCCTCACCGGCCGGAACCAGTTCCGGGGTGATCTCGGTGTCGACGACCGACTGCAACACGTCGGTCACTTCCTTCTCGAACTGGTCGGAGGAGATGACCCAGCGGATCAGATGCTGAATCAGCGTCTTGGGCACCCCGCCGTTGACGTTGTAATGCGACATCTGATCTCCGACACCGTAAGTCGACCATCCCAGTGCCAGCTCCGAAAGATCACCCGTGCCCAGCACGATGCCGCCGCGCTGGTTGGCCAACCGGAACAGGTAGTCGGTGCGTAACCCCGCCTGGACGTTCTCGAAGGTGACGTCGTACACCTTCTCGCCGCGCGCGAACGGATGCCCGATCTCCTCGAACATCCGGTTGGCGGTCTCGCGAATGTCGATCTCCTCGAAGGTGATACCCAGCGCCTCACCCAACTTGATCGCGTTGTTCTTGGTGTGATCGCCGGTGGCGAAGCCCGGCAGGGTGAAGCCCAGAATGTCGCTACGTGGACGCCCCTCCTGGTCCATCGCTTTGGCCGCCACGATCAACGCGTGCGTCGAGTCCAGCCCACCGGACACGCCGATGATGACTTTGGGATAGTCCAGCGCGCGCAGCCGCTGCTCGAGCCCGGCCACCTGGATGTTGTAGGCCTCGTAGCAATCCTGTTCCAACCGTTCCCGATTCGCCGGGACGAACGGGAACCGCTCGACGTTGCGCAGCAGCCCGATGTCACGGTCCGGCGGGTCGAGCCGAAACTCGATGCGCCGGAACGGATCCGTAGCCGTCCGGTGGTGGCGACGATTGTCGTCGAAAGTGCCCATCCGGAGCCGCTCGGAACGCAGCAATCCGGTGTCGACGTCGGCGACCGAACGTCGCTCGCCCTTCGGGAAACGCTCCGAGCAGGCCAGCTGGGTACCGTTCTCCCAGATCATCGTCTGACCGTCCCAAGCCAGGTCCGTCGTCGACTCGCCTTCGCCCGCGGCGGCGTACACATAGGCGGCCAGACAGCGTGCCGACGCCGACCGGGCAAGCAGGCAGCGGTCCTCGGCCCTGCCGATGGTGATCGGGCTGCCGGACAGATTGGCCAGCACGGTCGCTCCCGCCAGCGCCGCTTCGGCACTGGGCGGCACCGGGACGAACATGTCCTCACAGATCTCGACGTGCAGCACGAAGTCCGGCAGGTCCGACGCGCTGAAGAGCAGATCGGGGCCGAACGGGACTTCCACGTCGAGCGCGGGGATGCGGATCGTGCCCCGCTCGCCGTCCCCGGGAGCGATCTGGCGGTGCTCGTAGAACTCCCGATAAGTCGGCAGGTACGACTTCGGCACCACCCCGAGCACCGAACCGCGGTGGATGACCACCGCGGTGTTGTAGATGCGGTGCAGATGCCGCAGCGGCGCGCCGACGACCAGGACGGGCAACAGTCCGGCCGACGCGGCGACCAGCTCCTGCAACGCTGCTTCGACGGAGTCGAGCAGAGCATCCTGCAGCAGGATGTCCTCGATGGAGTAACCGGTCAGCGTCAGCTCGGGAAAGATCGCCAGCGCGACGCCCTCGTCGTGGCAGCTGTGCGCCAGTCCCAATACCGACTCGGCGTTGGCCGCCGGGTCGCCGATGGTGGTGTGGTGCGTGCACGCCGCGACGCGCACGAATCCGTGCTGGTATGCGGAGTAGAAGCTCATCGCCGTCCATTGTCGCTTGGCAGGGTCTTCCCGCCGAATTACCCCCGCACCCCGCGGGCAAAACGATCTGGCGCGAACCAGCACGCTTACCCTCGAAGAAGTGGAGTCCCCCGAGCTCGTCGCGACCCTGGCCGGGCGCCGGATTGCGGTGCTGACCGGCGCCGGACTCTCCACCGACTCCGGCATCCCCGACTACCGGGGACCCGACTCGCCGCCCAGCAACCCGATGACGATCCGGCAGTTCATCTCCGACCCGGTGTTCCGGCAGCGGTACTGGGCGCGCAACCACGTGGGTTGGCGACACATGGACGGGACTCGCCCGAACGCGGGCCACCGTGCCCTGGCCATGTTGGAACAGGCGGGCGTGGTCGTCGGCGTCATCACGCAGAACGTCGACCTGTTGCACACCAAAGCCGGCAGCACCAACGTGGTGAACCTGCACGGCAGCTATGCCCAGGTCGTGTGCCTGGGCTGCGGTCACACCATGAGCCGCGCCGCGCTGGCCGAGGAACTCGAAGCGCTGAACCCGGGTTTCATCGAGCGCGCCGAGGCCGTTGGCGGGCTGGCGGTGGCACCCGACGCGGACGCCGTCGTCGCCGACACCGCGTCGTTCCGGTATCTGGACTGTCGAAAGTGCGGCGACATGCTCAAGCCCGACATCGTCTACTTCGGCGAGAGCGTCCCTAAAAACATTGTTGCGCAGGCTTATTCGATGGTGAATGAAGCCGATGCGCTGTTGGTCGCGGGTTCGTCGCTGACCGTGTTCTCCGGCTACCGATTCGTGCGCCACGCCGCAACGGCCGGCAAGCCGGTGGCGATCGTCAACCGGGGCCCCACCCGCGGCGACGACCTGGCGACGGTCAAAGTCGACGGCGGCTGTTCAGAGATCTTGAGCCTGTTGGCCGCCGAACTGACGGTCAGCGCGCCCTTCTGACCTCGGCGACGAACTGCCGGCCGAAGTTGTCGACCACCTGCCAGGAGTTGGGGCCGATGACCCTGGGGTACCCGAGGTTGCGAACGGCCAGCCGAGCGTCGGTCTCGTGCCGAATGTTGTCTACCCGCAAGCCGTTTGATGTCGTCAAAGCCCACATGATGTCCTCCGTGTTTTCGCGTCGTTGTCGATGCGAAAAGCATTTCGGAGGTGCCTATGCGGATCCTCAACGAATTCTTGGCGCGCTCAGGCGCCGGAAATTCAGAAGGTGCAGGGCAAGCGCCGGATGGCGTGGATGAAATTGCCGACCACGAAGGACGGCTCCCCAGCCTGGATGTCGGGAACCTGCCGGAGCAATTCGCCGAACAGCGCCCGTAGTTGCGCTCGTGCCACGTGGGCGCCGAGGCAGAAGTGCACACCACCGCCGCCGAAGCCGACATGCGGATTGGGACTGCGGCTGAGGTCCAGACGTTCCGGTTCGTCGAAGACTTCGCGATCCCAGTTGCCGGAGGCGTAGAACATCGCCACCTTCTCCCCCGCCCGGATGGTCTGCCCGCCCAGCTCGAAATCCGTTGCCGCGGTGCGCCGGAACGTCATCACCGGGGTGGCCCATCGGATGAACTCTTCGATCGCCGTCCCGTTGCGGTTCTCGAAATCGGCTTGTAGCCAAGCTTTTTGGTCGGGGAAGTCGGTCAGCGCCTTCAGCGCGTGGCTGGCGGTCTGACGGGTGGTGTCATTGCCGGCCACGGCCAACAGGACGAAGAATGCGGCGACCTCCGCATCGGTGAGCCGGTCGCCGTCCACCTCGGCGTTCACCAGCCCGCTGAACAGATCGTCGCCGGGCTGCTCGCGCCGCTGCGCGGCCAGCGATCCGGCCACCTGGTGCAGATAGATCTGGTTCTGGACGAGCAGCTCCAGCGGGTTGCGGCCGTCGAGGAACTCCGGGTCGGCCCACGACACCACGGCATCGGCGGCGTGCGCCACCTGGTGCCGCTCGGAGTCGGGAATCCCCATCATGTCCGACAGGGTGCGTATCGGTAATTCCTTGGCGCAGATGTCGACGAAGTCCGCGCCGCTGCCCGCGTCCCGCAGTTCTGCGACGATCACCTCGGCGTTGTGCTGGATCGAGTCTTCGATGCGGCGGACCTGTCGCGGTGTGAAGGCCGCGCTGACGAGCTTGCGCAGTTTGGTGTGCCGTGGCGGATCCATCGCCAGGAAGGATTGGGAGGCTTCCAGGAGTTCTTCGGGGATGTCGGCGAACATCACGCCTTTGCCGGACAGGAATACCTCGTTGTTGCGGCTCACCGTGACGATGTCAGCCCGACGGGTGACCGCCCAATAGCCCGGATCGGCCGGGTTCTCGATCAGGTCGCCCTCGACCGGTGGCTGCCAGCTGACCGGGCGTTCAGCCCGCAGGGTGGCGAAGGAGCGTTCTCGTTCCGCGGCGGTCTTCGACCAGAACGCTTTGGACGACAGGTCGACCGCGTCATACGGGCGGGCTTCGGCGGTCTGCGCGGATGTGTTCATGGTTGGCGATCCTTCCGTTGGCCCGACGATATGCCTAGACATATTGTCTAGTCAAGACGTCCACGCTTCGGTTATGCTCGACGGATGCCGGCCGTTACCCGCAGATCCCAGGGCAATCGCCAACAGGAGCGTCAGCAGCGCCAAGAACAGATGGAACGCCGCCTGCTGGAAGCCACCGAACGCCTGATGCGCGACGGCACCAGCTTCACCGAGCTCAGCGTGGACCGCCTGGCGACCGAGGCCGGCATCTCCCGCGCCAGCTTCTACATCTACTTCCAGGACAAGGGCGATCTGCTGCGCCAGCTCGCCGGCCAGGTCCTCAGTGACCTGACCAGCAGCGGGGAACGCTGGTGGGACGTGGCCTGGCGGCACAATCCCGACGACGCGCGCGCGGCGATAACCGGCATCATCGCCAGCTTCCGTCGTCACCAACCCGTGCTCATCGCCCTCAACGAGGTCTCCGGTTACGACCCCGCCACCGCGCAGGCCTACCGGGATCTGTTGGACGACATCATCGGGCGCCTGACCCGGGTCATCGAAGAAGGCCAGGCCGACGGGTCGATCCGGCCCCAGCTGCACGCGACTACCACCGCGAGCGCCCTGACCTGGATGGTCGAGCGGGCCTGCCACCAGAACCTGCCGGCCCGGCCAGCCGAGTACGACACGGAGCTGGCCGCGACGTTGACCGAGATAGTGTGGGGCTCACTGTATTTGCAAGCTTCCCAGTGACTTCTCAATGCCGTTGCACGGCTACCAGGTCATCGGCGTGCACCACCGGCCGGCGTGACTCCCCGGGCAATTCCGAGGTGGACCGTCCGATCATGCCGGCCAGCTCGACCGCGTCGTAGGCGACCACGCCGCGGGCCACGACAGCGCCTGCGGGATCGCACAATTCGACGACGTCGCCGCCGTAGAACTTGCCCGACACCGCGGTGATGCCCGCGGGCAGCAGCGAACGGCGTTGTCCGACAACGGCGCTCACCGCGCCGGCGTCCAGGGACAGGGTCCCGGTGGACTCGGCGGCATAACGCACCCAGAACCGGCGCGCCGACATCCGGTCGGGCCGCGGCGCGAACACCGTGCCCACCGAGGCATCGGTGAGCGCGCGGGCGACTTCGGTTGCCGGAGCGAGCAACACCGGCAACCCGGCGTCGGCGGCCAGCAGCGCCGAGGACATCTTCGACGCCATCCCGCCGGTGCCCAGGTGACTGCTCTGCCCCGCGACCACACCGTCCAGATCGGCGGGTCCGGTCACTTCCGCAATGAACCTGGCGCCGGGGAACTTTCGCGGATCCGCATCATAGAGGCCGTCGATATCGGACAGCAGGACCAGCGCGTCGGCGCCGACCAGGTGCGCCACCAGCGCCGAAAGCCGGTCGTTGTCGCCGAACCGGATCTCGTTGGTGGCCACGGTGTCGTTCTCGTTGACGATCGCCACCGCGCGCAGCGCCCGCAACCGGTCCAGGGTGCGCTGGGCGTTGGTGTGCTGCACCCGCATCGAGATGTCGTGCGAGGTCAGCAGCACCTGTCCGACGGTCCGGTCATACCGGGCGAACGCCGCACTCCACGAGTTCACCAGCGCGACCTGCCCGACGCTGGCCGCGGCCTGTTTGGTCGCGAGATCCTTTGGGCGGCGGGATAATCCGAGCGGCTCGATACCGGCGGCGATGGCACCCGAGGACACGATGACCACGTCGGTGCCGGCCTTCATCCGCGTCTCGATGGCGTCGGTCAGTTCAGCCAGTCGACTGGCGTCGAACATGCCCGCGTCGGTGGTCAGCGCGGTGGTGCCGACCTTGACGACGATGCTGCGGGCGGTGCGGATCGCTTCCCGGTGCGGACTGGTCACGAGTCGTCGGGGCTCTCGCGACGTTGCCGTCGGGCCGCCTTGCGCTCGGCGGCGCCGATCCGGTCGTTACGTTCCAGCCGTGCGTCGGTTCCCCGGCCGGTCATCGGAACCTCAACGCCCGCAGGGGTTTGTGGCTCCCAGTCGAAGGTCATCTCGCCGATCGTCACCGCGCAGCCGGGGCGGGCACCCAGGCGCAGCAGTTCGTCCTCCACGCCCAGGCGGGCCAGTCGGTCGGCGAGATATCCGACGGCTTCGTCGTTGTCGAAATTGGTCTGCCGGATCCAGCGTTCGGGTCGCGCGCCGGTCACCAGGAAGCCGCCCTGGCCGTCGGGTTCCACCGTGAAACCGCTGTCGTCCACCGGAATCGGACGGATCACCGGACGTCGCGGCACCACAACGGGGCGGGCAGCGTTGTACTCCGAAACCATCTGCCACAGCCCGAAGATCAACGGCTGCAAGCCTTCCCGGGTGGCCGTCGACACCAGGAACACCGGCCAGCCGCGCTCGGCGATCTCGTCGCGGACGAACTCGGCCATCTCGCGAGCCTCGGGCACGTCGATCTTGTTCAATACCACCGCCCGCGGCCGCTCGGCCAGATCGCCCAGCACCGCGTCGCCCTGCAGGGTGGGCGTGTAGGCCGCGAGTTCGGCCTCCAGCGCGTCGATGTCGGAGATCGGGTCGCGGCCCGGCTCGGCCGTGGCGCAGTCCACCACATGAACCAGGACCGCGCAGCGCTCGATGTGCCGCAGGAAGTCCAGGCCCAGACCGCGGCCCTCGGACGCACCGGGGATCAGGCCCGGCACGTCGGCGACGGTGAACGCATGCTCGCCGGCGGAGACCACACCGAGGTTGGGCACCAGCGTGGTGAACGGGTAGTCGGCGATTTTCGGCTTGGCCGCGGAGATGACCGACACCAGGGAGGACTTTCCGGCCGAGGGGAACCCGACCAGCCCGACGTCGGCGACCGTCTTGAGTTCCAGCGTCAGGTCGCGCGCCTGGCCGGGCTCGCCCAGCAGCGCGAAACCGGGCGCCTTGCGGGCGCGCGAGGCCAGCGCGGCGTTGCCCAGCCCCCCGCGGCCACCGGCGGCGGCCTCGAACCGGGTACCGGCGCCGACCAGGTCGGCCAGCAGCCGACCGTTCTCGTCCAGCACCACGGTGCCGTCGGGCACCTTGACTTCCAGGTCCGCGCCGGCGGCGCCGTCGCGATTGTTGCCCATCCCCTGCTTGCCGGACGGCGCGGTGACATGCGGGCGGAAATGGAAGTCCAGCAGGGTGTGCACCTGCGGGTCGACCACGAAGACGACGCTGCCGCCGCGCCCGCCGTTACCGCCGTCGGGGCCACCCAGCGGCTTGAATTTCTCGCGGTGCACCGATGCGCAGCCGTTGCCGCCCGAACCCGCCCGGGTGTGGATGACGACCCGATCGACGAATCGAGGCATCGAAATTCCTCTCACAGTCCCTGGTCAGCCCAAGGACGGCGGAGCTTAGTCGGAAGGCCCGACGATGCTCACGGTCTTGCGGCCGCCCTTGACGCCGAACTGGACCGCCCCGGCCGCCTTGGCGAACAGGGTGTCGTCGCCGCCGCGGCCCACGTTGACGCCGGGGTGGAACTTGGTGCCGCGCTGGCGGACCAGGATCTCGCCGGCCTTGACGACCTGGCCGCCGAACCGCTTGACACCGAGCCGCTGAGCTGCCGAATCCCGACCGTTGCGCGAGCTGGAAGCGCCCTTCTTGTGTGCCATTGTCTGTCGCCCCTAGTTGATGCCGGTGACCTTGAGAACCGTCAGCTGCTGACGGTGCCCTTGGCGCTTGTGGTAGCCGGTCTTGTTCTTGAACTTGTGGATACGGATCTTCGGGCCCTTGGTGTGCTCGAGCACCTCACCGGTGACCGCAACCTTGGCCAGCGCGCTGGCGTCGGAGGTCACGTCGGCGCCGTCGACGACCAGCGCGACCGGCAGCGACACCTGGGCGCCGGGCTCGGACTCCAGCTTCTCGACCTTGACGACGTCCCCGACGGCAACCTTGTACTGCTTACCGCCGGTCTTGACGATTGCGTAGGTCGCCATCGGTGTACTCCTGCCTCTTCTGCCTGCGTTGTGCTCGCGCGCGTGCCAACGACGGTGCGCGGTGGGTGGTCTTGGTGCGGGCTATTGCGTCCCGCTGTCGCCGGCCAGCGTTTCCCGTGGCCTGACGACAACTGTCCAAGGGTACGTGACCAGCGGGTACAGGGTCAAACCGGCCCGGCTAGTCGACGTGCGTGGGCGGACCCGCCGGCCTGCCCGCCGCCCGGCGCCGGCGTGACGCCGCCGGTGCGACGATGACGGACGCACGATCGATGCCCGCCACGGCGCTGATCACCTCGTCTTGATCAGGTACGACGTCGATGTCCTCGACGTCGTCATCTTCGTCCTCGTCATCGCTGTCGTCGTCGCTGTCATCGCTGTCATCGCTGTCGACGTCGTCGACGTCATCGCTGTCGTCGCTGTCGTCGCTGTCGTCTTCGTCGCTGTCGTCGAGATCCTCGTCGTCGAGTTCGTCCACGTCCTCGTCGCCGTCATCGTCGTCGTCATCGTCGTCGTCGAGGTCCTCGTCGTCGAGTTCGTCCACGTCGTCGGTGTCTTCGTCCCCGTCTTCGTCCTCGTCAGCGTCCTCGTCGGCGTCCTCGAAGTCTTGGGCAGCGTCGCCCTCATCGGTCTGCGCGGGAAGCCGCTCTGCGGTCGCCTCGTCGGCCTCGGGGGTCACCTCTTCGTCGGTCTCGGCACTTTCGTCGTCGTCACGCGACGACGCGGCCATCGCTTTGAACATCGGGTGCTCACCCGGCGCGTGCGTCGGGACCTTGGCCACGACGGCCTTCTCGGCGGAATCGTCGGACCGGTTCTTCTTCGAGCGTCGGTTGCGCCGGGAGCTGGACTCCGTCTTGCGCCCGGCCGCCGGAGCCGAGTCGACCGGGTCGGCGTGCAGCAGGATCCCGCGGCCGGTGCAGTTCGGACACGATGTCGAGAACGCCTCGATCAGGCCGGTGCCCAACCGTTTACGGGTCAACTGCACCAGCCCCAGCGACGTCACCTCCGACACCTGATGGCGGGTGCGGTCGCGGGCCAAGGACTCGGTCAGCCGCCGCAGCACCAGGTCACGGTTGGACTCGAGGACCATGTCGATGAAGTCGATGACGACGATGCCGCCGATGTCGCGCAACCTCAGCTGGCGCACGATCTCCTCGGCGGCCTCCAGGTTGTTCTTGGTGACGGTCTGTTCCAGGTTGCCCCCGGACCCGGTGAACTTGCCGGTGTTGACGTCGATGACCGTCATCGCTTCGGTCCGGTCGATCACCAGCGTGCCGCCCGACGGCAACCACACCTTGCGGTCCATCGCCTTGGCGAGCTGTTCGTCGATACGGTGCACCGCGAACACGTCCGGTCCGCTCTCGTCCGCGGGTTCGTATTTGTCGAGCTTGGAAACCAGGTCGGGCGCAACGGAATTCACGTACTCGTTGATCGTGGCCCAGGCCTCGTCCCCGGACACGATCAACGACGAGAAGTCCTCGTTGAACAAGTCCCGGATGACCTTCACCAGCACGTCCGGTTCTTCGTAGAGCGCCACCGCGGCGCCGGCGGCTTTCTGCTTGGTCTCGGCGGCCTTGGCGTCGATCTGATTCCAGCGTTCCTGCAGCCGGGTGACGTCACCACGGATGTCGTCTTCCTTGACGCCCTCCGAAGCGGTTCGGATGATGACGCCGGCGTCGGACGGGACCACCTCGCGCAGGATCTCCTTGAGGCGTTGGCGTTCGGTGTCGGGCAACTTGCGGCTGATCCCGGTCGACGACGCACCGGGCACGTAGACCAGGTAGCGCCCCGCCAGCGACACCTGCGTGGTCAGTCGGGCGCCCTTGTGTCCGACCGGGTCCTTGCTGACCTGAACCACGACGTAGTCGCCGGGTTTGAGGGCCTGCTCGATCTTGCGGTCCGCGCCGCCCAGTCCGGCAGCCTCCCAATTCACTTCGCCGGCGTAGAGCACGCCGTTGCGGCCGCGGCCGATGTCGACGAACGCCGCCTCCATCGACGGCAGCACGTTCTGCACGATGCCCAGATAGATGTTGCCGACCAGCGAGGCGGACGCCGCCGACGTCACGAAGTGCTCGACCACGATGCCGTCTTCGAGCACCGCGATCTGGGTGTAGCGAGCCCCTGGGTGCGGCGGCTCGGTGCGGACCCGGTCGCGCACGACCATGACCCGCTCGACGGCCTCACGCCGGGCAAGGAACTCAGCCTCGCTCAATACCGGTGGCCGACGGCGGCCCGCATCGCGCCCGTCCCGGCGCCGCTGCCGCTTGGCTTCCAGACGCGTGGAGCCGTCGATTCCTTTGATCTCGCCGGAACCGGACTCGCCGTTGTCCTGGCCCTGCCTGCCGCCGTTGCGAGGTGCACGCTCGTGCACGACGGTGTTCGGCGGATCGTCGGGCGACGGTCCGTCGTCGCCGTCCTCACCGGACGTGGACTTGCGCCGACGCCGCCGACGCCGCCGACGGTTGCCGCCGTCGGCTGAACCGTTTTCGTCGTCGCCGTCGTCGCTGTCGTCGTTGTCGTCGGAGTCCTGACCCTGATCGGAGTCGTCGCCGTCGGCCGCACGCTGCTCGCCACCGGGCGCGGCGTCACCGTTCTGGCTGTCGGCGGGACCGTCGGGACCCGCCTGCTCACCGCGGCCGCGTCCGCGACCGCGCCGGCCCCGGCGGCGGCGTTTGTTGGCAGGGCGATCGGCCTGCTCCTCGTCTTCGCCGGAACCGTCGTCGTCCACGTCGTCGTCGGAGTCGTCCTGAGCCCCGGACCCCTCGTCGGCGGCGACCGCGACCCGCTCCGGAATCGGCTGCGGCGCGACGAACAGCGGCATGTAGTGGGGTCGCTCGACGTCAGCTTCGCCGGATTCGAGCATCAACCGCGATTCGGGTTCCTCGGCAGTGGTCGCGGCCGACGTCTCGGTTTGGGCCGCCAGCAGGTCGCGGACCCGCACCGCGTCCACCTGGTCCACGCTGGAATGGGCGCTGCGGATCCGCCCGTCGAGTGCGGCCAACGCGTCAAGGACCCGCCTGCTGGTGGTCCCGAGCGTCCGCGCGAGGGAATGGACTCTCAGGCGGTCCGGCAGTTCCTCGTGCTGTGTCGGCTCGTTTGCTGATTCTGAAGATGGGGCACCGTCTACCACGTATTCTCCTCAAGCCCCCGGGCGCGTCGTCCTATCGACGCGGCCACGCGAGGGCTTCGCTATGGATCCGGCCACTTCTCCCGGACTTGTAATGGTCTCGCCCCGAGCGGCCCGGATCGGACCAACTCGGCGCCGTACTGAATGACGGCTTGACCTGCTGCGCCGCACCGCGGACTGGCGATGGTCGCGCTTGTCGAAGTCTTCATTCGGGTGACCGACGCCAGTTCGACGACGTTCACCCGACAGTCAGTATCCCACATCACTGGGCAGGCTCGACCGCGCCGTGCGAACGGGCGGTCCCGGAGCTAGATGTCGGGGAACCAGAGTTCGATCTCGCGGTGTGCCGATTCGGCCGAATCCGAGCCGTGCACGAGGTTGAACTGCGTTTCCAGGCCGAAGTCGCCCCTGATCGTGCCGGGGGTGGCCTTGTCCACCGGGTCGGTGCCACCGGCGAGCTGCCGAAACGCGGCGATCGCCCGAGGCCCTGTCACCACGGCGGCCACCACCGGCCCCGACGTGATGAACTCCAGCAGCGACCCGAAGAACGACTTGCCCTCGTGTTCGGCGTAGTGGCGTCGGGCCAGCTCCTCGCCGACGTTCCGGAGCTCCAAGGCGGCGATGGTCAGGCCCTTGCGCTCGATGCGGCTCAGTATCTCGCCGACCAACTGACGTTGTACGCCGTCGGGCTTGATCAGTACGAGAGTCCGTTCGGTCACGGTGCACAAGAGTAGATGGCGCAGGACCCAGTCGCTAATCCGGCGGCGGTTTCGAAGCTCGGACCTCGAGGCGCCGGCGCACCTCGGCGCGCAGATAAGCGATCAGCGACCACACTCCGACGAACAACAGTCCGACGAATCCGACGGCCGGATACACCAGGAACCCGGCGACCAGCGGCAGTTGGAAGCCCAGGTTGACCCACATCGCCCACGGCTTGCGCTGCACGCCGGCCAATAGGATGTACAGCGCGGCCAAACCGATCAGGTAGCTCAGCGATGCCGCACTCAGGCCGCCGCCGACGGCCCCTACGACCGGTATGGCCAGCAACACCACGATCGCTTCCAGGATGAGGGTGCCCGCCATCACCCCGGCGAAGCTCTTCCACGGGTCGGGAGCCGGCGCGGTCATTGCGGATCCCGGCCGAACAGCGTGCGCGCGGCCCCGGCGGTGACCACCGAGCCGGTGATGACGATGCCGGTGCCCGAGTACGCGTCGCTTTCCTCGGCGGCGGCGTCCACCAACGCTGTCGCGGCGTCGATGGCGTCGCGCATATTCGCGGCGGTGATCACCCGTTCGGGCCCGAACCGCTGCTGGGCCGCCAGGTCGAGCGTCTCGACGTCCAGCGCGCGCGGCGACCCGTTGTGGGTGACGACGACCGAGTCCAACACCGGTTCCAGCGCGGCCAGGATGCCGTCGACGTCTTTGTCGGCCATGACACTGAGCACCCCGATCAGCGTGCGGAAGTCGAATTCGTCGGACAGCGTTTGTGCCAGCGCGGCGGCTCCGGCCGGATTGTGCGCGGCATCGATGAATACCGTTGGGGCACTTCGCATTCGTTCCAGCCGGCCAGGGCTGGTGACGGCGGCGAAGCCGGCCCGGACGGCGTCGACGTCGAGTTGACGTTGCGCGCCGGCACCGAAGAAGGCTTCGACCGCGGCCAGCGCCAGCGCCGCGTTGTGGGCCTGATGTTCCCCGTGCAAGGGCAGGTAGATCTCGGAGTACACCCCGCCCAGGCCCTGCAGGGTCAGCACCTGGCCGCCGATGGCCACCTGCCGGTCCAGCACCGCGAATTCGGAATCCTGGCGGGCGACGGCCGCGTCGGCGCGCACCGACTGAGCCAACAACACCTCCATCGCCTCGGGCGCCTGTCGCCCGATCACCGCGACGGTGTCGGGCGCCCCGTCGGGTGCGCGGGTGATGATGCCCGCCTTCTCCCCGGCGATCCCGGCGATGTCGTGCCCGAGGTATTCGACGTGGTCGATGCCGATCGGGGTGATGACCGCCACCGGGGCGTTGACCACGTTGGTGGCGTCCCACGTACCGCCCATGCCTACCTCGACGACCGCGATGTCGACGGGCGCGTCGGCGAACGCCGCGAACGCCATCGCGGTCAGGACCTCGAACTTGCTCATGGCCGGGCCCCCGGCCTGTTCCGACTGCTGGTCGATCATCTGCACGAACGGCTCGATCTCCTGGTAGGTCGCCACATAGCGCGCGGGGCTGATCGGCTTGCCGTCGATGGAGATTCGCTCGACCGCGGACTGCAGATGCGGGCTGGTGGTGCGCCCGGTGCGCATCTGCAACGCGGTGAGCAGCGCGTCGACCATCCGGGCCACCGAGGTCTTGCCGTTGGTGCCGGCGATGTGGATCGAGGGATAGCTCAGCTGCGGCGAACCGAGTAGATCCATCAGAGCGCTGATCCGGGTCAGACTCGGCTCGATGCGGGTTTCCGGCCACCGCTGGTCCAGCAGGTGCTCGACCTGCAGCAGCGACGCGATCTCGTCGGGTGTCGGGGCCGGTTCCGCGATCTGTTCCGTCCAGTCCGGTCCGGAAGGCTCGGCGTTCACCGCAGCGTTGCCAATCGGGCGGTGATCCGGTCGGACTCTTCCTGCGCGAGTTGTCGGCGGGCCCGGATTTTGTCGACGACGGCTTCGGGCGCCTTGGCCAGGAAGTCCTGGTTGGCCAGCTTGGCGTCGGTGGAGGCCAGCTCCTTTTGCGCTGCGGCCAAGTCCTTTTCGAGGCGACGGCGTTCGGCCGCCACGTCGATGGTGCCGGAGGTGTCGAGTTCGACGACCACCGTGCCCGCACTCAGCCGCACCTCCAGCGAGGCCGACGCGGCGAAATCCGCACCCGGCTCGGTGAGCCAGGCCAGCGACGTCACGGCGGGCACCTGGTTGCTCAGATCGGCGTCTTCGACACCGACCAACCGTGCGGGCACCTTCTGCCGGTCCGCCAAGCCCTGATCGCTTCGGAACCTCCGCACCTCGGTCACCAGCTTCTGCATGTCGGTGATCCGTTGTGCGGCAACCGGATCCAGTGCAATACCGGAGGGCTGCGGCCAATCGGCTATTACCAGCGATTCCTGACCGGTCAATGCCTGCCACAACGTCTCGGTGATGAACGGGATCACCGGATGCAGCAACCTCAGCAGCGCGTCCAGCCCGACGGCCAGCACCGCGGTGGTGTGCGTAATACCCTGCGACAGCTGGGTTTTGGCGAGCTCCAGGTACCAGTCGCAGAATTCGTCCCAGGCGAAGTGGTAGAGCGTCTCGCAGGCCCGGCTGAACTCGTAGCTGTCGAAGGCCGAATCCACTTCGGCCCGGACCTCTTCCAGCCTGCCCAGGATCCAGCGGTCGGCGTCGGTGAGATGTTCTGCTGGGGGCAAGGGAGCCAAGGCGGCGCCGTTGAGCAGCGCGTAGCGGGTCGCGTTGAACAGCTTGGTGCCGAAGTTGCGCGACGCCCGCACGGCGTCCTCGCCGATCGCCAGGTCACCGCCGGGACTGGCACCGCGGGCCAGCGTGAACCGCAACGCATCCGCGCCGAACGTGTCGATCCAGTCCAGCGGGTCGATGACGTTGCCCTTGGACTTGCTCATCTTGCGGCCGAACTCGTCGCGAATCAGACCGTGCAGGAACACATCGGTGAACGGCACCTGCGGGGCACGGTTGCCGCGCAGCGTGATGATGTCGTCCTGGCCGACGAAAGTGCCGAACATCATCATCCGGGCCACCCAGAAGAACAGGATGTCGTAACCGGTGACCAGAACGCTTGTGGGGTAGAACTTTTCCAGCTCCGGCGTCTCTTCCGGCCAGCCCATCGTGGAGAACGGCCACAGCGCCGAGGAGAACCAGGTGTCCAGCACGTCGGGATCCTGCTCCCAGCCCTGCGGAGGCGTCTCGTCGGGCCCGACACATTTCTGCTCGCCGTCGGGCCCGTACCAGATCGGGATCCGATGACCCCACCACAGCTGCCGCGAGATGCACCAGTCGTGCATGTTGTCGACCCAGCCGAACCACCGCGGCTCCAGGCTGGCCGGATGAATCACGGTGTGGCCGTTGCGAACCGCGTCACCGGCGGCCTTGGCCATCGACTCGACCCGCACCCACCACTGCAGCGACAGCCGCGGTTCGATCGGCTCGCCGCTGCGCTCGGAATGCCCGACGCTGTGCAGATACGGTCGCTTCTCCTCGACCACCCGGCCCTGCGCCGCCAGCGCCTCGCGCACCGCGACGCGGGCCTCGAAGCGGTCCATGCCGTCGAATTGCGTCCCGGTGCCGTCGATCCGGCCTTTAGTGTCCATGATCGACGGCATCGGCAACTGGTGGCGCAGGCCGATCTCGAAGTCGTTGGGGTCGTGCGCGGGTGTGACTTTGACTGCGCCGGTGCCGAATTCGGGGTCGACGTGCTCGTCGGCGACGACGATCATGTCGCGGTCCACGAAGGGGTGCGGCAGCCTGGCACCGACCAGGTGACGGTAGCGCTCGTCGTCCGGGTGCACCGCTATCGCGGTGTCCCCCAACATGGTCTCGACCCTGGTAGTGGCGACCACGATGTGCGGTTCGGCGTCATGGAGCGAGCCATACCGGAACGACACTAACTCGCCTTCGACGTCCTGATAGTTGACCTCGAGGTCGGAGATGGCCGTCTCCAGCACAGGCGACCAGTTGACCAGTCGCTCGGCCTGATAGATCAGCCCGGCGTCGTAGAGCCGCTTGAAGATCGTGCGCACCGCACGCGACAGACCCTCGTCCATGGTGAACCGGTCGCGGCCCCAGTCGACACCGTCGCCGAGTCGGCGCATCTGCCCGCCGATCGCGCCGCCGGACTCGCGTTTCCAGTCCCACACCTTCTCGACGAACAACTCGCGGCCGAAGTCCTCTTTGGTCTTGCCGTCTACCGCGAGTTGCTTTTCCACCACGCTCTGGGTGGCGATGCCCGCGTGGTCCATTCCCGGCTGCCACAGCACCTCGTAACCCTGCATCCGCTTGCGGCGGGTTAGCGCATCCATCATGGTGTGTTCCAGCGCGTGACCCATGTGCAGAGTGCCCGTCACATTCGGTGGCGGCAGCACGATCGAGTAGCCGGGCTTGGTGCTGTGCGGGTCCGCGGCGAAGTAGCCGGCATCCAGCCACTTCTGATAGATGACGCCTTCCATCGCGGCCGGATCCCACGACTTGGGCAGCTGGTCGTCGGCGGGGCGGGGGCTGGCGGTCACCGGACAATTCTAGGAACCGCCAGCCACGCCGTCGCCCATGGGCCTGAATCCCGCAGGCCCGGCCAGGGGTCAGGGAATCGTCAGCACCTGACCCGGGTAGATCAGGTCGGGGTTGGGGATGTTGCTGGCGTCCGCGATCGCCTGGTACTTGCTGCCGTCGCCGTAGAAGCGCTCGGCGATTGCCCAGAGCGTGTCGCCGGACACGACGGTGTAGGTCCGCGCCGCGGGTTCCGGCGCAGGTTCTGGCGCCGCTTCGCCGACCGGCTCTGCCACCGCGCTCTGCTCCGGCGCGTCTGCACTCTTGTCGTCGAGATCCACAGCGGCCGGCTCTGCGGCAGCCGGCTCTGCGGCAGCCGGCGCGGGCGGCGGCGGTTGGTCGGTCTCCGTCTTGGTCGACCACGCCGCGCCGTCCGCGGCATACAGCACCAGATTGCGGTCGTCCTGCAGGACGAGTTTGACCTGCTTCTTGCCCTTGGTGTCGGAGTGCCACACCGGCTTGTCCGCGGTGTAGAGGACGAAGTTGCCGTCGCGCTGCACTTCGGCGCGCACCACCTCTTGTCCGTTGGTGGAGGTGGACCAGATCGCCCTACCCCAGACGGCGAGCACCAGATTGCCGTCATCCTGCAGGGTCAAGGTATAGGCCCCGTTGTTGGAGACCAATGACTCTCCCCGTACCAGCTTCTGTCCCTCAGTGAGCGTGTCTGACATGACTTTTCCTCTCCATCCCTGTCGATCCCGAGTACCGGCCACCCTGCGCGGCCGTTGCGGTCCTGGTGCCCCGAACTGGAAGTTACCGATCCCGTTACCGGCTAAACAGACTTGCGCTCAACGCAATCCTGTTGTCGCGCTGCTTATTTCTTGCCGCCGAGCAGGCCACCGAGGATGTCTCCGAGGCCGCCACCCTTGTTGCCCAGCACACTGCCGAGGATGCCGCCGAGCGACTTGTCGTGGCCGCCACCGCCCAGGATGCTGCCCAGGATGTCGCCCAGTCCCCCACCGGAAGTCTTCTGTTGCGAGGCACTGGTCTCGGCTGCACCACCGGAACCGAGCTGTTTTCCGATGTACGCCAACACGATTGGCAGGACGACCGGTAGCAGTTGTTTGAGCAGATCGCTGTTGCCGGCACCGCCGCTTGACAGCGCTGCTGCTACCTGATCGGTGTCCTTGCCGCCGAACAGTGTTGCTACGGCCTGGTGACCGTCATCCTCGTCGACCTGGTCGACCCCACCGCCGGCGTCGAGCAGGCCGCGAGCGGCGTGCCCGCTGGCGGCGGACTCTATCTTGCTGGCGTGCTCGGGATCTTGCGAGGTGTGTTGCAACCCGCTCAGCAGCACCGGCACCAGGGTATGAACCGCTTTGTCGACTTCGCCTTGATCGGCACCGAGTTTGGTGGCGATGTCCGTCGTGGGAATCTGCGCATAGAGGTCATCGAGCCCGGCCATCACTCTCCACCTTCGTTGCTGGTATCTACAGACGAGTCAATATCGACACTAGTCCGTCATGTCAATCGTTCGGTCTTCAGTGAGATACCCGCGCTCGGGAACCGCGCCAGCAGCGCATCGCCCATGGCCGCCGCCGGGGTCAGCACGCCGTGCAGGTCGGGAAGTTTGTCCCGGTCTTTGGCCAGCGCCAGGCCGCACTCGCCCAGCATCACCGAGGTCGCCTTGTAGCCGGGGTCGCCACGCTGTTCCATGCGGGCCACATAGCGCGCGCCCGAGGTCGTGGTGGTGTAGGTCTCGAGCTTGTAGTAGCCGCGCTCGCGGGACTTCGCGCTGGGACCGGTCCCGGGCTTCGGGACGACACGTTCCACCAACTTCTCCGGCAGCACGCTCAGGAAGCGACTACCCAGTCCGAACACGGCGTTGCTGGCCCCGGTGACCAGCGCCGACGCGACCGGCGCCAGGGGGGACGAACCGAGGTTGACGGTTTCGGCGTAGCGGAACTCGCGCCCGTAGGCCCAGTCCAGTAACGCGTTGCTGCGTCGCACGATTCGGGTGTTGTAGGGCGCCATCACGAACCCCGCAGTCCACAACCCGTTCAGCTCGGGGGCGATCCGGTTGCCACGGCGCAACGGCAGGTCGGGTTGCGGTCCGACATCGGGCTCCGCGTCGCGGTCGTCACTGAGCGTGTAGGGGTCCAGGAGCTGACGGCGCACGTCGGGATCGTTGGAAGCGGCACGCATCAGTTCCAACATCGACGCGATCGTGCCGCCGGAGAGGCCGCCGCGGAACGAGCGGACGACCAGGTTTGTGTCGGTCAAACCGCCGGCGTCGTCCTGGCTGGCGGCGCGGTGCAACGCGAAGACGGTCAGGTCGGAGGGCACCGAGTCGAAGCCGCAGGCGTGCACGATGCGGGCGCCGGTGTCGGCGGCCTGCTTGTGGTAGACGTCGATGCTCTCCCGGACGAAGTTGGCCTCACCGGTCAGGTCGGTGTAGTCGGTGCCGGCGGCGGCGCACGCAGCCACCAGCGGCAGCCCGTACTTGGTGTACGGACCCACGGTGGTAATCACGACGCGGGTTCGGGCGGCCATCTCCTCGAGCGTCGACTGGTCGGTGGCATCGGCTGAGACCAGCGAGAACGACTCCGCTGCTGCCCCGATGTCCTTGCGCACGGCGGCCAGGCGATCCTTCGACCTGCCGGCCAGCGCGATCCGCGCGTCCCCTCCGGCGCGGGCGAGGTATTCGGCGGTCAACTTGCCCACAAAGCCGGTTGCCCCATACAGGATGATGTCGAATTCGCGTGGCGTATCAGTCACTTACCCGACGCTACTACGGGCAT